>JBDHHK010000330.1:0-6169 GCA_039589395.1 Gemmatimonadota bacterium
GGAACCCCGTGCCGTTCGCTTCGTACGCCACGTCGCTTACGACTCCGATGATGGTGAAGTTCCTGCCTCCCGTCCCGAAGGTTTGACCGATCGGATCGGCCTCACCGAACGCGGCTCGAGCCAGCGATTCACTGACTACGCTTACCTGTTCTGTGTTCCGCCGGTCCAGCCGAGTGAAGCTCCTGCCATTCAACAACGGTATGCCCATCGCTTCGAAGTAATCACCCTCTACCACTCGCACCATCGCGCCGAGCCATTGCCGTTCACCAGCATCGTCGAGATAGGCGAGTCCCCATTGGTGGTAGTGGCCGTTCGCGGGGAGCCAAGACGTCGCCGAGACGTCGAGCACTCCGGGCAGAGTCGCCAGCCTGTCGTGAAACTGAAAATGAAATTCGACACGCGACTCTGGATCCTCGTACCTGGCAGGGGGCAGATGGACCTCGAACGTCGCGACGTTGCTCGGGTCGAATCCAAGGTCGACGCTCTGCAGTGCCACGAAACTCCTGAGCAGGATGCCAGCGCCCACCAGAAGCACGAGGGCCAGCGACACCTGAGTTGCCACAAGCACGCTGCGAGCGCGATTGGATCCCTTGCCGCCCGTGTTGCCTCGAGATCCCTCGTGCATCGCTTCACTGGGGTCGACTCCCGACGCGCGGACCGCCGGAGCCGCTCCGAACACAAACCCGGTCAACACCGTTATCACGAGTGCGAACCCGAGCAGAGTCGTGTCGAACCCAACTTCCTCCGCGCGCGCCAGCGAATCGGGGCTCACCGTCAGCAACAGCTTCACTCCCCAGTAAGCAATCAGCGATCCCACGAGTCCGCCGACCACGGCGAGAATCAAGCTCTCGGTGAGCTGATTGCCGATCACCCGGGACCGTGCTGCGCCGAGTGCCGTGCGAATCGCTGTCTCCTTGGTACGGGCGACACTGCGGGCGAGGAACAGGTTGCCGACATTCAGGCAGGCTATCAGGAGTACGAGCCCCGCGGCGCCCATCAGGACGTAAACCGCCGCGGTAGACTCACCGACGACGTCGGTATGCAACGGGACGATTCTCATGATGCGGTTTTCATTGTAGTCGGGGTATTCGGACGCAAGGCGGTTCATCACGGCGTCCACCTGCGCCTGAGCCTCGGCCACCGGAGCACCCGCCGACAACCGAGCGACGGCGCTCAGATAATGATTGCCTCGATTGTTGCCGCCTGTGCCAAGTTCGAGGTGCTGCGGTATCCAGACGTCCACGTCACCCGCAACCACGTCCACAAAGGAACCGCGCATAACGCCAATCACCTCGTAGAGTACTCCACTCAGTTCGAGCGTTTTGCCAACGATGTTTGGATCGCGGCCCGCATACGCCTCCCAAAGGCCGTAACTCAGCACAACCCGCCGAACGTCATTGCGCTCCTCTTCCCGCGTGAACACCCGGCCCATCAAAGCCGTCGCCCTGTAGGTCTGGAAGTACTCGGCGCTGATTCTGAGAGCACGGATTCGCTGCGGTGCGCCGTCGGTCGTCAGATCCAGGCCGACCTCGCGGTAGGTGTACATCATCCCGATGGACGAAAACGCGTCCACCTGTTCCCGCAACTCAATTAGATCGGGGCCAGTCGAATAGCCGGCTGAGTGCAGGGGGTCCCGTCGGGTAGCGGTGTAGAGCCGGACGAGAGATTCGGGTTCCTCGTACGGTAGCGGCGCCAGAATCACGCTGTTCAGCACACTGAACACCGCGGTGTTCGCGCCAATGCCCAGCGCCAAGGTGAGAGTGGCAACGAGCACGAGGCCCGGCTGCTTGCTGAGTGTGCGCAGCACGTAGCGCACGTCGGCCAGAAAGTTCTGCATCACAAAGGTCCGGTGAAAGCGAGAATCGAGCGAATTCACTTTACGATTGTACCTGAGTTAGATGCGTGGAAACGGTCAAATAGTTGTAAGAGTCTCGTGGAAGACAATCGCACGAGATGCTCCGCCGGACACGGAGACTGGCGTGCCTGCACGGCATGCATACGCGGGTTCGACCCTTTCCAGACCGCCCTTCACATCGACGCATCTAGGTAGGCCAGCCAGGCTCGCTCGGCATCCGACACGCTGATTCCGAAAACCTCCTCGAATTCTCGTTTGATGGTGTCGGGTGGATCGCTTTCTGAGACGGAACAGATGGCCTGCTTCATCTTGTCAATACCGAAGGTGCCGATGATGTATGAGACGAACATGCCTGACTGGTCGTAAAGCACCCTAGCATACCGGGTCCCGATCACGCCCTGACGGGCTTCGTCGAACGAGTCGCTGTCTAGAATCTCTTCGAGAGGATAAAGCCTATTCCTTCGTCTGTGTTCTTGGATCTTCTCCGCGTAAACGTAGTCACCTCGATCGTAATAGTGCATCGATTGTGAAACCAAATTGCCATCGAGGGGGTCGACCTCGTGGGCGACGGCCATCCCCTCGTCGTACAGGCGGATAGTCGTTTGTTGACACAGGCCATACGTGTAGATGTGCATGGTTTCGTGCGGGTGCCAACTGTGAATGGTCGCCAGCGCGTAATCGGAGGGGAAACCTGTTCCGCTGGCCCACCTACCAACAGCGTCCCTCATCTCTCCGAATTCGAACTTGTAGTAGTCGATCTTCTTTGGAAGCTCTAAGTCGAGGTAGTCGACTGCCCAACGATGAAGTGCTTCCTGCCGTTCCACCGCGACGCTGTCGCCCGGCCGAAAGTGGAATACGAAGTTTTCGCTTTCGAGCCGCTCGGTTAGTAAAGCAGCAGCCGCGGCATCGAGGCCGTCGGGAACGGGGGGATACGATTCGAAGGACGGTTCATTTTTCGAGTCACCGACGCAGGCAACGAACAGCGGGCAACAGAAAATCAGCATCTTCCACAGCCACGTACGACAGCCGCACACAACCGATTCCGCCGCAGATGTCGGAGGGAGTGTTACTCCGCCAGGCAAAGACATTCGGTTTTTGCTACGGCCGCAGCAACGCCGCTTCGGAGCTGTTGTCTGCACTCAGGCGTCCGCGCTCGGCGCCCGCTTGCAGTTCCGCGCGCTTCGCGATGGCGACCGACGCCGACGCAAACGTCCCGCCCAGGAATCCGGTAACGCCTATCGCTCCTACTATGTCCATAATGGTGGTTCCCGCCGGAAACATCCCGGCGGCGCCGAACAGCAGAGGCACCACGGCACCACCAAGGAGACCCCAAAGTGCGGTTCGTCGCAGCGAGAGATCGGACAGCGTCTTCCTGCCCTCGCGGAGCGTGAGCAGCGTTCCGAATCCGACCCCGGAGACCACGCCGTACAGCCCCATGCCGGCCGCCCACTCGAAAATCGGGTTCGTCCATTGCCACACCTCAGGTCGGACGAGCCCTATGAAAACTCCGATCCCGGCACCGATTCCAGCCCACATTATGCAGCACTTTATTCATGGTTTCCTCTTACGGTAAAGCTGTCGTAGCGACGCCGCTCAGTGCACACAATACGCCACTGTCATTGGCCCGGTTCCACGCATCCGATTTGCCAAGCGTTGCTGCGCGGTCGAATTCTCGCCTGTCGGAAGCCGCTGTGGCAACTTCTGAGGTGCTAGTGACGTAATGCTGCTGGTAGGAGGTTCAATGACACGAACGCTCGAGCGTACCTTGGCGGTGCTCACTATCAGCGCGGCAGTTTTGCTCCCACTAAACGCCCTGCTTCCCCTGTTTTTGCTGGACCCCAGCGCCACTCCCCTCGACTGGGTGCGCACCAGTAGCTGGCCACTCCTCAGCCAAATGGCGGTCGTGCTTGCTGCCCTGATGCCGTTTGTTGTCCTGGCCCTATACGTCTGCCAGATAGAAGAAACAGGCAAGCTGGGGTTCGTTGGCCTAGTGTTAACGCTAATCGGTTATCTGGCGTACATGTGGTTCCAGTTCGACATGGCATTTGTCTGGCCGGTGTTGGCAGCGAGAGCGCCCGAACTCATCGACTACAGCGGCCCCATGTTCCGCGACGCACGCTTTGCGTTCGTACATCTCTGGATGGGGGTGGTGCAATCGGTCGGCGTGTTGTTGTTGGGTGCAGCGCTGTTCAGAGCGCGCGTCTTCCCTCGCACGACGAGTGCGCTATTGACGATCGGTCTGCTTCTGTCCGCGGGTGTTCTATTCCCGCCGTTCGTATTGAGCGCCATAGGAGGAGTGGTGGGGGCAATTGCGTTGGGTTGGATCGGGTGGTTGCTCTGGAGCCGCAGCCCTGCCTCTACCTAACCCTGTCACCGTGTCATGATGCAGGGATTACCCGTTACGCCATCGAACGTGAACTCGGTCGTGGCGGAATGGCGTTGGTCGTCGAGCTACCGGCCCCAGGCGTCCTGGTTGCGGATCGACCTGCCCGCCAGTGCGAAGGTCGGCGTCCCGTCGTCGATCGCGAATACGCCGTTCACGAGCACGTAGTGGACACCCTCGGAGTAGGCGCGCGAGTTCTCGAGCGTCCAACGCGCCTTGACCTCGATCTCGTCGAGGTCGAACACCTGGACGTCCGCGAAGTAACCCTCCCGGATCAGTCCCCGGTCGGGAAGGGAAAACATCTCGGCTGCCAGACCTGTGCCCGCGCGGACGGCGTGTTCGAGCGAGATGACGTCGTTGTCCTTCACCAGGAACTCGATCTTCTGCGGAAACGCCCCGAAATACCGTGGCTGGGCGAAGCCTCCCTCGAGAGAGGTCACGCCGCCGTCGGTCACCGTTCCGAACCAGTCTGTGCGGGCGAAGTTGGCCACGTCCTCGAAGCTCAAGGTCTGGAAGGAGCGGAACGTGGCCCCGTTCGGCTTGTTCACGTCCCCCTCTTCCTTGACCCGGAGGATGACGTCTACGAGGTCCGGCATGTTCCACTCCTCGGACAGGTCGTTCAACGACTTGCCGACCAGCTCCGGGTGGGAGTCGCTGTCGATGATGTCGACAGACTCGCCTCCGCCGTGCTTGTCGATCTGCCAGGCGATGTCGGCGCGGAGTAGTTGACCCGCCGCCGGATCGTCCAGGACCGCGCCGATCATGGGGTACGGATACTCCCGCTCGGGCTGCCCCCGGACCCCACGCCTGCCGCCCGTGATGCCGTAGTACTTCAACGGGATGATGTCGAGGTTCATGGGGCTGTTCCCCGAATTGGTGAATGGCATATGCTCGGCGTAGATCCTCAAGCCTCTGTCGTGGGCGGTCTCGACGAGCTCGATGATCTCCGCGCTGCGCCCAAAGTAGGGCTGGTGTGTGACCTTCATGTGCGCCATGTCGAAGACGACCCCCGACCGCTCGGCGATGGTGATCGCCTCGTTCACGTAGTCGATCACGTCCCAGCCGTCGGGGTATTTCTCGAAGCGGTCACCGTAGAGCCCCTCCGCATTGTGCTCGCTCGGGATGTAGTAGCGGTGCTGCGCGCCCGTGGCGCGCTCGTGGGCTTGTATCACGGAGCGGGTGTCGTAGTCGGCCAGCGCCTTCGCCAGGGAGACCAGCTCCTCGACGTCCGACCAGCGGCCGACCTCGTACTCGAGCCCCAGTGACATCCCCAGCGCACCTTCCTCCATCCATTGGCGCACGAGGGACCCCATCTCCTGCCATTCGGTCTCGGTGCTGAACCGCCGGTAGTCGTCGTCCCCCATGACGGCCCTGCGGAGGTTGTCGTGGCCCAGGAGGATCAGCACGTTCAAGCCGAAGGGGTTGGCGTCGATGAACTCGTATTGGCCGGCGATCTGACCTTCGGCCTGGTCGGCGAACTGCGTCGAGTGGCGGCCGCACCCGTCGATGTTCACCGTGGTGATGCCCTGATAGAGGAAGTTGAGCGCGGCCTTCGCTCGCTCGTCGTTCCCCAACGCGGTGCGCCCGGTGTGCGTGTGCACGTCGATGTATCCGGGCGCGAGGTACCGGCCGTCGATGTCGATCACGCGGTCGGCGTCGTAGCGCTCCCGCCCGGTGTGCGTGTGCACGTCGATGTATCCGGGCGCGAGGTACCGGCCGTCGATGTCGATCACGCGGTCGGCGTCGTAGCGCTCCCGAAGGTTCTGGCCGATTACCTCGATCCGGTCGCCTTTGATGCCGACGTCCGCCTCGTACCTGGCCGCACCCGATCCGTCGATTACGGTACCGTTGACGAAAAGCAGGTCCAGCTCCAGCTGCCCACCTGCCGCCGCCCCGTCCGACTGAGCAAAGCTGCCCGCCGTCAGAGCAAC
>JBDHHK010000331.1:0-3384 GCA_039589395.1 Gemmatimonadota bacterium
GCTGACCCTCGGTATTTCTGGCGTAAGGCCAGCCTTAGCCTTGTAGCTCAGAACGATCGTTCGAACTCGACGGAAACCGGAATCTGCTTCTTGGTGAACAGCAGGTTCACGGTTTCCTCGTACGAGATCGAGACTCGAAGAGCACGGGGCGCGTCGGTGCGGGCGAAACGAACGGAGCGCGAAGTGAGCGGCAGGTGCATGGCGGCGATGTGCTCCAGCACTGTCTGACGGATCGTCTCGTCAGCGATCTGGCCGGCAGACGAGAGGTCCCGCGTCACCGTTTCTTCGAGCCTGTACTTTCGCCAGTACACCCCACCAAACTCGAACCCGTAGTAGCCCAAGGCTGCGAGCACGATGAGCCACACAAGCGTGGCGAACCTGACCTTACCCGATCGACCCTTCAATCTCGATGGTGCCGGCACGGTTTGACTCCTATGTTGAAGGCTCAGCATAGGAGAAACGGACAAGCAACGCAAGCTCGGCCAAGATTGTGCACGCTGGGAGATCGCGCCGAGGCTACTGCTCCCTGGTTGACTGCAGCTCGATATGGTGCTATTCCAGGCTTAGGTCCGCACCAAATTCTGAGTTCTTGGTAGCTCCGAACATCGCAGGGCGGGTTCGTCCTGCACTGGGAGTGCTGGCGTATGGGAGATCTGTTTCTTGCAGTTGTCATTGGCGTTGTAGTGGTTTGGCTTGTTGTCAGATGGCGGGAGAAGAAGTAGGCGCTTCTCCGGTCAGCCTACCAGCACGGGAAGGACCCCGAGCGAGGGACTCGATTCACGAGGGTTATCCTGTGAGTCGCGAAGAGTTCCCATGCCGCTCGGGGCAGGAGGCGTTGGACGGCCTCCGCACGAAACATAGCGGTTCGCTCTATGTGTTGTCGATGAGGACAAGCAGACCCCATTCTCGGAACGGCCCGCCTCACGATTGTGGTTGCCGCTATCTGCTCCTACCTCATAAGCGTCCCAAACCCCGGTATAGACAAGAAATAGTGCAACCCGCCACCAACAATCAGCGGCTCCCGCCTCACAGCCGTCATTGCTCCCGTCGTCGTTTCTCTGAAGGTCGAGTAGTCGAGAGCGGAATGAATACCCAGCCCAAACGGAAGGGTCAGGTTGATCCCGGCAGAGCCGCCGAAGCCAAACTGGTTTACGACCGCACCACTCATGCTAAACCGTGTCGCCTGCACCCGAGGCATGAGCCATGGCTGTATTGTGTTGACAGCACCAACGACGTTGATCTTGAGCGCGGGGCCCGCCACCGCGTTGGTCATTGTGCAGTCTGTCCCGCAATCTCCAGTGCCCGCACCCACCTGCAACGACAAAACAACCGGTGATGATGGCGCCCGAAGGAAATCAAAAGCCACGCCGCCGCCGAGCATTTTCTCCTTCTCGGCTCCCGTCCGACTGTCATATTCCCCTCCTCCAACCCAGAAACTCACCCCCGGAAACCCCATGAAAAGCCGACCGCCGAAAAAATCCGTCTTTGCTGACTCACCGACCACCAAACCTCGCCCGTAGTCAACACTCAGTGTCACGCCGACGCTGGGAGTGACCGCGTAGACAGGATTGCCGGCAAGTTGCGCTGATGCTGTTTCGTTCACGAGAAAAAACATCACCGCCAACATTGGAATAGGGCCAAGGAACCGTTTCATCTATCACTCCCGCACAACAGTAGGACTTTGATTGAGTGACGCCCACCAGCACCTATTCCAGCTTTTTGTTGGGTGCCATCACACAGGTCGAATTCTACGCTACACCAAAGCTACTCAACCGCCAAAGCTTCTTGGGGCGGCACACTCAACTGGGACCGAACGTTGACGGCGAGCCGATTCCGGTATTATTCCGGTTTGTGACAACGTGTCTAGTGAATGTCCGGTGCGTTGATGCTCATGGCGAGATCGACAGCCCGCATTCAGAACTTGCGAAGTGGATGGCCGCTGCCCAGGTTGAGGACGACGGCTCACCACTGCAGATGTATGCATCCGTTCACCTTAGACTTCTGGATAGCTCTGATCGTCGGTAGCGTTTTGGGTCTCGCTGCTGCGCGGATCCGGTTGTCCGATTCACCACTGCAAGGACGGCGTTGGGTAATAGTGCTCGGCAGTGTCGCTGGTGGGATAGCGGGTGCGGTCGTGTTCCTCGGGCTGGGATTGGCAACAGCAGTGTTCGACTACTCGCTCGAACAACTGAACAATTGGGAGCTGTTGGGTCCGACCCTGCTCATCATGCTCTTCCTCTTCGTAGGCTTCTCCTTGCGCCGGAAGTAGAGGCAAGAAGCGCCGCGAACCGTTTTGTCAACTTGAGCCGGTGTCGGCGAGACTTCGCGGAAAAAAACGCATACGAATTGCTACTGCGGTTACCGGTTCCCTCCAGAAATCATCAGCCACGTTGATAATACGCCACTATGTACTAACAAGTGTACTCCGTGCCGAACGTTCGTACAGAATCACCCTTGCTGTCAGTATGCCTGTCCCACAGATTGGTGAGGTCCAACGCGGCTCCCTGGAGGACGGAGTGCCTCCGCGCTTGCCGTTGCTTCGATTGTTTTCGAGGAGTTAAAGCATGAGACGCCCGTCGCGTTGTCTGGGCCCCATCCTTCTCGCACTTTTTGTTGCTTTGACAGTGCAAAGTGTGGTGCCGGTGTTGGCCAATGCTCAGCAGCAGGAAGAAGACGTCGTTTATCTGAAGGACGGAAGCGTCCTCCGTGGCACCATCATTGAAGACATACCTGACGAAAGCCTTCGAATCAGAACCAGGGACGGCAACATCTTCCGAATCGCGTACGACCGCATCGATCGCAGGACGAGGGAAGCTGCTGTCGTGGTTGCGCCAACACCCGCCGAAGACCCCGATCAACAACAACCGCAGGTCACGACCGGGCGCAAGAGCAGAGATTCGCTGCGCAGCGATTTCGGCATTGAGCTGTTGGGTAAAGCCGCACTCTACAGCTTCTCATATCAATACATGGTCGTTCCTGAAATGGGCGTGCAGGTTGGCGTGTCTGCGTTAGGGGGAAGTGTGACGGACGCCACTGTCCTGTTCGTTCCGCTTGGTGCAAAGCTGTACTTCGTACCCAAGAACGGGTCTCCTTTCGTCACTGGTGGCCTGGTAGCCTTGACCGGCACTGCCGACTCGGGCCCAATCGAATCTGCGACGTACGGGTATGCCGGTGTCGGATTCGAGTACCGCGCTAGCGGTGGTTTTCTCTTTCGCGGGACTGCATACGGGTTGATTGCCGGCGGGGAGTTCCTCATCTGGCCAGGGCTTCACATTGGCTACGCCTTTTGACCGTACCGGTCAGATGGCTTGGGAGTTGACAGAAAAAGTTACGCCAACGTTACTCCGACACACGACGCAACCGCCGACCACCAGCGGCGTAACT
>JBDHHK010000332.1:0-3323 GCA_039589395.1 Gemmatimonadota bacterium
CCATGGCTCGTCGAAGGAGGTGACTGCTTCGACCTCGAACGGCAGGTCGGTTTGCGCCTGGGCACAGGCCATTACAATCACGCTCAGCGTCGTCGCGAGTAATCGTTTCATCTTATGGAACCTTCGGAGATTCTATTTTTGACGGCCGTGCACTGTAACGAACGAATGGAAGCCACGCCAGCAGCATTTTCCACCCGGGGCGCAGCGCATCGTGAAAGCATGTTCCAGATCGTCGGCCCGGCGTATTTCAGAGAGCTCATACAATACTCGAAAGCATCCCGTAGCTTGCTAGATCGGACATTGATCACGCGATCGGGTTCCCTGCCCCGTTTCGTCCAGGTGTTACAGATAGCGGCCTCTGAGTGATTTCACTATAGTGCGGGGAGGCCAATGAGAAAGAACAACAGGGGGTATGGCCATGAATAGACGTCGCTTCATGCAAAGCTCGCTAACAGCGGCAATTGCAGCATCACTGCCCGTCAACAGCGGAATCGCCGCATTACTCGGGCCATCGGCGACAGTCGACGCGGACATCAATGCCCTCACCGGAGATGGTGCGGAGGTGACATTAAGGCGCACCGCAGTGCAGGAGCTCGCCGACAGCCTGCGCGGCAATCTTTTACTGCCGGGCCACGAAGCTTACGAGAACGCGAGACACGTCATTAATGCGTCGATCGACAAGCACCCGGCCCTGATCGTGCAGTGCGAGGGCGTTGCCGATGTGCGCAATGCCGTGGACTTCGCACGCGAGTCCAGTCTCCTGACCGCCGTCAAATGCGGCGGCCACAGTCATTCGGGCAAATCGACCTGTAACGGCGGCATGATGATCGACCTGAGCACATTCAGAAGTGTGCATGTCGACCCGAAGGCGAAGATCGCGCAAGTCTCCGGCGGCAGCCTGCTCGGCGACATGGACCACGAGACAATGGCATTCGGACTCGTGACGACGGCGGGCACCGTATCGCATACCGGCGTCGGCGGCCTGACCCTGGGCGGTGGTTTCGGTCGCGTCGCGAGAAGATTCGGCCTGTCGCTGGATAATGTCCGCGGCTTCGAACTCGTCACTGCGGATGGTCGGTTTCGTCGCGCCAGTGCGAGTGAAAACCCGGACCTGTACTGGGGCCTGCGCGGGGGCGGCGGTAATTTCGGCGTCGTCACCTCGTTCGAGTTCCAGCTGCACGAGATGCAGCGCGAGATCATCGGCGGCAGAATCGGATTCCCGATCGAGCAAGCACGCCAGGTCCTGGACTTCTATGCCGACTACAGCCTGGAAGCACCGGATGAGCTCGCACTGGACATGGTGATGATGGGCAGCGGACAAACAGCCAGCCTGATCACATTCGGCATTTGCTATAGCGGACCACACAAACAGGCGGATGCGATATTGAACAAGGTTCGCAGCGCCGGCACCGTAGTCATGGATGATGTCGGCGCGATGGACTACGTCGCATTACAGAAATCCGGCGACGTTTCCGATGTTCGCGCCATCGGCTCATACACCAAGTCGGGTTTCTCGGCCGAGCTGAGCCCGGCATTCATCGACACGATCGTGCGTGGATTCGAGGCCCGCGAGGGACGTTTCACGGTTTTCGCAACACAGCAGTGCGGCGGTGCCATCAGCCGGGTCGCCCCGGACGCAACGGCATTTCCGCATCGAGGCATCAACTATATTCCGTTGTTGATCATCGACTGGCCGATCGACTCTGACGCGTCCGAGCATGTCGCCTGGCTGAAGGAAACCTGGCGCACGATCGAGCCGCATATCCAGGGTTTCTACACCAACGACCTGATCGACGAATCGCAGGAAGATGTCAACAGGAACTATTTCAGCAATTACCAGAGGTTGGTTGCACTCAAGAATCAATACGATCCGGCCAATCTGTTCCGCCTCAACGCCAACATCATTCCGACTGTGTAATGGGATCTGTGGGAGCGCCGCCTTTTGTGGGAGCGGCTTTTTGTACAGGAACGTACTTATATCGCGACAAAATCGCCGGGAGCGATTTTGGATATCGCCGCAGGCGTTAGCCCGTAGGGCCGAGGGCAGGATGCCCGAGTCAACGACAGGATGTCCGAGAGCGACGAGCCGCGAATGATCTCTGGTAACGTGGGTTGATGATGAAACGGTTCGCTCTTCTCGCGCTAATCGCGCTCGCCGTGAGCGCACAGGCGCAGGTGGAACTCCCCGGCTCCGTGAGGGAAATCATCCCGATCACGAATGATCTCTACCGGGCGCGTGATGGTAACTGGTACGTGATCTTCCTGGTCACACCGGATGGCATCATCCTCGGTGACACCCTGAACAATAAATTTGCCGAGTGGCTCAAGGCTGAGCTGGACGAGCGCTTCGATGTGCCCGTCCGCTACGTCGTCTACAGCCACAGCCACTTCGACCATGCAGAAGGCGGTGCAGTCTTCGCGGACACGGCGCTCTTCATCGCCCACGAGAACATGCTGCGAAACATGGACGGCCGTTATCCGCAGATGCCCGGTGACATGATCGATCGCAACAATAACGGACGCTTCGATCACGAGGACATTGATATTCCAACCAATATGAAGCCCGGCATCTGCGGTTTCGGGCGAAGTTTTTTCACCATGTTCGACCATGACGGCGACGGACAGGTAACCCCCGGAGAAATGCAGCGCGACATACAGCGCCCGGATATCGTTTATTCACACCGAATGAGCCTGACTCTCGGCGGCAAAACAGTCGAATTGATCCATCCCGGCCTGAATCATGCGGACGATGCCACGGTCATGCTGTTCCCCGAAGAGCGGGTATTGTTTGCAACCGAGTTTCTAGCCGATGCACTCGTCACCGACGACATACACTCATTGCCCAGTGCCTGTGGCCCGTTTGACGGTTCTCCCCTGTCCGAGTGGATACGCTCGTATCGCACAGTTGAAGATCTCGATTTCGATATCCTGGCCCCGGGTCACGGTGCGCTTTTTGAGAAATCGGACGTCACGGATACGCGTGAATATTTCGAGGATCTCGCCGCGGCAGTCTCTGCCGGCATGGCGGCGGGTCATTCGATGGAAGAGCTGATGCAGACCATCCGGCTCGACAAATACGAGGACTGGGTACATTACGAGCGCCTTCTGCCAGACAACGTCGAAGCTGCCTACAACAATTTGAAACTCTACCGCTGATTGAAGACCTCAGTCTGATCCCGTATTAGCGCAAAGATCGCTTTCCAGATATCTCGCGAGTCGCGAGACGGGCGTCACGGTTGCGCTGTGAGAGTTAGCAACTCGAACATCCGGCGAGAGATTGTTCACGGCCCATGCGGCAAACCAGCACTCGGTCACCGCACGAT
>JBDHHK010000333.1:0-3311 GCA_039589395.1 Gemmatimonadota bacterium
CGACCGGCGTATCAGACGATTTCAAGACGTTCATATCCAACCGTCGCCAAGTGCCTCCGCCCGATGGGTACATCAACAAGCCCGTGGATGCAGAGCAGTTCGTGCGAACGGTGAGGAAGCTGCTCGCCTGACTGGACATTACTGCAAGACAGATATAGCCCTGGAGCGGAACAGTGGAAACCGCACGAGGGCTGCAGCAGATCTGGGTGTCCATAGATCAACGCTGCTACGAATGATGAAGCACTTCGGCATTGTGTAAGACTGCCGGAAAACGCAAGCTTCAGCCGATAAGGCGTTTCACTTCCGCGGTCAGTGCCTCAGGGCTAACAGGCTTCTCCAAGTACCCGTCTGGAGGGGGAACCTGCTTCCGCGTTGAGATGAAGTGTTTGAAATCCTTGGCAATACCGGTGATGATCAGCACGGGTATACCTTCGAACTCCTTCTCTCCCTTTAGCTGGCGGTACGTCTTCACACCCGACTGCTCGGGCATGGTGATGTCCAGGGCTACCAGGTCCGGTTTTTCTTCGCGGATTGCGGCAATAGCCTCGGCTCCATTCGAGGCACTGCGCGTTTCGTAACCGTTCTCTTCGAGCAACGTGGTGAAGTACTCGATCACGTCAGGCTCATCATCCACGACCAGGATCTTCTTGGCCATGTGTTCCTCCCTTTATCGTTCAAGTCGCAACGCTCATTTTTTGCGGAGCGTCTGACGCTGCACCTGTTCGCTTAGTGCAACTCCCACTCGATGAAATCAGGCTCGACGTTCGTCATGCAGTTTACAATCAACTCCACTAGGCCGTCGTAAAGAATTGAGTGCTTTTCCCAAATATCATAGTACTGGAACAGGTCGCGGAGGGAACCCTTGCAGTTCGAGCATGGTGCGCATACGTACTTCCTGATCGACGGATCGAGCTCGCCCTCGAACGCGTTCAGAACCTGCTGCAACTTCTTCCTGCTGCTAACCTGAGTTCTCCAATCGCCGAAGTTGTGCCCCGACATGATTGCGAAACCACTGCCACCGCCGCAGCAATAGTTATCCACGCCATGAGGTGTCATCTCGCGGAATTGAGGCGCGATCTTTCTGAGAATGCGTCGCTGCGGCTCAACGATACCCATGAGTCTGACGACGTTGCACGGATCATGGAGCGTGACCGGGAAGTCATTACGCGACGGATCGACATCGATCTTGCCGTTCATGACGATATCCTCGAGAGTAACAAGACAACTCTCGCGAGGAATATTGAGGTCACCTGTCAGTACTCGGTCCGCGATAACGGTGAGTGCTTTGTGGGCGTGCCCGCATTCGCCAAGCACTATCTTCTTGACGCCTAGCTTTTTAGCAGCCTCAGCGTGTTTGATTGCTACCCGCGCAAACTGTGCATCGTCATACCACACACCGTAATTGATGCTGTCGAAACCTGCGATTTCACTCGACATCGTCCAGCTCAATCCGGCTGTCTCGAAGATCACCGCAAACGCGCCGGGGTTCATGGGCCACGTCATGATCTCACCGGCGTTGTGGATCAGAAGAATGTCAGCGCCTTCTACGTCCCAAGGTGTTTCGATTGTGAGACCTGTTTTCTCGGAGACGTCCTCGTCAATGAATTCAACGTTGTCTTTGGCAACTATGTCGTTCATACCGGTGGAAGAGCCAACCTTGAGCTGGAGTACCGACCCGTTGTCATGGATCTCTTTAGGGACGATGCCCATCTCCATGCTGAAGATCTTCCTGATCTCGTGCGCGATCAGCGCATTATCCACGCCTACAGGGCACGTCTGTGCACAACGCCTGCAGAGGTTGCACCGATATGCGAGTTCCGCGAGTCGTGAGACCGTTGTCCAGTTGCACTCGATCTCACCGTCTCTCCACGCCTGCAACACGCCGCCTTTCGACTTGACGTGCTTTTTGTAAAGACGGCGGAAGACTTCGGATCGATATGCAGGTCGGTAAACAGGGTTGTTTCCGCTGCCCTCGTAGATGTGGCAAGCATCGGAACAGGTGTGGCAGGTGGCACAGTGCTCCATCGAAAGCACGAGTGGCTGCAAGAAGGTCCAGTTGTTCTCCTTCGTGAACAGTTTCTGAAGTCCCGAAAGGAACTTGGCAACGAGTTCTCTCTCTTCCTGCTTGTCCTTGGGCTTCGGAATGCTGACCGCGATCGTGCCGTCGAGAGAACACTCGTATTTCTCTTTTGCCGCTTCACTCAACGGTGGGAAGTCAGGTGTGGACTCGGGCTTATCGAACGGAGCCGGCAGCGGCATGAGGTCTTCCTTGCGTACCTCAGTGAGCTGATCCGTGGGCTTCGATATATCTTCGATCTTTACTCTTTTCTTCGTCTTCATTGGATTCTCTTTCACTCCTCAACGCCGGAGGTGGCAACGTCGACCCAGTTCTTCTTCCCGTCCCCGCGAATGTGCGGCGCCGACCAACTCACCGGGTACTGCAATGCTTCTTGGATCTTCTTCTCGATCTTTGAGCCCTTGAAGTTCGGCTCGTCGCTCCACCTTATGTCGTGATACATGAACCACTTGGTGAAGAAGTGGGACATATGAGTGAGCGGGATGTAGGCCAGCAGCAGGCAGCCCAGGACGATCTCTATACTGGGGAGGCTAAGGAGCGAGGCGCCGCCGGCGTTTGCTGCAGCAAAATCGAATGTGACTAGCTGAGTTACGTAACCTCTGAGTCCAACAAACGTTGGATCTACGAGAGCGTGCGCGGCTATCGCGACGACCAACGTCACCACGAAGAAGGTGAGATTGAAGTAGTCACCTTTCTTCGTGTATTCCGCATAATCCTCGTCGAACATCCGCCTGGCCAGTAGGGCAATGGCACCGATCAGACCGAGTGTCAGGCCAGCAAATCCGAAGATGTATGTGAGGTGATATACCGCGCTTTCGAACAGGCCACCGCCAGATGCGATGCTTTCGCCTGCCGCTGTCGCGATTGCTCCGACTACGAGTAAGCCAATCATGCCCGCAAGCAGGTAGAGCCCGAAGTGGAACGGGAACGACCGGAACCACTGGCTGCGGTTGTGCTCCCATACACCCGCAAGCAGCAAGATCTCAGGAATCATCACCTTGAGTTCGCCGAGTTTTGACGACTCACGGGGCTTGGTCCACCAATCGGATTCCTCTAGGTAGGAGCCGCCGTAGTCAGCCCGCCCTTTCTCGTGGGCAACCGGGTAAAGCTCCCACCTCAAGTGCATTGGCATGCTCGAGATTTTTGCGAATCGGTGCACGACAGCCGCGACGAACGCCGCCACACATGCATATGCAACAACCAGTAAGATCGAACCCACGTTCAAGCCTCCTCT
>JBDHHK010000334.1:0-4195 GCA_039589395.1 Gemmatimonadota bacterium
AGTTATTTGGTTATTTAAGGTCGTCCCCTAGACATATGGGTGCGGAGGTCCTCCGTTTAGAAGCACCGCACAGGCCGGATGCCATGCGGTTAACACCGCCCTTTGACGGCAAAGTCTCTGTGGGTCACGCCCTACGGAAAGAGGGACGACCTTAAATAATTAATCCAGGGTAAACCCCCGGCTGTGCCGGGGGACTCCCAAAGTTTGACATTTCCGGGATTGTATGAAAGCCCCTCCAACGTGAACCGCTCAAAATTCACAGAAAGAGAGGCTTTCAATGAACAATGAACAAAGCTTAAGTCATACAAAATGGGAATGCAAATATCATCTAACATGGATACCGAAATACCGTAAAAGGGAACTGTATGGTGATCTTAGGAGATATCTGGGCGAAGTTTTCCATGAACTGGCCAGGAGACGAGAGTGTGAAATATTGCAGGGTCATATGATGCCAGATCACGCGCATATGTTGATCTCCATACCCCCTAAATATGCGGTTTCACAAGTGGTCGGTTTCATCAAGGGAAAAAGTGCTATCCATATAGCAAGGCAGTATTTCGGTCGAAGAAAGAATTTTACTGGGCAAAAGTTCTGGGCCAAGGGCTTCCATGTTTCAACCGTAGGTAGAGATGAGGATGCAATCCGAAAATATATCAAAGAACAAGAAAGAGAAGATCGAAGACTCGATCAATTAAGTTTATATTAGGCAAATAACCGCCACCTTTGAGGTGGCCCTTGGTTTTTATACCGCTTTGAGCGGTTCACATATTTCAAGCCTCCGGTTTGACCGGAGGTATCTGACTAAATATCTGCTTTTCTGGTTTGAGTTATTTGATTATTTAAGGTCGTCCCCTAAGACACGTATTCGGGGATGTATGTCAAGAAGTGCGATAGGGTGAAATACGATGGGTCGTCATTCCGGTTTTCGAGACGGGTTGATGTTTCATAATGTCCTTTTTTCCATAAGGCTTCAGCTTTTCAAGCAACAGGGGCAACACGGTAAGATTGGCAGCCAGGGCGATCAACATCGCGAAAGCGGTGAGAAGTCCGAGGGCCAGAATGGAAAAACCGATAGCGATGGTAGTCGTGGTGTAATACATAGCCCGGCCGATGCTGGCGTGCGAACGGCGCACAGCGGCTTGGTAGTCCCCGTCCACCGCCAGTTCCCTGCCGAAGCGATGCACATAGTGAATGGTGTCGTCCACTCCGATGCCGACGCTGAGAGCCGCGATGGTGATGGTCATGATATCCAGGGGGATATCCAGCCCGCCCATCAGGCCCAACACCAGCGGCACGGCGATCAGATTCGGCACGATGGCGATTAAGGCCAGTCTCACCGACCGAAACAGCAGGATGAACATGAGGAGAATGGCCAGTAACACTGCCCCCAGGGTCAGAATCTGGGACCGGAACAGGCTCTGTAGCAGATTGTTGTAGAGCACCAACATGCCCGTCAGATGAACCTGGCCGTCGGACAGCCCCAACTCCCCGGTCAGCTGCCGGCGGATCTTCTCCAGCAAGGCCTGACGCTTGAGATACACATCCGATTCATACACCCGCACCGCAAAACGAAGCTGATTGCCATCCGCCGAGAGGTAGGGCGCGAACAGGCTCTGCTTGACCTCCTCGGGAAGGCGCTTGTAAAGAATGGCCAGAGAAAAATTATCCGGTAGTTCGCCGCTATTGATCTGCTTCAGCACCTCCATGGTGGAGGAGAGGGAGAGGACCTTGCCGGTCTCATCGATCCCATTCAGATAGCTGTGGATCGCGTCTACCTCCTCCGCCTTGAAGATGTTGAACCAGTAACTGGTTCCGGTGATCCCCGCCTCTCCCTGGAGGTCGGCCTCATCCCAAAATTCGTCATCTCCTTCTGTATCAAAGGGTTCCTGTTCCTCCTCCAGAAA
Source organism: Gemmatimonadota bacterium (assembly GCA_039589395.1). Taxonomy (GTDB): domain Bacteria; phylum Gemmatimonadota; class Gemmatimonadetes; order Gemmatimonadales; family GWC2-71-9; genus JBDGYW01. Next base: position 1,905 of record JBDHHK010000334.1, read on the forward strand.
ATTGGCCGGGGCATCGATCACCACGTCCAGGGGGGTGGTGCCGCCCAGTTTCCGGTCGATGAGATACATGCCCTGATAGATCTCCGTGGACTCCTTGAAGTAGTCGATGAAGCGGTGCTCCACCGTGAGCGTGGACATGCCTGTGACGCCAAGGGCCACCGCCAACGTCGCTGCCCCCAGCACCAGGTTGCCGTGGCGCTCGATCAGAGGCGGGAAGAAAGCGGTAATCGCGTCGGTTAAATCCCGTCGTTTACGATGGGTCCCGGGCTTTAGCAACATGAGTGCGGCGGGGAACAGGGTGAAGGTGAGCGCCAAGGCCGCGGTCAGGCTGATGCACATGATCCAGCCGAAATCGATCACTGGCCGGATGCCGCTGACCACCAGCGAGCCGAAGGCCACCATGGTTGTGATGACCATGTAGAAACAGGGGATCACCTTGCTGCAAACCGTCTCCCGTACCAGATAACGCTGCTCGGCATCCGGATGTTGCACGTGCAACTCGCGGTAGCGGACGATGAGATGAATGGTCAGCGAGAGGACGAAGATCAGCGACAGGGCGAGGAAATTGGATGACACCACCGTCACTTGCCACCCGGCCAGGCCCAGGAAGCCCATCGTCGCCACGCTCGTGGCGAGGGCGGTTAGCAAGGGCAGAATCACCCAGCGTGGCCGGCGGAAGGCGATGATCAGAACCAGTGCCAGGATAGCAATCACCCCCGTGCCGAATACCCTAACATCGTGGCGGACGAAATCCATCATGTCGGTCACAATCATGGGCACCCCTCCCAGGTGCACTTCGGCACGATCCCGGTACCGGTCCAGTATGGTACGGATGCGGGCGATATCCGCCCCCCTCTGTGCCTTCAGATCGGCGCTGTAACGCTTGAACTCATCGGACAAACGTACGAGTTGCTGCTCCTCCTTCGGTGTCAGCTCGGCCTCCAGCCGTTTCTCGCGCAACGCATCCCGGCTCTTGCGCAGGTGCTGATAGGTCCGGTCCCGACGGAAATTCACCTGCAGCGCCGTGGTATCGCCATCCGCGCCCACCAGGCGATTGCGATAGAGCGGGCTCTGGCGAAGCTCCTGTTCTGCCAGCGCGAGCTTCGTGTCCGGGTCCGTCAAAGTGCGTATGCGTTGTTGCAGGTCCGACAGAGACATTGGCGGACTCTGAACCAGGGGCACGTCCAGGATGCTGATCACCGATTCAACCCGCTCGATGGTGGCCAGGCTATCGCGCAACTTGCGCAGATCTTCCAGGGTCTCTGTTTGGAACAATCCCCTCTGGGGCGTATAGGTGACGACCAGATAGTCGTCTGATCCGTAGCGGGCCCGGATGGAGCGGTAGTAGCGCAGGTCTTCATCGTTTTCCAAGACCAGCGAATCGGCGGAGATGTCGATCTTGAGGTCAGGAACAAACCAGCCGAAAAAACCGGTGATCAGGAGCACCAGAAGCAGGGTCACGAGCGGTTTTCCAAGGACCAGTCTGTCGTATAGCGGTAACGGTGATATTTTCATGGGAAGTTCTTGCAACGCGGCCAAATGGTAACGGTTATGTTATTTTTGCGGATTGCAGCCATGATTGTTCCCTCCTTGTTGGTTACAGTAGAATTTAAGATTTTGCTGGTGACTTTTTCTTGAGGGAAAATCATGCACCAGCCCCAAAATACCATAGCCTTCCTGGTTCTCCTCATCCATCATTTCTCAGAGATCAATAGCGGAATCCGGCCACCACATTTAGCTAGAGATTGCAGGAGGTGCAGTCAAAGGAGTGGGAGTTGGTGGTGGAAGATGGTAACCAGGGATAAAGAAGGATATTTTTGTACACCGAACTCTATACTATCGAGACGTAAGCGGCACCAAACCTAAGAGAATCCGGTCTGATAGATAATAATAGATATATAAAGTATAGGAAAATTACTCCTGTGAGTCAAAGAAAAAAGGAACCAGAACATGTGGCGTGTCTGGCTGGATTATGGAGTTCAGGTTTTTGAGGAATATAAGTTGGAGTAAGACAGAGCTTGAAGAGGCGGAACTTATTGGAAATTGATGCAATTTTGGCTTAATCCGGGGACACCACACCCTGAGATCCCCTAGCCCAGACCGATCACCAGCACTGTATACGCAAAAAGTCACGTTTGGAATAGTGCATAGTCTGAGCTGCGACAGGTAAAAGAGTCGCACCCCTGGCCCGGACCGGTTACCCACGCTGCGTTGCAAAAAATCAGATTTGGTGTGTTGCATCGTCTAAGTCCACAACAGCTAAATGTGTCGCAACAGGGCGGGCAGGGCGG
>JBDHHK010000335.1:0-3255 GCA_039589395.1 Gemmatimonadota bacterium
GTAGGCGTCACGATTATTGTCGTGGCCGACATAGTGATGGTAGAGCTCCGGCAGAGGCGACGTTTCGAACGGTGTTCCCAGGTTGCTTCGATACCAGTTCGTGACGACGTCGAGCCCATCTGGATTCATGTTCGGCATTAGGAGCAGCAAAACGTTGTCGCGGATGTTTCGTGCTTCCGCCGACTCGTCCGTTGCCAGCCAATGCGCCAGCAACGGTGTGTGCATCGAGGGTGCCAACTCCGTGGCATGGAGCCCGCCGTCGATCCAGACTGTCGTTACTCCCTCTTCGGCGAGGGCCCGCGCCTCTGCATCAGTCAGGCCTTCGGCGAGTGCCAGTCGTCGATTGATTTCCCGATACCGCTCTCTAATGCGAAGGTTCTCTTCACTCGAGATGAACGCGAGGAGCATCGGCTTGCCAAGCGTGGTGGTGCCAATTTCCTCCAAGATCACCCGGTCCGAGGCTTCGGCCAGCGCATGGAAGTAGGATTGAATCTGAGTGTAGTCTGCGAGTTTGTGGTCCGCTCCCGGTTGGAACCCGATGACTTCAGCTGGCGTCGGTACTTGGCCAACTGTCGTGCCTTGGTTCGCCACTGACAAGCATACGAAAAGAAAGACCGCGCAGAAAATCGTTCGATGAGCTCGCATCGGAGACTCCTTAGTTTGCTGCAATACTCAGGGATGATTCGAGAAGGTAGCGTTCGGTCCGGTTCGATGCCAATCGTTTCGTTCGCTGGACACCATCCGCCCAATCTAGAATACTTCATCTTCGAGCTTTGAATCCCACATTGGAGCACACCATGACTTACTTGGGGCGCGTGACCCCACTCGTTGTCGCGATCATTTTTTTCAACAGGTGTTTATCTGAGTCGACGTCAACACAGTCTGAACTCTCGAGCGAAGGAAGAGAACACGTCGCCGCGATCGACGCGCATCATCTCTGTGCAGGGCTCTGGGTCGTGGGTCGGGATATCGAACGTGATGTCGAGACGGTGATCGCGAACGACATCGCTCCATTTGTTCCGTTCCGGTGGGACTCGACCGTTGAATTTCGTATTGATTGGGAAGAGCAACGCTCCTATGTGAGTGTACCGGGCGCACCGGAGCGCTCTGCCAAGTACCACGGCGATCAGGGGTGCGTGATCTACGAGCGTGGTTCGAACGACATCCATTTCACACCGATTGACGTGACGTCTACACTTCCAGATCCGAGTACTCAAGCTTGGCCAATGGGGGACGCGGATTCGCGAGGCGAACTGCCGAACGGTGTAAACGTCGACTCATTGAACGTTACCCTCGATTGGGCGATGGATGAGGCAGGTCAGAATACACGGGCGCTCGTCGTGGTGCTTGGCGGCAAGATCATCGCCGAGCGCTACGCGCAAGGTTTTACTCCGCATACTCCTCAAATCAGCTGGTCCCAGGGTAAAAGTATAACGGCAGCGTTGACGGGAATTCTCGTTCAGCAGGGAGAACTCACCTTGGATCAGCCAGCACCGGTTCCGGAATGGCATCAGGATCCGTCGGACCCTCGTAGCCAAATCACGATTACCGACCTACTTCACATGAGCAGCGGACTCGATTTTCTAAACCTCGGCCTCGCCGAGCCAAGGTCGTATACCAGCGAGAACGAACATTTTATGATTTACTTCGACGCGGTGAACGTGTTCGAGCACGCCATCGACCAGCCAATGGACATTGCGCCCAACACGGAGTTCCGCTATCGCAATAGCGATCCGCTCACTCTCGGACGGATCATTCGACAAAAGGTTGAGGCGCGGGGCGAGGAGTACCTTTCATTCCCGCAACGAGCGTTGTTTGACAAGATTGGGATAAGAGATGCTGTGCTCGAGACCGATACTCACGGCAACTTCATCATGACGGGGTACGATTACCTGAGCGCATACGACTGGACTCGGTTCGGACTGTTGCATCTGTGGGACGGTATATGGCTGGGTGAAAGAATCCTGCCTGAAGGCTGGGTCGAGTTCATAAGCACTCCAACCGCCACCGATCCTAACGACGGATACGGCGGGCTATTCTGGCTGAATCGAGGTGGGGCGCTGCCGGATGTACCGGCGGACGCGTACTGGCCAGCCGGCTTCATGGGACAGAACACCGTAGTGATTCCGTCGCTCGATATGGTCGTGGTGCGTTTGGGTCCGAGCCCCGGTGGTTCTAATCAATACTTGAACAGGGTAATCGCAGGCGTGATCGATGCGCTGGGCTTGCGGGAGTGAGCTGCCAACCTCTGCTTGATACCCGGTGTTCACCAGTCGATATTCACCGATATGTCTCTCCCGTAGCGAGCGGTGATCTCGTGTGTTGGGAGGCAAATACTCGCTTGAGGGGGCAGTATGAGTCATCAGAGTTCCAAGGTTTCCCGTCGTAACTTCTTGGGCGGTTCAATCTCCGCTGCGGTTGGTGGACTCGCAGCTGCGTCCATTCCGCAAGCTGTTCGTGCAGAAACTACAAGCCCGAACTTGCCTTTGAGCGATTTGAAGCCGCAAGGGGCTCCAGACGAGGCATTTTGGTGGAGAATCCGCAAGCAGTTCAACGTGGAAGACGGCCTGACATTCATGAATAATGGCACGTTCGGACCGCCCCCTCGGGTCGTGATGGACGAACATATTAAGATCCAGCGCGAGCTTTCCGAGAATCCCCGTGACAACTACAGAAGTGAGCAATTACGTGAAAACAAGACGGTGTTGGGTGAGTTTCTTGGGGCGGATCCAGAGGAACTCGCCTACATGCGTAGCACCACAGAAGGGATGAACAACTTCGCGAACGGAATCGACTTCAGAGAAGGCGATGAAGTTCTGATGAACACTCACGAGCATCCCGGTGGTTACGGGGCCTATAGGTCGCTAGAGCAGCATCGGGGCATCAAGGTCAACGAGATCGAAATACCGATCGTTCCCAAGAGTGTGGACCAGGTGGTGGAGCTGTATGAGAACGCCATCACGCCGAGAACCCGAGTGATTGTGGTTAGTCACATCACCTATATCACCGGCCTGTTGACGCCTGTGAAAGAGTTGTCGGAGATGGCTCACAGGCATGGATTGTTGATTTCTGTGGATGGAGCGCATCCCCCAGGCATGATTGCTCTCGATTTCCACGACATGGGCTGTGATCACTACGCCGCCGCCGGGCAGAAATGGCTGCTGGCCGGCACGGGCACCGGGTTGGGGTATTTCAAGCTCGAGACTCAGGATCATATTCACCCGTTAATGGGCGCCGACGGACATGAAGAAGACG
>JBDHHK010000336.1:0-3250 GCA_039589395.1 Gemmatimonadota bacterium
CGCTTGGCCCCCTCCAGCTGCCATTGTCCTGCAAGCCACCGTACACCCAATACGGCTTCCTCATATCCACGCTCACATGATACCATTGGCTCACGGGAAGGTGGGTTATGTAAAGCCAAGTGAGGCCGCGATCATAAGAGATGCCCAGGCCACCGTCATCCGCCTTCATGACGTGACGGGATTCGTGCGGGTTGACCCAGACTAATCTGTCGTCACCATGCAGGGTCTGGCGCGGCCGCGTAAAGGTCCGACCGCCGTCGTCCGAGAAACTGTAGCTGTTGAGCATGTAAATGCGTTGATCGTCGTTGGGATCGACCAACGGCTGGCTGGCATACATGGGCCGCGGATTCCAATCGCTCATGTGTTCCCACGTTTCGCCCTTGTCTTCCGAACGGTATATGCCGGCGCGCCTCTCGCCATATGCGGTTGAGGCGTTATAGCGCCAACCTTGCTCGACCGATATGTACACGATGTTCGGATCTGAGCGGTATATGGAAATCCCAATGCGACCTAAGTCACCGTCTGGAAGGTCATTGGTGAGCTCCGTCCAAGTGCGCCCGCCATCGACTGACTTGTAGAGGCCGCTTCCAGGACCACCCCCGTGGAAGCCGTACGGCCGGCGGCGGCGTTGATACTTTGCCGCATACATGGTGTTTGGATCGGAGTGGTCGATCGCGGCGTCTACGACGCCGGTGTTCTCGTCGCCCTCTAGCACACGGGTCCAACTCGACCCACCGTCCTCTGACATGTAAAGGCCACGTTCTTCATTTGGACCCCAGAGATGTCCCATCGCAGCCACAAAGACGATATTCGTGTTCGTGGGGTGTAAGGCTATACGTCCGATATGGTGGCTGTCGCCAAGGCCCATGTTGGTCCATGAGTCACCCCCATCCGTGGACTTGTAGACTCCATCACCCCATGACGAACTCTGCCTGTTGGCGCGTTCGCCGGTACCTACCCAGACGATATTGGTGTCCACTTGATGCACGGCAATTGCACCCACCGAGTGGGTAGCCTCATTCCCGAAGACTGGGGTCAGCACGACTCCGTTGTTCGTCGTCTTCCAGACTCCTCCCGTCGCCGACGCAACGTAGAACGTGAATGGGTTAATCTCTGTGACGGCGATATCGACAATGCGGCCGCTCATTGTGACCGGGCCGATTGTGCGGAAGTCGAGGCTGGCTAAGGTCGACTCGGTAACGGTCTGTGCGGCTGCCGGCGCAACGGCAACGAGCAAAAACATTGCGGTTGCTGCCAGCATGCGGGAGAAACACAAATGATGGCCAGAGTGCATGGTCAGTTGTCCTTGTGGCTGGAAAGAGGCAACGCTCGGTAACGCCAGCTCGTAATCAAGGTTCTATCCCTAGTTGCGCGAGAATCTCCGGTTCGGACTCCCGCATCGCAAGAACTACGTGGCACAAAGAGCAGTCGGCGCTAATCGACTTCCCTTCGGCATTGCTCAACCCGCTACCGTGGCAACGGAAACATCCTGGAGAGTCGGTGTGGCCGCTGTGGTCGGGGTACGTTCCCCAACCTATACCCATTGTAGGAAACACGTTTCGACTATGGATCGCAACGAGATCTTCTCCGGCCTGCACGATTACATCTCCTAACGTCTCATGAAGCCCCGGATGATCGGCGCGGTAGTGATTCGCCAGAGATTCCGGGATCTCCCGTGCGGCATCGGCATAGCCGGCGCGAAGCACAGAGAGGCCGTATTTGCGGATCCAAGGCAAATCGGCATTAATCTCGCCCAACGCCAAAGCCTCGTCGATAGCACGGGTAGCCGTTTTGAACCGATGAGACGGTCGCGTGTGACAATCCAGACAGTCCATCGTTCTCACTTCTTGGACCGTATGGGCGCCTGGATCCCACTGTTCAGTGTGGTACTCGGTCACAGTCCCTGTCGAGTCGGTATGCCGAACCCAGAGAATCTCCTTGCGGCGATCAGCCGCCACAAACTCGAGAAGCTCTCCGCTAGCGAGGTGTGCACCGTGGATACCAATTGTCACGGGACCGCCGCCGATACGCAACACGATCACTGTCTTGGTGTGCGTGTTGGCCGAATCTTGCGCGAAATGGTCCAATACACGCACCTGCACTCCGCTGAAGCTCCGCGGCCAGTGGCACGACTCGCAGATTTCTCTGGCCGGACGCAGGTTCTCGAGCGGGGTCGGTATAGGTTTGGGATACAGTTCGAACAAGTTAGCTGCCACCTGCCAAAGCCCGTTCAGCTTGGCTCGCGCATACGCGCGGCGGCCCGAGCCGATATGGCATTCAACACAGTCGATATTCCTGTGCGGGGAATCCTGGTACGCAACATACTGGGGGCTCATGCTATGGCACGTGGTGCTGCAGAAATCGGGAGAGTCCATGTAGTGGACGGTGTGCTGGCTCAAATAGCCTCCTACGAGCACATTGCAGCACGTAGCTCCTACGATAAAAAACGCCATCCTTCGAAACTCACGGTTGTCCCAACCTAAGGGTTCAAACTCCCGAACCTGGACTCCGTTCCGAGTTGTCCGCCTGTAGTGCCGAGTTATTCCGAGCGGGATCGCACAGAGACCCACGAGAAACGCGATCGGCAGAATCCCGAAGAACACGATCAGCAAATACGGGTGCCTCGCGCCTTCCTGCGTAGCAACAGGTAACACAAACAGCCAAAACACAGCTGTCGCGTTGACGAGGAAGAGTCCTGCCATAGTCAGCGGGTTGTATGCGAGGTGGATGAGTGGGGGCAGCCAGCTTCGCTTCATCGTGGAAATGTTCATCGCGCTGAGGCTGACGCGCGCACTACTACGGCTCAAGCGGTCGCCAACACTACTGAGGCGCTCTCCCAGTCTGCTCTGTCGCCTGCCGGTCTTACGCGACCCTGGTTCGTTCGCTGTGAAACCGCTGTCGCCGCCGCCCCGTCGATCATCGTCGTGGTCGGAGTCTGCGCCGCTCTGGTCTAAACGAATCGGTTTGGTGGGACGATCCATCATGGCTCCGCGTAGGTACAGAATTTACAGGTAACAGAGCAGCAAACTGGGTGAACCTATTGTGGATACCGCAAGTGCGAAAGGGATCTAGGAAAGTTGTAGCTACACAGGTTGGATCAGTATAGAATGGATGCAGATTAGCATGTATCCAGAACGGGCAGGTAATCGAACCTGCCCCTTTCGCAATGTCTGGAACCCTGCAACCTCAACCGGTCGCGGTGGCCTTCTGGCTATCCCTGAGATATGCGTGTGAATCGTGGTAGAGCGCG
>JBDHHK010000337.1:0-3242 GCA_039589395.1 Gemmatimonadota bacterium
ACCGCATCGTTGAACGGCACTTCGCGACGCAGCCGTGTAATATCGCGCGGCACGCCGTTGTCTGCCTGACACCAGTCCAACCAACCGTGGTAACCGCAGGTGACGACGTGTTCTCTGCCTGTGTATACGCGTGCTACTCTGACAGCAGCGGCAGCCGCTTCAGCGCCAGTCTTGAGAAACCGCACGGATTCGGCGCAGGGTATCACCGCGGCAAGAAGCTCCGCAACCTCCCTCTCGAGAACGTGGGGTAGCGGTCCCACCACTCCATCTCGAATAGCTCGTTCGGCACTCGCATTCACATCGGGGTGGCCGTAGCCCAGTGCCACTGATCCCAGAGCCATAACGAGATCGAGATATTCCCTACCCTCCTCGTCCCAAACCCGGCACCCGTTGGTTCGCACACATCGAACTGGATTACCGCTGGTCGAGCCGAATAGCGCGTCTGGTCGTTTGCTGCCGGTAGACGTGAAACCAGGAATGGTCACCTCGCACCGATCCTCTCGAGGTACTTCACCACCTCTATACACATCGCCTTAAACAGGTGGACCTCACGGGCATCCATCGGTGTGCGGTGAACGACTTCACGGACGGTTCGCATGATGTGCGATGTGCTCCGAGTCTTGAAGAATTCCACAGCGTGTAGGGCCTCGTCGGCACGGGCAAAGAAGTTTTCGAGGTCCTCATTTGTAGCCGGCGTCGACTCGCGGCGTGGAGGCTTGAATTCCGTTTCCTCCCGCGCGGCGAACAACTCGTACGCCATGATCGCGAACGCATGAGAAAGGTTCAGCGCAGCATAGTCTGGAGCTGCAGGAATCGTTACTACACGATGACACAGATCGAGCTCATCGTTGGTGAGGCCACGATCTTCCCGACCCATTACCAGTGCGGCAAAACCTTCTTCAGCAGCGGCAAGTAGATCTGCTGCGGCCTGCCGCGGCCATTGTTTGTTGCGCTTGGCAGCACGCTGACGAGCAGACATTGCTACGACATAAGTGCGATCCGCAATTGCTGAAGTAAAGTCGTCAAAGATCTCGAGTCGCTTGATGATATCGTCACTTCCATGCGCAATGCCCATGATTCGACGGGACTCGACGTCTTCGACCGGATTGGCGAGCCTCAGATCCCTGAGGCCAAAGTTCTTCATCGCCCGGATCACACCTGCCACATTCACGAGGTTTTGTGGGTTGTTCAGCACGACGACGAGATTCAAGACACCTCCGCAACAATTGCCGATTCCGGATGTTCGCGGTCTCCCCTCAGGTACACCCAACCTCCACCTGATAGCGCAAGCTGCCCGGCTCTCCTCTCACGACCGGAGTACATCTCGTTGACAACGATGTTTAGTGGAATTCGCTGACCGCGTTGAACCTGCGCCCCTAGATCGATCGCCACAAGAATTGAAAAACCATCGGGCGTGCCCACCCACGACGCGGCCACTTCTGAAGTCTTGCCTGCGGCGCCGGCAACAGAGGCAACACGCACTGAATCGGAATCCGGTACAGGCACCAAAAGATATCCACGCCAAGGCATTGACCCCCCTCCTTCTTCTCCCCCCACATAACACTGTACTCCATCCGAATGTATATCCGGCGGCTCATTGTCGAGAGCGGGATCCTTGGCGTCCGCCTTCCGAAAAAAGACGCCCTTCTTCACAACTCGAATGCCAAAGCATAGCTCACTTCCAACAGCGAAAACCGCGGTACGCGCTGAAAAGGGCCGTCCTGCTCCATATGGGGTCTCCGACCGGCGATAGTGACCGGCACCGAGTCGAACCACGGCGGATTTCGGCACCGCCGTCTCCCAGTCGTTGGGTGACGGCTTCCGAGCAAGCATCGGACAGAATATCGTACGTTTGCGCACCTTCGTCGGTGGCGCCCATTCTGGTTTTCGCCGAGCGCCTCCCATCCTGTGGATCTCTCCATCACAATCGACCACTCTGCAGCTTTCCTCCTTGATTGTGACGGAATCGGATGTCCCGTCCCCATATTCGACCGAAATGGAGTTTCTCGAGAGACGAATGCCAACCATTTCGTCTGATTTGGTGCCAAAGCACTGAATCCATCGGCCCTGACCGCGAGCGCGTCGCACCAAATACGCCATCGGTTTACCGTCGGCAAATTGATCGTCCGGAGGGCCGGGCTGTTCAGATACAAGCAGCTGTTCTCCCTCCCTCATAGGTAGGAATGTGGTAGAACAGCTCCCGTCGAGCCGCAAATCGCCAGTCACCTTCAACTCGAAAATGTCACCTGGGGTATTGTCTTCGGTACCCGACGCATCTCGAATGCGCAACCAGCTCTCCATCGACACCCACATCGGATCGAGAAGATGCACCGGCAAATCCACAGTGACGTCATCGGAACACTCAACATCAACGATGTCCAATACGCATCGAGGACCAGCTACGATTGTGCGTACTGCTGACGCACCAGCTCCGAGCACATCCTCGGCGACCGCTTTACACCAACCCCATCTTCCTTTCTGATCGATGGCAGCACACCACCCCCTACGAGACTTCTGATCCTCGCCCGAAATGCTAGGAGCGTTGTGTGCCAATGTTGACCGATACCAAAAAAGAGAGGGAGTTACATAGGAGGCCGTGCCAAAATCCATCAAGAGTGCGCGTTCTGCGAACAGGGTCAGATGGAGTAGATCGGGATGCCCGTGCCCACCAGCGCGACCTCCGCACTCTACACTCACATACCGATCCGGTCCGTTTCTTAGTACCGCAACACCAGCTTGCGGCAGAAGTGTTGACCCAATCTTCCATTTGCCGTTGCCGGAGCGCGGTGCCTCCGGCTTCGACAGCAATAGTGTTTTCCAGCCAAGAAGCCCTCGAGACAATCGTTGGGCCGGCCTGTTCTGTTCCTGTTCCGCCATTTCGGAGAAACCCGCGTCGTTGCCCGAAGCAACATCGGAACTGTAAAGGCCGGCTAGCAGGCTCTCTAGCCTCGGATCACCAGTGCGCGCCCAACCGACCTCCCACAACTCAGCAAATCGGGGCTGCAGCACCGACACTCCGTATGGCGAATCGCCCCTAGCGGGAAGAGTGAGGTCGGGAAACAAGGTCCTGAGTGGAGCCACGAACATGTCGCGTAGCCGATCTCGCGGACCGTCATCGCCGTACACGTCCACACCGATCAACCGCAGCAGCTCAGCGGCAAACAGAAAACCTCTTAGGGCGAAAAAATGATAGTTCTCTCCCTCGTGCCACATACCCTCATCTGTCACCGCGCTCACCAGCT
>JBDHHK010000338.1:0-3230 GCA_039589395.1 Gemmatimonadota bacterium
GGGAGAACTTCCTGCCCAGACTCTCGAGGCACGCCCCCGTGTTGAGGAGACCGACGAGACCGGGCCACTCACCCGAGAAGTTGCTGGCAAGAAGTAGCGGATTGTCTTTTCCCACCACTCCTTCTGTTGTGTGCGGCCCATAGCACCAGTGCACACAGATGCCAATCATAGGATCTTGGATCGGCCCCAGCCGTTCGATCGCGTGATGCGGTTTGGACAGGTAACCCTCGAGCAAATACGGTTCTTTGCCGAGCTTCTCGAGCGCGGCCTTCATCTGCCTGGTCGCCTCCGTCACGTTTGGTAACGCCGCTTCGTTGGGCAGGTCACGCCCGTCGCCGGGCCAGAACAAAGCGATTCGCTGTTTCACAGATGCTCCTCCTCAGATTCCGACCCAACCGGCTCGCCTCCGTCAGCAACATTTGCCGGCGTGAACAAGCGAGTCCCGAGGGTGATATGCTTAGGCACTTCGAGGCCGTTCAAGATGTCGAGGGCAACGTCGATCGCGTCTTCACCACCCGTTGGATACAAGAATGTCGCATCCAAGATGCCCTGTGCGACGTATTGCTGCCCCTCGTGCCGTAGAGCGTCGATGCCGATGAACAGGATTTCTTCTTCTCTACCCACTCCTCGTGCTGCCAGCCATGCGCCGTGCGCTCCGGGATCGTTGTGTGAATAAACCACGTCTATGTCGGGGTTGGTAGCCAACGCCGACTCCATTTCCCTTCTGGCATTCGGCTCCAGCCACTGCATCTCACCGGAGAAAACGATCTCCAAGCCAGGATTCGCGTCGAGGTCCAATCCCTGGAGAAAACCCTGGTTCCGATCTTGGCCGGGTACCGATGTCATGAGACCTTTCAGCTCGACTATTTTACCTCGGCTGCCGAGCTGCTCCCGAATCCACTTGCCGGCCTCCCGCCCGATTCGCACGTTATCTGCACCGATGAATGTCGTGTACTGATCTCCCTGCACTGCTCTGTCCAGCACAATTACAGGTATGCCCCGCTGATAGGCCTCTGCAACAGGTCTTGTGAGCGGCGCCGCTTCCTTTGGGCTGATGATGATCAGGTCCACGCCTTGTTCGACGAACTCTTCAACCTGCGCCCGCTGAGTCAACGACTCGTTTTGGGCATCTTTGAAGATCACTCTCACATTGTCAAACTGCTCGGCGGCGGTCCGTACGTCGGCGTCCATCTGGACTCGCCAAGGTTCACCCAGATTACACTGGCTCATGCCGATGACCCAAGGATCATCCGCCGTGCCTGCGTGTCCACCACCGGTTTCAGACCCACACCCCGAAAAGGCAACCGAGCAGGCGAGGGCGAGAACGAGTATACGATGCATATAGTTGCTTTGCCGATCGGTTGAAGTCTTGATTCGATCTCTCACCTGATCTCCTGGACCCAAACGAAGTCGATCCCCAGCTCTGGCCTGCTTATCCCGTCAGCCGCACCGTCGAACGAGAACTCTAACGTGTGGGTTCCTGCGCTGAGTTCGCGCGTTTGAAGTGTGAAGTTACGCAGCAACGTGCGATAAGGCCGATGGAGGTCGATCGAGCTCGTGTCGGTGGTTAGCTCTGCGGCGTCGCCGTCGAAGCGTACGTTCGCCCTCGCACCATTGCTATCAAGTCGGGCCACGAAGTGAATGCGGTAGTCGCCAGCTACCCGGATCGGCACTCTAAGGGCCAGCGCCTGACCGGACGACGTAGGGCGCCATACCGGCAGCCGCGCTCCCGCATACAAACGACCGGACTCGAACTGCAGCCTGCGGTTTGGAGAAAGCTCCTCCGTCTGATAGAACACGGAGTTGCGTGCGCCGAATCGGCCCTCAGGCATCCAGCCGCCTGGCAGCTGTAGATGCCGAACTTCATCGGGCATTATCGCGGTGTGATCGTCCGTCAGGCCCGGCAGCGCGTAATGGTATCCAATTCGGGCGTATGAAACACCCGGCGTGCTTTCGTGGCTGAACAACTCCATGTAGAAACCAATGCTCCGCTCAAACGGTAGAGGATCGAGAACATGCCATCTGTAGTTGGTGACAAAACCCCGGTTTCCTGGGCCGTCATTGCGGGGCTGGCCGCAATAGGGAAACGCAAAGATGTCGGGAGACGACCAGGAATAGTTGTAATAGTCCTCCGAGCCCGTTCCAAAGAGCGAGGGAAGAGAATCGTCATCCACAAACACCTTTTCATCCCCCTCACCCCACCAGTTTCCCCAAGGCGTGGGAATAGGATTCGGGTTGAGCAGGAATGACGTGGTTCCCACGTATACGCCTTTGCCGCGTGCAACCACGAACGGCAGATCCTGAACTGCATCGGGGTCTGCAATAAGGTCGTGATTCACCCGCCAGCGTGCCCTGAAGTGCATGGAACGCTCATTACTCCATTCGTAATCGACCGTTTTGACCGAGCCCGAAATCGTGACGCTCTGGTCGCCCATGTTCACGAAATGAATTCGTGCCGACTTTTGGTACGGCATCACGAAACGGGATATCAATGTCCCGTCCGGCATCACAGTGAAGGGAAGGGATTGATACGGGTTTACGCCCGGCGCGGCCCCGAAAAAATCACCGATCGGAGATTGCACCTGTCCCCAGGGTGAACCATCGAAGTGGACGTGCAACACAGTCTGCCGCAGTGCTCGATCGAGATCGGATGCGTCAAGCCGCAGCTCGAGGCGCTCGATAGCCCCCCCGCCATCGAGAAGCAATGCATCCTCACTTCCTCCCGGTTCGAGCACCAGGGAGAGCGATCCTGACTCGCCGGTTGCCGGCTGCCCAATCTCCGCGTCAGGGTCTGCGAGCACCGCAGTCACTTCATCGATTGTCTCGCGATAGGTAACCAGATCCTCCGGTCGGAAGGTCGCGATCGACGTTCCTGCACGGTACTTCCGCACCTCCAGCTGGTAGAAGTGGATATGCGCGAGGTTGCCCGTCCACTCGACGCGCAGCCGCCGTTCGAATGGCATTGGAGCGTAAACGGCGTCACGCTGATAGAGGGTGCGCTCGAGGTTCTCCCTATTGAGTTCGTGAGATTGCGAGAATGAATCCAACGGCTGCTGGAAAAAGTCGCTCGCCGGTCCTGAGAAGACCGGGTCATCGCTGCTATCGAGAATGAGTTGAACCGTCCCGTCGATGGCAGCGGTCCAGAGTCGCACCAATGCACCCGGACCTTCGACGTCCGCCATTAGGTAAACGCCAATGCTGTCTTGACCTGGCTCCCGAAGTACCGCCTC
>JBDHHK010000339.1:0-3229 GCA_039589395.1 Gemmatimonadota bacterium
CAGCGCCCGGCTTTGGATCGCCTGCTGAAACAAGCCCGGCGGCGGCAGTTCGATGTTCTGGCCGTGGTGAAGCTGGATCGCCTGGCTCGATCGGTGCGTCACCTGACGACCCTGACCGCTGAGTTCGAAGCCTTGGGGATCGGTCTTATAGTCCTCGACCAAGCGATTGATACCACGACACCTTCGGGGCGGCTGCTCTTCCATGTCCTAGGCGCAATCGCAGAGTTCGAGAGGGATCTCATTCGTGAGCGTACGGCAGCGGGCATGAGAGCCGCCAGACGCCGAGGAAAGCGGATCGGAAGGCCTCGGGCTCAAGTCTCGGTATCAGAGGCGCAGGTGCTCCTGGCCAGGGGACGCTCGATTTCGGCTGTGGCCAGGGAGCTATGCGTGTCAAGAGCAACGCTTCAGCGGCGGCTCAAAAAGGTGTCTCAGGGGGCCTCCGAAAGTCCCTGATTTCAGGCTCCCCTGGACCGGCAACTTGGCCTGCTCAAATCGGAGGGGTTTTGGGCAGCCGGCGGAGGTAGGCTTCTGGCATGCTCTCTACCAGTCGCTCGAAGTCGTCGAAAAACTGATAGGCGACCGCCAAACGAGGACCGTGTCGTTTTCGGCATACGATTTTGGCGAAGCGCAGCCTTCAAAATACCTATCCCCCGGAAAAGGCGGCAGATTATTGAGGCTTTTTCTTTGGAAGAAGTTATGGGTATGAAAAGGCAAAGATCGTCTCAAAGAAGGTTGACGCAAAGTCGGAACCCTGGCTCAGTGTCATGTATAAACCAGAATTTTCACCACTTTGATAATGTTCTCTCGCATGTTCTTCTGACCAGAAGAAAACGGATTTTCTTCAAAAGTCATCAACATGATTCTTCAGAGGATTAACGAAAGGAAGCACGACGAGAGGAATCGCTCTTTCTTCCAGAACATGACAGTTCAACTTGCTGTCTACTTCAAGATGTATCGGCTGAGCACAATGGGTACATGCCGTCGTAACCGTAGCAGATAGATATTCTTTTCGTAATTGCCCTTGCACGAAAGGCAGCGCTAATGCGTCAAGAGCTCAAGCGGTTCGTATTTGTTCATCATTACTGAAGATTACATGATGTAAGGAGGAACACTGTGGGATGTCAACTCTAACAGGATAAACGCAGGTGACCGCGCCTTGCTCATTTTTAAGTAAGACTCGCCTGCGTACCCACTCATCGAGAATCACGTTGACCCTCTCAACAGACATGTTTAACGCGTTGGCAATGAACTCTGGTGTGAGGGGTGATCCAACCCGAGTAAGCTCTCTTGCCGCATAATTCCGGACCAAGTGATGTTCTTTCGAAATAAAAAAACGGACCCCCATTTCTACCGTCTTTGCCGTCGTCCTCCATGCCAAACGAGAAATTGGATGGAGATAACGGGGAATGGAAATCATCTGTTTCCGAACTCCCAATAAAGGTTTATGACTCATAGCGTTCCCTCCTTCATAACAAAAAATATTATTCAAGAAATCATGGTGACTTATAGTAGTTGGACAAAGGTGTTCGGGGTTCTTAGGCTGGAAAACCCGGATGGACAAGATCAGCCCTTCCAGCCATCTCGTCACGCGAAAAGACGGCGCAAACGTTTGACTCCTGATGATCTTCGCTTTATGTGCGCCCGGGCCGTGGGGTCAATTTTGGGGTCAATAACGAGGGCCAACCCCGGCGAACGTCGGCCAACGCAGAGGCGGCCCAATTCGGTGAAATCTGAGCGGCGCCTAGGATTTCGGTGTCAGTATAACCACTTACAGCGAAGCCCGAAAAATACGACCGTCGCGCTCATAACCCGAAGGTCGTAGGTTCGAATTTTAACCCCGCTACCATTCGAAGCGCCCGGAATTCATGGGAGTTCCGGGCGTTGGCGGTTAATAGCTGCGTCCTCGGCGTGCGCCGTGGGGTCAGATTTGGGGTCAATTCGGGGTCGGCCGATCGCCCGAACGACAACGCCCCGGCCGAATCCGAGGCGTGTCTAGAGACCAGGCGGGATGGCCGCCCTACGGACAGTTCCCGTTCACTTCCCCGTCATCGAAGAGGTCGCAGTCCCGGGCTAGATTATCGACAACGTTCAGTGCCAGGCAGACACGGCACTCGACCCGCTCGTCAACACAGGCAGCCAGCTCTATGAGATCCACCGCACTGGCGCAGTGCCCTGGGAACGCGGTTCCGATAACCACTCCAAAACACTTGCCGGTGAGCTTCTGCGTGAGCTTGGAATTGCAGGCCTTGGCGATCTTGCCCTTCGGGTCGGGGATGCCTCTGGCCGGATCGTTCGGGTCATCTTGCAGACAGGCAATTTGCAGCTCATGAGCGTGGGTCACCTGGCTAAAGGGTACCTTGCCCTTGAGAGCAGCCTTCTTGCAGCCGTTGAAGGTCTTGAGCTTCGTGTCCTGACACTTCGCTGCGAGCTTCGTGACTTCGATCTGGCAATTGGCTCGGACCTTGTCGGTGTCTCCCACCACGATCGCTTGATCCAGATCGGATCCGAAGAGGTCGTATATCAGGTCGAGTTCTTTGGCAACCATGACCGAGTTCTGGGTTTCGGGATCCGTGGCACCAAAGTTCGGTGGGTTGATGGGATCACACTTGGTTGCGGCTTTCTCGATTGCCCGGGTCTTCGCTTGCTCAACCTTGTCTTTTGTCCCGGCAAGGCATGCCTCTGCCGAAGAGATCTGGGCCTTCAGTGCGTCCTTCACGCACTTGGCGTTCTCTTTGCCCTGAGCCTTGGCGACCTTGGCGCCGTTCTTGTTGAGCTCGTTAACACATTTCTGCTGATCCTTGTCCTGTGCCGCCGCCACGCGTGTCAGCAACCCTTCGCGCAGGCCATAGAAGGCCGGCTTGCGGGCGTAGTCCTCGTCAAAGGGCAGGGGATCGAGGCCGGGACCGAAGAAGTCGTCGATCCAGGTATAGCGATCGGTGAAGCCCCACAGGGTGACCCGCTGGCAGGCGGACACCGCTCTGCAGGCCGCTGCGACGCCGAAGTAGCTCTGGCTCTGCGCGTCGAGTTTCTCCTCGTAGGTGCCGTCACCCATCAGCACGATATCGACTTCGGTCAGCTCGACCAGCAGTCCCATGTCGGCAAAGGTCTGGATTACCGTCTGAAGATTCTGCGGGTTGGCAGCGAAGAGAAAGTGCCCCTGGATTCCGATCCCGTGAATCGGAACCCCCTGCGCGAGCAGATCCGTGACCAGGGCCACCAGACCGTCGAG
>JBDHHK010000340.1:0-3214 GCA_039589395.1 Gemmatimonadota bacterium
GGCTTTGTCAACTTGAGCGAAATTCCCGCCAAAACGCATGATCTCGAGAACAGAAAAGCCCAGTATACGGTCGTTTCCTGCCTGAGCGAGACGTCGATCCAAGCAAGAATCAGCTCAAGTTGACAGTACCGTCCTGTTTGTTCGAGTGGGATATGGAAAACACCGTCGTAATGCTCATGGCCAGAGGGAGACTCGACCAGGTTCAGAGTTATCTCAACGTTCTCATGAAGCACTTCGTCGCCGTCCAGTATCCTGCCTCTTACGCGTTCCACGGCTCACTCCCGTGTGCTAGGTATGTCGGCAAATCTGCGCCTGGGGAGGGGGACCGCAAGATGTGAAATGTTGCCCATGGGCAACGGGGCGGCTAGTCGAGTTCGACGACCTTGCCGGGCACACAAACAGAAATGCGCGCCAGGGGGCGCGCATGACCATGAAACAATGGAGCGAAGAGTCTTTTTTTTTGAACCCGATTCCGTAAGATGCGCGCCCTAGCCACCACATTTGTCATCCCCGTTAGAGGGCCTGACATCAGAAGCGGCAAATGGTCACGTTATCGAGCTTGTTGGCTCAATTAAGAGTTCCTCGCTCCGCAGTTATGTTGGTAATCTAGCGGACGGCCCCTTCCCCGCCAGTGCGGTTTCGGGGCAGGGGGGTGTGTCGGTGGGACATCCGTTGGGATCGGCGCCCTAGAATCGCCTGTGAGTCCCGATCGTCATCGGGAGTGGCAGGTATTGGCCAACCGCTCGATGTGTTTTCAGGCGGTGAGGACGGGCGTGGGTGGTGGGTTAGGACTCAGCCTCCGGCCCGTGAGCCCCTGGCGAATCCGTGACGATTGTAGTCCGATGACAAGGCTCACACATCACTTCGAGCGTCGGTCCTAATGAGTTGTCACATACGATCGGACCGACGATCACCAACGTCTCCCCGCAAAGTGGGCAGGCAACCCGAGCGTCCGGTGTGTTCATCAAGGAACGAATTTGCCGTATCTCTTCGCGGCTGAAGGTCATCGGTGTGTTTCTGGATTCGGGCACGAGCCCTCCTGTCCGGCAAAGATGCACAAGAAGGGGGGCACCGCAAGATGTGTTAATAGCGCCTGGGGTACGCCGGTGGGACATTCGTGGAAGAAAACCCCCGAGCGCCGCGTGACGCTCGGGACAGGAGCACTATCGCTTCCGCATCCCAACAAATCGACCCCAAAGAAAAGCCGCAAGCACGAGCAACAAAACGAAGACAAAGTTTCCACGCGACAGGATGATGCTGGGTCGCGGCGGAACTGCAAACGCGATTATCACCGCCGCACTGAAGAGCAATGCCGTTATTGGGACTTTCTCCATCCTGCGATAGAACTGACGCAGTTTTTCTCGATTCATTTCAGTTCCCCGAGTCAAGATGGTCGCTGTACGTACACAGTGCGAACCTACACCCAAGCCCTGTCTCCGCTAGTGCGTTTGGGGGGCACGATGCAATGATTTGGGACATTCGTTGCGCCCGAGACTACGCTGCTGGCTGATCGAGCGCGTTCTTCACTGCTTGAAATAGTGTGAGTGGCCCGAACGGTTTCTTGAGAAACCCAACCACACCCATTCCCAGGAAGCGCCCGATCGAATCTTCTTCGGCAAAGCCGCTCATCATGATCACCGGGATATTGGGTCGTATGCGGCGGAGTTCTTCGAAGATCTCGTCGCCGGGCCCTCCCGGCAGGTGGCAGTCCAAAAGCACAGCTTCGATCTCTTTGGCGTGCTCTTCAAAGACGGCGACCGCGTCCCGGCCGTCAGCCGCTGTCAGGGTTTCGTAACCAGCCTGCCTCAATAGCCCCGCGATCGGGTCTCGCACCCACTGCGCATTATCCGCCACTAGCACTGTCGTGCTTCCCCGCGGCGGCGAGTGCGCAGGGTCAGGTTCCTTTTCGCCACAGAGTTCTTGTATGCGGGCCAGCGTGTACTCCGGCCAGCCGTGTACCCGCGCGTACTCGTCCCACCATCCGTCGTCGTCATTGACGAACACGGCAGTCGCTTCGAACTCAGATCCGTCATTACGCACAAACGTTCGTCTTATCACTGACGGTTTGCCTGTCGGCGAGCTTCCGTGATCACGCTTGCACTCGGCGATCGCCCGATCAATCTCTTCTCGGGCGTCTCTATCAAAAAGCCAGCCTCTGGCTGTGTTCTTCATCTGTTTCCTCCTCACCGGCCGGCTAGGTGCATCAGCGACGATGCAGCCGAATCCACGACTCCGCCAGAGCGTTTTTGGGGCACGATGGTACGTTGGTGGGACATTCGTTGGAAACGACGCGCTAGAATCGTTTCTGAGCCTCGGTCGCGCCTAGTTATTGGTTGGGTTCGTCTTCGAAAAGCTCTGGGTGCTCGACTTGATAACGTTTGACGAAGATCTTGAGTTCCTCTGGGAGCCGGGGCCACACCTCTTCCAACGTCTCGTTGTCATCCTTGTAGTATTCCATTACCTGGTCCATTAGCTCTGCGTCTCGGGTCTCCGCCTCCTCAAGGTCCTTATACCTAGCCGCACGGGCCTTCATGTCGGCAGCTGTATCGTTGGGGGAGCAGTGCTTCAGGACGAAATCCACCATTTCGGGGTCGCCCTTCCACACCCGCCGCACGGCGTCCGTTTGGGATTCAGACCAGTTGTCTTTGCCCATCACTCCTCCCTCTTCTCGATCAGCGCGGCCGTGCTCCTCAACTGAGGGATCCTGCAGCAGTGAAAAGCACGAGCCAGGACTTCGATGCGGAAGAATACTCCACCTTCACCACAGTGATGTCGCCGGCGCGACCGTCTTCGAGTTCCAACCGATAGGGACCACCTGGCTCGATGTGGTCGGTTGGGTCTAGCCGGAAGCCACCGCTCCACCGCTTTAGGTGACCGGGAGGCTCGACCACGGTCAACGTGATGTCGAGGTTGTCCAGAACCACCTCATCACCATCCACGATCCTACCTCTGACGTGTTCCACGGCGTCTAATCACCTTTCTTCACAATCAGGTACCGCGGATCGCAGCCACGGGCCTTAGCGAGCTTCTCAAGAACGTCCAAGGCTAGTCGAGTTCGACAAACTTGTCGGGCACCTTTTCCCATGTCTTGCAGTTGTGAGTCACCGCCCGCCTGAAACGGCGATACAGCTCATCTGGATCAACCTGCGGCCCACCTGGCGTTTGGGGCATCGCTTCCGCAAGCGCCTGCCGCATCTCATGACTCAGATGCTCG
>JBDHHK010000341.1:0-3181 GCA_039589395.1 Gemmatimonadota bacterium
GGGCCTCATGGGTGTTGCGGTGGCATTTGGGTTTACGGGCTAGCTGCTGCCGTGGAACGAACTGGCGTATTTTGCGACCCGAGTTGGAACTGAAATCACAGGGGTGGTCCCAGTTGTGGGCGATTTCCTTCTGCGAGTCGCACGCGGTGGTACGGATGTGAGTGGCGCTACGCTCACGCGATTCTACGCGATTCACGTAGCTGTTCTGCCTGCTGCTAGCTTGGCATTACTCGGGCTCCATCTCTTTCAGGTCCAGAAGCACGGCATGAGTGTGCCGTTGGACGTTGAACAAGATGGCAGCGGCGGACCTGCTATGCCGTTCTTGCCCAACTTTCTGCTTCGTGACTTGGTGGGCTGGCTCGTTGCGCTTGCCGTACTCGTGGCGCTTGCCGCTTACTTTCCCGCGGAACTAGGCTCGAAGGCCGATCCTTTCGCTCCGGCCCCGGCAGGGATTCAGCCCGAGTGGTACTTCATGTACATGTTCCAGACGTTGAAGTACTTACCACCACACATACTTGGCCTCGAAGGGGAGTTTGTGGGCCTGCTCGGGTTCGCCGTAGGCGGCGTGGTGCTGCTACTGGTCCCGGTGCTCGACCGGAAAACCGTTCGCGGAGAGCGTAGCCGGCTGTTCTTCTGGATCGGCATAGGCATCATCGTTTACATGCTGTTGCTGACGTACCTCGGCTACACGGCGGATCCAACAGCGTAGCCAACGGGGCAGTGGTTCGGCGCCGATCGCGCGCCGGTCTCGTCGAGCCGTTCATTTGTGCGCACTTCATGAAATGTTCATGAATTGGCCCGAAAGCTTAATACATATGGTTGCGGTACTCATGGTGTCACGCGAGCTGGCCGGGCCCGCTCAAATCCTCGTGAGGACCAACCTAGTTCGGTAACTTACAAGCATGGTGCCCGCGATTCAGGGATTGCACGCTAACCGAACAACACAAGGCCAAGGATTCGTTACGGCGGCTGTTGAACACCGAGCCTGAAACCGATGCTTCGAAAGACTCAGCTAGTCTGGAAAGTGAATGGCGTCATCCTCGTAATCCTGGTTTCTGTCCTAGGGGTTCTGAGCTATGTCACGAATGTGGTCTACGAAGGCGACGCGCTGAGGACGGCTCGCGAAATCTCGAGGGTCAATTCACGCACCATCCACGAGAGCATTAGAGAGTTGATGATGCGACGTGACACCGCGGGCATGGGAGATCTGTTCGGTCGATTGCTGTTCGACAGTCCCGTGTACCGGGATATTCGACTCGTGTCGCACGGTGGCCAGGTCGTCGCCTCGAGTCTCGAATCGAGTACAAGGATCCTGGAACTGGACTCATGGCCATGCAGCGTGTGCCACGCGTCCAACCGAGGAATGAGCGACTCGATCCTGAGCCCGTTTGATGAAGTCGTCTCGTTCGAGAACGGTGAACGAGCCGTCTCGGTGGTAACGCCCATCTATGGAGAGGATAGCTGTGAGGCCGCCGGGTGCCACCTGGCAACCTCTGCCTCTCCCGTGCTGGGACTTTTGCAGGCGGATTTCTCTCTCCGGAGCGTAGACAGCATCATAGCTCAGAGGAATCGCCACACTGTGATAGCGCTGCTGGTTGCGCTCATCCTAATCACCGTCTCAACTTGGTGGATGATGGATCGCCTCGTGGGGAGACGCATCAGAATCCTGAGAGAGGGCGCGGAACGTGTCGCCAGAAAAGACTTCAGCTTCAGATTCCGGGATTCCAGAGGAGACGGTATCGCTCGACTTTCCGGGACTTTCGACAACATGGTGTCCGAGCTCTCCTCGACGCTCACAGAGCTGCAGAGCACCAAAGATTACATGCAGGGCATCGTCGAGGGCTCCGCCGACATCATCATCACGGTTGATACTTCGGGTCTCATCAAGACTTTCAACTCAGGCGCCGAAAACACGCTCGGTTACTCGCAGTCGGAGGTGATCGGAAAGCGAATCGAGATGCTGTTTGCCGAGCCGGCGGAACGGGATGAGGCCATTGCACGCCTTGCGAATACGGACCATGTGGTCAACTACGAGACACACTTCCTCACAAAGAACGGAGAGATCAGAGATGTGATCCTCACACTCTCCCGTCTTCGTGACCCTGACGGCGAGCCGATCGGAACCTTCGGCATAAGCAAAGACATCACCCGTGAGAAAGAACTTCAGCGCGAGCTCGTTGAAAGCGAACGCCTAGCTGCTATCGGCGACACCGTCACGGGACTGGCGCACTGCCTCAAAAACCTGCTCAACGGTCTGCGGGCGGGCCAATACGTGATCGAATTTGCCATAGAGAAAGAAGACCGAGAGAAGCTCCTAGCCGGCTGGCGCGCTATGAAGAACAGCGTTGGGCATGTGGAGAAGTTGATCTTCGAAATGCTGTACTACGCAAAGAAACGCGTTCCCGATCTCAATCCCACGAATCTCAATGAAATTATCCTCGAGGCAATTGAAACGTTGAGAGAGATGGCGGCCGGACGAGGTGTAGAGCTTCGCGCGGAGCTCGACCAGGGGATGGGCGAGGAAGCGTTGGATGCTACTACCGTCCATCGTGCAATTGTCTGTCTGGTCACCAACGCTGTCGATGCCTGCGCCGATTCAGAATCAGGTGACGTGGTCATTTTGAAGAGCCAGGTAGCGGGGAGGGAGATCGTGTTGACGGTCGAAGACAACGGCATTGGCATGTCGGAAGCAGTCTTGTCGAAACTGTTCACGCGCTTCTTTTCGACCAAGGAGGCGAAGGGAACGGGTCTCGGCCTGTTGGTAGTGAAGAAGATAGCTGAAGAACATGGCGGCAGGCTCGAGGTCGAATCGGCACCCAACAAGGGCTCTACTTTTCGAATCCGGTTCCCAAGGATACATGCCACTGACCAGCCGCTCGTAAACACAGGCCCTCTCGCGACCGATCGGGCACAGTAGTCACGCTGATGCCTGCTTTTACTGCTATTCGGCGGCTGATTAGCTACGAGAAGAAAGCTGATGGAATTCAGCCAACATCAATATCGGCTCCCAATGCAAGAATGTACGGCAACCGAACCGATCAATGAGACCAAGGAGAAGAACTCATGACTGAACAAAAAGAATTCCTGATCATTGACGACTCGGAAGAAAGCCGAGTATTCCTTTCCACAATTCTCGAAGCCAATGGTTATGCTTACCGGGTCGCCAGCGGCGGAAGGGAAG
>JBDHHK010000342.1:0-3139 GCA_039589395.1 Gemmatimonadota bacterium
GAGTGTAGGCGCCCGCGCTCTTATTTAAGAATAGAAACAATATAGCCGATTTACTGTATCTGAAGTTTGGGAAAAAGGAGACGAGAGAACGGGCTGTTTTGGTTCCCGCCGAGCATCCCGTTCCCTCGCACCAGATACAGTTATACTCATCGACATTCGACGTGACAACTATAGTTTTTCTGAACTTCAATCTCGCTGGGAGGATGAATTATCCGAAGTCGGCTGTCCTGCATGTAAGTCGGTCGGCGACTTCGCCCTTCATGGCCAGTACGCCAAGTATTACTACCACGAGCGAATCGACATTCTGCGAGTACGGTGTCGCAGATGCGGCGTGACTCATGCGCTCATGCCGGCGTTTTCTCTGCCGGGCACCTCCGGAGGGACCGAACAGGTCGAAGAGTATCTCATCAAACGGGAACAAGGCGACGGTCGGAAAGTGGCTTCTGAAGTGTTTGCCGATCTCGGTGTTGGAGCGCGGTATCCGAAACAACTCGACAAAATGCTGTCGACGGCGGTGGTTAGGGCGAAGGCGTTGTTTCCCGATGTGGCCGACGATCGGCTGTCGGGGCTTGCATGGATTCGGGCGGCGACCGGCAAGAAGGATCGACCGCTGTGGGAGCTGAATCGCTACGTTCTGAACCGCCGGTACAATTGCATCTGCTTTTGCCGCGCTTCGATCATCACCTTCTCCTCCACCACCGCGAGAGGAGTATCTTCACATAATCGTGGTTCTCCCGACCGATGAGTCGATCCGTTACCCTCGGGAACCAGATCACATCCTGGAGGTAACCATGGATCACGAAGCACAAGCACAAAAACGACGGGAAATCACCGAGTTCCGCTACGCACTGGTGGCTGAGCTGGCCAATCCGTACCTGAGTACCGCGCAGGTTTCGGAGCTGATTCGCTTCAAGGCAGAACAGGAACACGAGATTCCCTATCTCGGTAAGCGTCGTCTCAGCGAGGCGTGTATCCGCAAGTGGATGTACGCCTACAGGAAGCACGGGAAAGCGGGACTGGAGCCGAAGGTTCGCTCAGACGCCGGTCGATGTCGTTCACTGTCTGAGTCCGAAACGGCGGTGTTGATGAATGCACTGGAGGCGAAGCCTCATCTGAATGCAACCACCGTTCTTACGCAGTTACGTAAAGAGGGAGCGATCAAAGGAAACATCTCCTCATCGAGTCTGTCTCGGCTCGTATGCTCCATGGGGCTGAAGCGCGATCAGCGCGTTCGCGCAGCCGATGAAGAGAAGCACCTGAAGTTCGAGTTCTTCTCTCCCCTGGAGTGCGTACAGGCCGACTGCATGTACACCATCAGCGTGCACGATAGCAACGGCAAAAAGCGCAAGGCGATCCTGCTGACCTTCATCGACGACGCCACACGCAGGATCCTTTTCACTCATTTCGCCTTCTCAGAACGAGCGCTGGACTTCGAGGCGGGAATCAAACACATTCTTTCCGCCCACGGGCTCATTGGCCGTCTGTATGTCGACAACGGGGCCAATTTCATCAGCTTGCAGACCAAACGCATCACCGACTCTCTCGGGGTGCTGCTCATCCACTCCCGTCCATACACACCCCGGGGACGAGGAAAGCAGGAACGATTCTACCGCACCGCCCGTGAGCAATTCTTCCGGCCTCTCGACCCTGACTCCATCGCCGGGCTCGCCGATCTGTCGGTACGATTCAGAAGCTGGGTGGAAGCGGAGTATCATCGCAATCCTCATCGGGGATTAGGCAGCGCAACACCGCTGGACCGATGGCTCGAACGTGCCTCGCATATCGTTCCCATCGATCCGACCATCGATCTCGACGCGACATTTATGCACGAGGTGACTCGCAAGGTATATCGGGATTCCACCTTCACTCTCGACGGTCTGCTCTATGAAGTTTCCTCATCGCTCATCGGCGAGCGGGTCACCGTCCGCTACGATCCGAGGATTCCCCCTGAGCGAAGACGGCTGTCGGTACTCCTCGGCCAGATCGACTGTGGCACCGCGCGCGTGGTCGATTCCTATGCCAACACCAAAGTCCGCAGATCAGATCTTCACAAGGACATCAGCTCCGAAGATCAACCGGATGCAGACCGACCGACACCGGATCGTTCCCCCTCGGTCATTGATGCATCCCTGGCCGCTACCGGACTTACCGCACCTGCGCCGGAGCCTGAAGATGAGGAGGAACAGGATGACGATGCATAGTGAGTATCTCAGCTACTTCAATCTCGCATCCGATCCGTTCTCTCGCGAGATCGCCACAGAACAACTTCTCATACTCCCGTCGATCGAACGCCATCTCGCCTCTGCCGAACTGCTGATCGACACACGTGGCATCGGCGTGATGACCGGCAAAAGCGGTACGGGCAAAAGCGCCCTGATCCGGCTGCTCATCGACCGGCTTCAGCCAGGACTCTACAAAAGCTATTATGTGTGTCACACCTCAGTCGGTCTAGTGGAGTTCTATACCCACCTCTGCTCCGCCTTCGGACTCTCTCCGGGCAGTCGCCGGGCATCGATGTTTCGCGCCATCAAGGAGCATGTACTCACCATGCGCTCCAGCTCCCGTATTCATCCGGTGCTTATCATCGACGAGGCGCATTTGCTGAATAATGACATCCTCGCCGAGATCCGGCTGTTGACTAATTTCCACACCGATTCGCTGAATGCACTGACGGTTCTGTTGTGCGGGAATGAGCAGCTCCCACGAAGATTCGGTCTTTCGATCCTCGAATCACTCGCCTCGGCTATTACCGTGACCATCTCGGTAGAACCCCTCGAGAAGGAGGAGACGTTCACCTACATCGAGTCACGGTTGTCTGCATGCGGAGCCGCATCACCTTTGATAACCAAGAACGCCCTCGAGCTGATTCATCAGGCTGCAGGCGGTATCATGCGACCCGTCGGAACGATCACCATCGCCTCGTTACGGAAGGCGTTTCTGGCGAAACACCAACAGGTCGAGGCCGAACACGTACAGTCTGTTCTTCAGCGTTAAGACGCTTAAGCTGATTACGATCTTCGCAGCGCGGCTATGCCAATGAGCGCATGGCCGCCGCGATGATCGATCGACTCGTTCATCACGGACATCTGTTGATGGTCGAAGCGAAGTGCTACCGCATGACTCACGCACTGATGCTGCC
>JBDHHK010000343.1:0-3117 GCA_039589395.1 Gemmatimonadota bacterium
AACTAAGAGATGTTGGTTCCCCCACCCAACCCGGAAAACATGTCCGCGTTCGTCTGCGTTCTTCCGCGGCCAGAAGATGCGGTCGGTCAGTTCCTCGTTACCGTCACCAGCCCGACCTGAGTCATTTGCCGGTCGTACGCAGTTAGGCTGAAAGAGCTGCTCGAGCTGGTTTGGCCGGCAAGCAGGATGGCCGTCACCGCCTCAGAATCTGCCGGATCCACCTGATAGATGATCAGCGCCATGTCGCTGCCCTCGAAGGAACCGTCGGCGCTGGTCTCCAGGCCACCGTGTACCCAGTCACCCTCCACGAACGCTGCCATGTCTGTCGTGTCCTCGCCAGCGGCAGCCACATAGAGCTCGAGTGCGATGTCGACTGCGACACCGTGGACCGTGCCAGCCATTCGGTACGCGCCCTCGCGATCGTCGTCCAGATCGCTAACGACCTTGACCTGGTTTGCCGCTGCCGTAACGCAGCCGAACACCCCCATGCCACCTTCGACATGATTGACAAATCCTCTGCCGGACAGCTGCATGTTCGCGGTTCGCATATAGTCGAAGAAATGGTCGTCCATCAGACCAACCGTCACGGTATGGTGCCATCCGGCCGTGAATATCGATTCCGGTGAGTTGTCGGATGTACTGTCGTCGTCGTTGAATAGCTGGTCCAAGAAGTTGACCAGATTGCCCGGAATGGATATCGCGGTCGAGTCTATGAACATCAGGAACTTCGGGTCTAGCGCGTTCATGCTATCAGGCCGCGAGACTTCGACTTGTGCCGATCGACCGAAGGTCGCCGATACGTCAGCCTCGAGGGTGTCGACGTCGCGGTTCAGAGTCAGGGTTGGCCCAGGCACGACTACGGAATCACCGTTCACCCTCAGCAGCATACGATCTGCTCCGACAACCTCCGTGAGACCAGTCAAAACCAGGCCATCAGCCGTCTCAACCCTCAATTCGAGCGAATCGCCAGGTCGCATCGTCGGACAATCGGCAGGCCCCCAATAAAGCCCTAATGAACGGTCGAGGTTTGGATCTCCGGGATTCTCTGTGAACGGCGCGGTTCCGCAGGGATCGTTCGCCATGCTGATGTTTGTGACAAAGACCGTTGCGGCCGTTACCGGCAGTGGCGGCGGGTCACCGGGGATCAGTGACGGAAGCGAGTCTTCCGCAGATGTCGTCCCTGTGAGCGTCTGTTCGACGAGCACCCATTGGCGCTCGATATCAGGACGCATGACCGCGAACACCACGAGCATGGGATCGCCATCGGGGATCGATATTTCACCGAATTCGCACGACGATACCGCAAGCGCGAGGCTCAGTACCCACCACGGCCGCCGCTTCAAAATTCGAACTCCACGCCGATTGTCGGCAGCAGTGGCAACTGTGATAGCGAGCTTCTGGTCGCCGGCGTCGTGCTGTAGTCAAACGTGTAAAGGAACACGTTCTTGTGATTCGTTGCGTTGATTAGCTGCAGATATGGCCGCAGTACGCCACCCCACTTAGACCACTCCCAACGGAAGCTAATGTCGAACCGGTTGTAGTACGGGTATCGCCCGCTGTTCAACACCGGGCTGGCAATAGGTTCGAGTTCGAAATCGTCGAAGGTGTGGTTGGTCGTGTAGTAGAAACGGTGGTGCCATTCGCCTACAAACGGAGTGAACGGGAGCGGAGACCCGTATCCCCATCTCACGCTGAGGTCACTGCCCAGTGGGCCACGGGTCTGCACAACAACGTTCAACGTGTGACGGCGATCGTGTACCGCGGGAAACTCCTGACCGTGGGCGTTTCGAGTTACCTTCGCGAGCCCGTAGGAAATCCAGCCAGTGAGCCCTCCCGAGTGCTTCTGGAGCAGGACGTCGCCACCCCAGGCATTCCCGCTCACCGGCACTATCTCGTCCCCGTTTACCCTGGGATCCTCGCGGAGGTTGAAATCCACTATGTCGTCGAACGTCTTCTTGTACGCCTCGACCTTCAGGGATACCGCCTCGTTGAACCAGCTCTCAAACCCTAGAACGAGATGGTCGGAGCTGGCTACAGGTGTCGCACTGTCAGCCCCGATCCAAAAGTCGAAGATATTCCAGGAGACGTTTTGATCTCTGAGAGAGTGAATTGCCTGGTGGTATCGACCGATCGAACCGATGAGGGCAAGATTTTCCGTCAAGAAAGACTTGACCCCAACACGTGGTGCCCAGTTCAGTCGACCCGGGCCTTCGACGTATTCGAGTCGCACTCCGGGACGAAGCGACAGCCAGGGGAATGCTCTCCACTGGTCGTCGATGAAGGCAGACCAAATGCGCGGCGCGTACTCGGCGGTGAAGAGCTCAGCGCCGAAGCTCTCACTGCCTACGAAGTAGGTCATTCTGTAGTCTTCGACGCCACCTCCAGCTCGCACATCATGCGTAGCTCCCGGCGAGAAAGCCGCTGTTGCGCGTGCAGATAACAGGCGGACTTCATTCTCGGCGTTGAAGATGCTGGGTTCGAGGCCAAACGCGGTGGCAAAACCAGTGTAGCTGCCATCCACCCTCAACTCACGTTCGCCAAATGAATGCCGCCAGGTCATGCCGACCAAACGGTTGCCCCAATCAGCCTCGAGGTCGATGCCCGGTCGACCCGGCTCTGGATCGATCCACGGCCACGATATCACGTCTTGACCCCAGTAGGCCGTGGCCGACAAAACTCCGGCACCAACCGGCATCGAGAGCTTGGAGACCAAGTCGGCGAAGTAATAGGGCATTGTCTCGCTGCTCAAGGCGCTGATGAGTGCGTCAGCGTAGGTGCGGCGACCCGCCACGAGGAACGTCGCGGGCGTACCCGGAATTGGCCCCTCGACAAGCAGCTTGCTGGAAATCAGGGAGACCTGGCCCCGGACCCCAAATCGATCCGATCGTCCGCTCCGCATGCCCACGTCGAGAACGCTGCTGAGCCTTCCTCCATACTCCGCTGGAAACGCGCCTGTGATGAAGTCAACCCTCTCCACGGCGTCGGCGTCGAACGTGCTGAAGAGGCCCCCAAGGTGCGTAGGGTTGAAGATCGTGATGCCATCGAGTTGGGTGAGGTTCTGATCGGGCTCACCACCGCGCACGTTGAAGCCGACTGTGTAGTCGTTGGTGGCAATCG
>JBDHHK010000344.1:0-3094 GCA_039589395.1 Gemmatimonadota bacterium
GACGGGAAGCGCCTGAAAGACGCTGGGAGACGCTATGTCAGACATTGCTGAACTGACGGAACAACAGACTCTGAAACTGCCTCCTGATATCGCCGCCCGCTTTCGACCATCGGACCGCTTTGTCGTCTGGGCAGAGGGAGATACACTACATCTCAAGCGGGTTACGCCACCACCAGTCACGCAGATTGTGGAGCAAGCGCCAGAGGGCGAGCCCATGTCTCTGGACGAGATCAACGAGATCGTCCACGAGGTAAGACGACTGCAAAAAGCGGACTAGGCGATGCGCGTCGTGATCGATACCAACATTTGGGTCTCTGGCCTGCTGTGGCGGGGAGCCCCCCTGGCGATTGCTGCGTCTGGTTGAGCAAGGCGAGATCGAGCTGTGTATGTCTCCGGAGATGCTGGAGGAGCTGCACAAAGTGCTGTCCTATCAACGGCTCCAGCGTCATCTGGACCGGCTTGGCTTGACGCGGTCAGAACTGGTTGCCTATGCACTGCACCTGGCTTCAATCTTTGAAGTCCCGAAAGGCGACCCCATTGTAATCGCTGACCCTGATGACGATGTTTTCCTCCACTGCGCGTCAGTTGCCGGAGCGGATTACGTTGTATCCGGAGATCGACACCTGCTGGACTTGGGCACGTACGGCCAAATTGCCATCCTCACCGTGAGCGATTTTCTGGCTCAAGAGTATCCCGACGCATAGCCTTCCTCTCCGGCGCACCCCAGCGGCCACCAACTACGCGAAGCGACCGGGAACCACTCCAACGGTCCCCATCGGAGCGAGGTCACTCTAGAGGATCGGCTCAATGTCGTGCGCATCCAGCCAGCGCAAGAGACGCTCTTTGGCCCGGGCATCCGTGTACGCGTACCACTGCTTCTCTACGTCCGGATGGCGGGCAACGAGGTCCTTGAAGCGCCGAAACGCACCTCGCCCACGGATGGCACGCCACAGCCGATCCTGCAGGTTATCATCGTCCAGTGTGGCGATGAAATGGTCCATGTCGTTGTAGTCCTGGTACGAATCGTCCGGCTCGACGCTGATGTAGCGACTACCGTATTCGCGCTCGACGCGATCAGCGTCGAGCAGCATCTCTTTCTGCCAGTCCTGGATGTCCTCTCGCCCCTGGAGCAGTTCCTCAAGGGTGGTGAGCTGGTTGCCCTCCTCGTCGTAGGTCTCTTCGATCAGTTCCTCCAGCAGCCAGCGCATTTCGTCGTTGACGCCCACCACCTTGCCCGTCTCAAGGTCCAGGTAGCTGTCCCATTCGGACATGCCCCAGTTCAGGGCAGTATCCAACTCGTCCATATCCACCTTGACTTTTCGTTTCATCGCTGCCTCCTATCCTCTCGCCAGTGGCAACGCTTGTACTTTTTTCCGCTGCCGCACCAGCAGGGATCGTTACGCCCGATCTTGGGCCGGGCCAGCGCGGCCGCGGGTTGCTCGCCTTGAAGACGCTCTCGCTCAGATAGAAGGCGTTCCTGCTTAACCTCAAGATGTTTCCGCTCAACCAGACGCTCAGCCAGCTCGGCCTCAAGGCGCTCTCGTTCAGCCTGGTGTTCGGACAACTCGGCCTCAAGACGGGCTTTCTCTGTTTGCAGGCGGGATAGCTCTTCTTGCTCGGTGGCCTTTGCCTCCTTCTCGGCTTGGCGGGCTGCCTGTTGGTGGAACTTTTCATATACCTCTAACACGTCATAGTGACGGGGTTGCACATCAACTTGCTGGTTCAAGTATTCGAGGTATTTCTCTTGATTCCCTATTGCCCACTCATCGATCATTCCGCCTTGATACAATGCCATAATCTGAGGTAGACCGGTCTCGTCTTTTAGATCGGCCAGACTCAAGGCAATCCAGGTCCATAATTCCGAATCTTTGGTATCGGGTGGCAGCTCGCCATTCTCTGTCAATATAGGCAGCAGCGATTGCAGAGACGCGACAATACGATCGTGTTCATCGGGGTGGTTCTGAGCAATGACAACCAGCATGGCCATTGTCGCAGAGCGGGCATATGGGTAGGCATCGTCATCATTCATCAGCTCCAGCAACATCGGAAGCGCCGCCAGGCCATAGGCTGTCGAAAGGTCGTACGTGAACCACTCGAACACGTTGTCGCGATCTGGGTCTCTAAACACTTGGGCGAAAACCTCCAAGGCCGCTGGCTCGCGATAAGCACAGAGCAAGAGCCCGGCGTGGATCTCGAGAAACCAACGCGGGTCATCGTGCTCCCAATCCAAGTCTGGCCCATCCTCCAGCGCCTTCAACAACGCCGGCGTCAATTCCTCACGCTGTTCCAGGCAGGCACAAATCAGATCTAGATCAGCCGTGCGATATGACTGTCCCAAGGCAGTCCACAATTCGTCTGCGGAAAGGGAACGGTAATCGGTCATCCTTTCACCTCATTTTGAGTATAGCTTGTTTGCCCATCTACAGCTCTCCCTTGTACGTAGACGACCAGCCAAAGAGGTTGCGCAGTCATTGGGACGGGTTGAACTTGAAGGCGCAACTGCTCCGCTTACGACGGATGTAAAAGGTGCCAAAGTTGCGCAAGGAGACACATCCTTCCCGCTTGAGCGCCTCCTAGATGTCTTCGAGCGTGTCCTCGACGATCTCTCCCGCCAGAGCTCCATCCTTACCACTCCGCTCGGGTACGCGATCAACTAACAGCTTCTTATCGATACGGTCGGCCATTGCATCCTCCTGGATATTCAATCTGGATATGGCACCAACTCAATGCCCGACGGTGGCGGGTTGTCGGCCACCCAGGTCCTGAACCACGCTCGATCTACCTGGATCAGTCCTACCAGCGATCTCCGGTCCTCAACAACAAAGAGATGGTACAACGTTTGATTCTGCTTGTGTGTTTCGTGGATGGCATGATCCATATCCTCGTGCGTCAGCTCGCCGGCCTCCCAGCGCTTGAACTGCTCGCAGAGCGGACTCAAGACCTGGCGCCAGCGATGGTCATAGTAGTCGTCGATCAGCGCTTGCTCCCATTTCCACTCTACCGTTTCTCGACGTTTCCTACGGCTCACCCTCTTCCTCCTCCAGCTCCATCCGTGCGAGTTCGAATGCCTCGTCCAGTTCGTAGCCGTGGAGCT
>JBDHHK010000345.1:0-3319 GCA_039589395.1 Gemmatimonadota bacterium
CAGTCCGCTTGATGCTTGAATTTGATCTCGTCACAAGGTGAGTCTATTGAGTTCTTCATCTCCTATCGTCCACATCGAGCCACTACCCGAATGGATACGCGGCATCTACGACTCCGCGTTTGAGGGCTCGGAGCACAAATTCGAATGGGCATCGGATCTGTCCGACGCCGAACTGACGTCAACGCTCCCCGGCGCTAAAGTGATCGTCACCGGCAAAAGGCGCGTGACGGGACAATTAGTGAAGGCAGCCGGTGCAGAGTTGCAGTTGGTGCAGGTTGTGGGCAGGGCGCCTTGGGCTGCTGATCTGGAGGTCGCGCGCGACGCCCGTGTTTCCGTGAGTTTTTTGCCCCATCCCCATCGCGGTGCAATTGCCGTTGCAGAGCATACGATGGCACTCTTGCTCGGCGTCAAAAGACAACTCGTCCCGGGACACACTGGCACGATGTCATGCGACTACCAGAAGCTCGAGATTGAACCTATCCGCACGAGCGAGAGAGTCATTGTGTTCAACTGGCTCAAGTTCGCCGGAGTTGAGCAGCTTCACGGAGAAACTATTGGGTTGGTGGGACTCGGTGACATAGGGCTGGAAGTGGCCAGAAGAGCCCGTGCTTTCGACATGAGAGTGCTCTATACAAAACGAGATCCGCTACCCGCCGAGTACGAAACGATGGCCGAAGTGAAATACGCACCGCTCGACGAACTGCTCGAGGCCTCCGACGTCGTCAGCCTTCATGCACCGCAGACGGAGCAAACTGAAGGGCTGATCGACGCTGATGCATTCTCACTAATGAAGGAGACTGCAGTGCTGATAAACACAGCGCGAGGCGGTTTGGTGGATGAGGACGCTCTGGTAGACGCGTTGCGCTCTGCAAGCATTGCTGGAGCTGGCCTCGACGTGTTTTTGGACGAGCCACTCCCGATGGGCCACGGGCTCTTGGATTTGGACAACGTTTTACTTTCACCACACACGGGCGGCGGCACAGGCGGAGGTCAGAAGGGAGTGGTCGCAGACATCAAAGCAAACATCGATCGGTTGATGCGAGGCGAAACGCCACACCACTTGGCGGCACCATGATCAGCGATCCGCTGCTTCTACTCGCGTTCATGTTCGCGGTTGTGGCCTTCACGCGTTTCCTCGAGAAGCGTTTCACATTCGTCGAACGCATCAGTTCCGCAGTTGTCTGCACACTACTCGGCATAACGTTCGCGAACATCGGAGTGATACCTACGACCGTTGAATCGGCAACCAACGCGACGGTGTTTGAGTTCGCCGTTCCCTATACAATCGTCCTCGTCATCATTGGTACAAACGTCCGTGAGATCATAACCGCTGGCAAGCCACTGGTGCTCGCGTACTTGATGGCTGTGTTCGGGAGTTTCGCCGGCGGACTCGCCTGTGGTGTTCTGATGAACGCCTGGGTTGGACCTGAGACGTGGAAGCTGAGCGGTGCATTCGCCGGCGCATTCGCGGGTGGCGGCATGAACTTCGCCGCGGTCGGCCAAGGCTTAGAGATCCCGTCAAGCACGTTCGCGGCGGCGGCGGTGGCAGACAATCTGTCTACGGTGCCGTGGTTGCTTGCACAGGTGGGACTGGTGGGTGTGTTGAGCGGGGTGTTTCTGAAGCGGATGAGGCCCGGGTCCACAGATGCGGAGGCACAGATTGGCAGTGAGGGCAGCAGCGGGAGTGGCGGGAGTGGTGTTGATGTGGAAGCTGCGGATCTGAGGAAGGAATGGACCGTAACTGAGCTCAGCATAACCGAAATGTCTGCATTGGCAGGGATCCCCCTGGCTGTGCTTTGGCTCGCTAGGCAGCTTGGCCAAGTCGTGCCAGGCATACCAGAAGTGCTTTGGCTCACCACGATCGCTCTAGTGTTGTCTCAGCTGCCGATCATCAGGAAGCTTCGCGGGGCGCAGGTGGCGTCGTATTTCTCATTGCACATGTTCTTCATCGTACTGGGCGCATCGTCGGTCGTTGCAGAGGTGTTCGAAGCTGGCATCTCGATCTTCGTCTTCATGATTGCGATCATTGCCGTGCACGCCCTCGTGGTGTACGGCCTCGGATGGCTGGCACGACTCGACCTGCCGACAATCTCCGTTGCAAGCCAGGCGGCGATTGGAGGTCCAGGTTCAGCGCTCGCACTTTCGATGGCGATGAAATGGGACCGACTCGTAACACCTGGGGTGATCGTGGGAATCTTCGGATACGCGCTCGGTAATTACCTCGGTTTTGCTTGTTCGTACTTGGTCAGGATGTTGCTATGACAGACGCCGTCGTTACCGGTGCTGGTCGCGGACTTGGCCGCGCAATCGCCCAAGCGTTGGCCGCCGAAGGCTACAAGGTATGGATCTGCTCGGAAAATCACCCTGAGCTCGAAGCAACTGCTTCTCTCATTGAGGAGGCCGACGGCGTTGTAAGCGTGATTGAGACCGACCTTTCAAACCCGAGTGCGTGCGTGGCCTTTACTGACATAGTCAAGAATGAGGCAGATGACCTCCAGGTGGTCGTCAACAACGCGGCCATATTACACCCAACGCCTGTGTTGGAAATGAGTTTGTCACGCTGGTCAGAAACGTTGGCGGTCATGCTCACCGCCCCCTTCATCATCACGCGGGATCTGCTTCCGTTGCTACACCGAAATGGCGGTTCGGTAATAAGCGTCTCGTCGAAATCGGCGATCATTCCGTTCGAGGGCGAAGCTGCCTACTGCGCAGCGAAATTCGGCGTCGAAGCTCTCACGAAGTGCCTCGCGTTAGAGCTTGGGGATAACAACGTGAGTGTCAATACTCTCACACCGGGACATAGAATCAAGCCAACGTCGATTACCGAAGAGGAAATACCTGCGGTTCCCGAAGCAATACGCGCAGAGTGGCAAGACCCGATGGAGATCATGCCGGCACTCGTTTTTCTGGCGGGCCTCAAAGGACAGGTAAGCGGGCATCGCTTCAACGCGCACGAGTTGACCGAAGCGCTCAGCCAGCACGGGTCACAGAACACTTTGGCGAGAATATGCGAGTTCTATAGAGATGACCGACCATAACACTTCATTTGTGGCAAGCCGACTGGCGAAACGGGTCGCCAATAGACATGCCGACAGCACGACCGTCAGCTATGACGACATTCCGGTCCCCGAGGAGTTGCTCGACTATCTCCGCCAGCACTTAGGCGCGGGTGAGACACACTACACGGCGCGCCCGGGTATTCCGGAACTGCGCGCCGCAATCGGGACACAATTAGGGAAGTTGGGCGGCGCTGAACGAGACGCGGACGGCGTGATCGTAACGCACGGCGAGGGGGAGGCACTCTACGTCACGCTGCTCG
>JBDHHK010000346.1:0-3071 GCA_039589395.1 Gemmatimonadota bacterium
CGTTCGAAAACCCTTCGCTTCAATACAAACCATACAAAGAAATTGCCCGCCCCAAATGCTGCGACGACGACAAAGATGGACGCCAAAGTGAAATGAGTGGTCTTGTCGACTAGACCGATCTGCGATTCCAGATCGGCACTGGCACGCCAAAATTCACTATTGGCGCTGCTGAGCAGGCGATTCGCTATCAGGGCGTTCTCTTCCACAAGCGCCTTGATCTTGAATTCGTTCGACAACTCAGCCTGCGTGTCTGCGAGTATGCTGCCGCTCTCGGACGACCAATACTGAATCAATTGGTGTGTGAGCGCGACGAGCCCCGCCATCTCGTTCGCAACGAGATCCTGGTCGCCCTCGAGGCCACGGTTCAGGCGCTCGATACCCTCTTCGATCCCTTTCCTGTTGCGCGAGAACCGAGCGCCGTTCGGGTCGAGCAATGTACTAACAATTATGAAGACATTCGTGCTGGCCAGTTGCCTGAGTTCGGCGGGCAACCCCGCCAGGCGATCGTTCCCGGGATCCTCCAAGGTCGTGGATGGATCCGGCTGTCCGGACAAGCGCCGCGCCAATCGGCGAAAGAACTCGATGTGGGTTTCCAGTCTCTTCCGAACGGCGATCTGTTGACCTACGACGTCGGTCAGGGATTGAAGGTTCGCCATCAATAGATCGCCGTTCTCCCCGAGAATGGTTGCGGCTTCCTCGTCGCTTATCAGTTCCCGAAGCTCTCCAATCAGGGACCTTTGAGAGATTTCCTTGTCTTTGATCCGTGACAACAGAGTTTCAAACTCGAACCGCGTCGGCTTTGCGCTCAAGGCCGGTGCAATGGATATCGTCGCCGATGCCTCCTGCGATAGCTGAGAGAGCTTCACCAAGCGGGGAAGGGCGCTATCGCGCAGTGTTGCAAGATCGGCCTGGATCTCGACCAATCGCGTCGTCATCACGACGAGTCCCAACAGCACGAGCCCGGCAATGGATGTCAGAATCACCAGCAACAGCGTCGAAATTCGTCGCCGTACCTTGATTGCGGAGCCAATGGACATCATTGGATCGCTGTCTTGTATATCTGAATCAACGGAACGGCGGACTAAACAGAAGCCCACCATCCTTCCACAGTTTGTTCGCGCCTCGTTTGATGTTTATGGGACTTCCTTTGCCGAGGTATCGATCGAATATCTCCCCATAATTGCCGGATCCGGCGATGATGTTTCTGGCCCAATCATGAGGCAATCCGAGTTCCTTGCTGCCGGGGGCCGGATCGAGTCCGAGGAGGCGACGTATGGAGGGATCGGAGCTGGACAGGAATTGACCGTGGTTGTCTCTCGTAATTCCCTTCTCTTCCGCAAGTATCGTTACCAAGATCGCCCAGCGGACAACGTTTCCCCAAATCATATCCTTTGCACTGACGTAGGCGACCAATGGTTCCTTCGATATGACCTCTTCGTGCAGAACGTAGTTGTCAGGATTTTCCACTACCGTGGAGCGCAGCGATGCCAGGACCAATCGATCCGTCGTGATGAGATCGCACTGCCGGGAGAAGAACGCGTCGTTCCGCCCCTGCGAGGATTCAAATGACAGAACCCGCCACGACAAGCCATGAAGGCGGATGTAATCCTCCAGATTGGCGATTGTGGTCGTGGACCGAGCCACGCAGACGCTCGCCTCGCCCAGGTCCGTCAATGCGCCACGGACGCTTCCCTTGTGGGACATGAAGCCCTGTCCGTCGTAGAAGAGTACGGCGGCCGGCGTGAGCTGTAACGTCATGTCGCGCGAGAATGTCCAGGTGACATTCGAAATGTACGCGTCCACTTCTCCCTCTGAAACGCTTTGTAGACCGTAGCGAATCAGCGTGGGAGATAGCTGGACCGCGTTGCGATCATTGAACAGCGCCAGCGCAATGACACGGCAGAACTCGGGAAAGAAACCCTCGTATCCTGCTTCCCCGATACGCGTATCTGCGACCTGTCTATTGCCGATCGCACATTTGACGTAGCCACGATCGCGAACGTCGTCGAGAATTCCTGCAAGCGCCGGTGCGGCAGAGGCAAGCACGAATGACAGAAGAAGCGGGGTCAAAGCAAGGAGCGTTGTTGTCGCCCTCATAATGCGCCTCCCGTGACGAGCGAACGGATGGATATGACGTGACACGCCGTGAACGCCATGTGCGAACGCTGGTCCAGATTTCAGGACCGGATTCGTGGCCCGCGCTATCAGAAACCAATCGAATTCCGCGCCTATCGTATCGGATCGCATAGTGCACCTCCGCAAAAAATTGGGACTGCACCGCCGTCGGTTTCAGACTTGGCCTAAATGCTGGTTCCGGGCAGGCTACATGAGCCACCGAACAGGGCATTGATGCAGCACAATGCGCGCTCGGTAAAGGTTTCCTGCGTAGCCACGGCGCGGATGACCAGTGCAGGGGCGTATCGGCCGTGCCGCCGGCGCAATTGGAGGATGTTTTCTAAGAGGCGCAACGCTATTCCAAATAGCATTCGCTGGGACACCGACGATTCCCGCTTTGGGTCCGCCATCGGATTTCCTGCGGAAGGGGCCGTTGTCGTTTAGTAGTAGGGATGTGCGAGATCTCGGGGCAGCGGGGTATCCACGTATCCGCTTGGATGGCGTTTATATTCGGTCGCTCTCAGGTGGCAGCTGCGGGCCGATCGCCACTGCCTTCTCGGGCGCCGCCTGCGCGTCCTCGATTCGGTCGAGTTCGATCCGCGCCAGGATGCAGGCCGGTTTCGTCACTACGCAAAAAGCTCTAGACTGGCGCGACGCCGGGGGATTGCGACGCGCTTCGAGGGAGCAGGACGGTCCATGACCGAGATCGAGGGGCAAACCGCGCGCGCGACCGTGCTGCACGACTGGCACGCGGATCACGGCGCCAAGATGGTCGATTTCGCCGGCTGGGACATGCCGGTGCAGTACAAGACCGGCGCTCTCCAGGAGCACCTGGCGACCCGGCGTCACGCCGGCTTGTTCGACGTCTCCCACATGGGCCGCTACCGGATCACCGGACCGGACGCCGAGGAGTTCCTGCTCGCCACGCTGACCAACGACGCCCGCGCGCTCGGCCC
>JBDHHK010000347.1:0-4512 GCA_039589395.1 Gemmatimonadota bacterium
GCCCTACGCATGTTGAAAGCACGCCCCTTGTTGCTAATCTGGAGTTGTCAAAGACCCAGGTACCACAGCAACAAGGAGCGGCTCTCATGAAGCGTACTACCAAGTATGTCGGTCTGGATGTTCATCAGGCAAGTACCGTGGCGTCGGTTCGGGACGACGGAGGTCGGTTGATCGCGCGGAGCATTTTGGAGACGCATGGTCCCTCACTTACGGAGTTCTTTTCTGGTATGCGTGGTTCGTTACACGTTGCGTTCGAGGAGGGGACTCAATCGCAGTGGCTTCACGATCTTCTGATTCCGATCGCTGATCGCGTTGTGGTATGTGATGGACGTAGGGTGCGTCGTGAAGGCAACAAGGGTGATCGTGTTGATGCTGACCGACTTTCGGAATTACTGCGTCTCGGTGGATTGCGTCCGGTGTATCACGGCAGCACCCACCTCACTGATTTGAAGGAGTTCACGCGTGCTTATCAGAGTTTAGTCGAGGACAGCACTCGCGTAATGCTCCGCATCAAAGCTCTATTTCGGGCACGAGCTATTGCTACTCCAGGGAGCGCCGTCTACCAAGAAGCAGGTCGTGAGGAATGGTTGGCCGCGCTCGGTGACGGCGGTGTACGGTTTCGAGCAGAGACACTCCTTGCCGAACTGGATGTGCTGCGGTATCTGTGGCCGAAGGCAAAGGCAGCAATGATTGCCGAAGCCCGGCGTGATCCGGTGTGGCCGGTGTTGCATTCGATCCCATTTTTCGGTCCGGTGCGCGTATCGCTTCTCCTGGCCACGGTCGGCAATCCCTGGCGGTTTCGCACCAAGCGGCAGCTATGGGCCTACTCGGGCCTAGCGGTGGTGACCTGGTCCAGTGCCGATCACATGATCGTATCTGGCCAGCCGGTGCGGCGGCCTCGAGCTCCGCTCACGCGTGGTTTAAACCGCAATCACAATCCCGTACTCAAGAATGTGTTCAAAGGTGCGGCCACAGCGGCCGAGTCACGGCCCGGTCCGCTGCAAGATTTCCGCAACGCTCTGGTTGCCCGCGGCTTACGTGAGGAACTCGCACGTGTGACTCTGGCACGCAAGCTTGCTGCCATCGTCCTGCGCCTGTGGAAGAAAGGAGAACTCTACGATCCAGCGAAGTTGACTACGCAAGCGAACTAGATCCGGAGTCATGAGGTGGTGGTGTGGCAGAGGTCACCTCAGCTACGGCTCTAGAACCCGGCATTGTGGTGCGAGGGGCAGTCTCGTCCGGGCGGTTTGTCCGGCCAGCAGTCGGCTAAGGCACACGCCCTACCCTAGGCCCCCTCGCTGAACCCGAAGAAGCGTCAGGCCGGCTCAGTGCCGAGTCTCAGATAGAACCATGGTTCGCACTCTGCGACCGTAACGCTTGCATACGTCGAGTTGGAGCGAGAGCCAACTTACGAGGTGAAAGATGCGGAATAGGAAGACTTCCCCGCGCCCCCAGAAACACCACAAGACCTCGTCTCCGAAGCAACCGGGGCTGATTGCCAAGGGAAACAAACGCCAACAATCAGCTAGGACGAAGTCTGCCCTTGACAATCACTTTCATAGAACCGCCCTTACCTGAAGTCATCCATAGTTGGATTCACGACGTTATTGAATATCGAGCCAAATGTGTAGGTGAGCCCAAAACTGATGTCTATCTCGAAGTCAGTTCCCAAGGCGCGCCGCTGTAGCAGCCTTTCGTCCACGGGAATTCCGGACCCCGACAGGTAGATCTGGTCTTTGATCCGTGCAACGCCGCCCCACCAATTGAACCGCAGCCCGCGCACCAATCGGATATTCATATGGGCGCCGAAATCTATTCTGTGCAATGCCGGATCGTGCAGATAGGTTGAACCTTCTAATGAAGCTCCAACATTTCCCCATGGTTGCACAAGACCAACGGATACCTCGAGAGCCTGGCGGAACACGGTCTCGGTGTTCTTGTTGAACATCGTGACTTCTTCGTAGTCGAACCCGGCGACACCAACGGAATACAGGAACGTGAGCGCGCGTCGAGTGGATTCAGTGTATGGGAACACACTGTATTCAATGCCGGGGCCAAAACGCACCGCCAAGTCGTGGTTGTAACGAATGGAGTTTTCCACCGAAGCCCGAACTCCGGTGCCCCAGTGAGCGCTCAGGTTTCGGATCAAGAAGCTGCTAAAGCGGAAGGTGTTTTCGGAATAGACTGATACCGAGTCATCGTCAACCGTATAACGTTCCTCACCGTACTCGCCGCGGCCGTAGAAGAAGAACTTCCAGTCCTCAGTCGTTCTAGTTGCCATGATGTTGCCGCTGATGCCGTATTCCCTGTACTCGCTTTCGCTTTCGACCGATCCGTTGGCCCCGACTCGAAATACCCAATAATTCCAGGGGTCGTCTTCGGGCTCCAGGCTAGCGTTTCCCTGCTCATCTGCGGCATACCGTATCTCGATTCGATCGGCGGCAGGTGTATGTGCAACGTATCGCATCAAGCCCATCTGCAGTGTCCGCGTCTGTCCGTCTCGCTGTTCATCGCGTACGTCGGTGCTGCTGGAGGCATATCTGAGAGTGTCCGACCGTCCTTCGTATTCGTCGAGCCCGATGAAGGTGAACCTATACTCGCGACCACCACCCGTACTCTGTGCGGTCACGAGGACATGCACGTCGGCAACCTCCCGGTCGCGGACCCAGTTGACAAATGGAATCTCCCGCCGGAAGTGGTCCGATTCGCACCGGGTATGGCAGTCGAGGAAAACGTTGAGGCCGTTCCCTCGTCCCGACGCGGCCGTCGGCGCGTCTTGACCCGTGGCTGGCATGACGAGGAAGAGCAGAGGAGCGGAGATCAGAAGGCTCCGGGCACGCGGTCTATTCATCAAGTGTTCCCTTTTAGCGAACATAAATCGTTGCGTGGGTTGGCAATGCCAATACGCACACGCGGGCGCAAGATACCTACACGTGACCGGCCAACCAAACAGATGCCAGGTTTTGGATGGTTAGACGCCACAGGGCTCCAAATCGTTGCAGGCTATGCACTTCCTTTGGGTTGAATCATCGTATTGATGAACCCACCCGCTCTCCAACTCTTGATCCAATGACGCACGAGCAGATTCGATTTGCACAAGCCTGTTTCATCCGACGGTCCGAGCCCGCGGGACAACACGTTGCTGAAAGTCGTGGTGTCGACCGACCGATCGAGGTTGCGACACGATCCGACGCTTCGTAGGTTCAAAAGAGATGCTTTCCGACACTCCCGCCCACAGAACCAGTCGCCGCTATCCTTGCGTCCCGACAGGGATTTCGCTCTAACAAAGCTTGCGTTGAACTGTGAGTGATACGTCAGGCGCGCCTGCACGGCATTTTGTACTCGATGCCCCTATGGAAGAACCCCATCTGGAATTCGCTCATGCCGTTGTAGCAAGCTTGGATGAACAACCCAGGCGGATCCCCTGTCGATTTCTCTACGATGCGCAAGGCAGCGTGCTGTTCGAACAAATCTGCGAGCTTCCCGAGTATTATCTCACGCGAGCCGAAACGTCGATACTCGCTCGGTACTCAGGTCAGATCGGGTCAACGACTGGGCCGGTTACCCTGATCGAATTGGGGTCTGGCACATCGGTTAAGACGGACTACCTCTTGTCCGCGTATGCCAGCTCGTCGACCCATGTGCGGTACGTTCCCGTGGATGTGAGTGAGACGGCAATCCAGACTGCGACAGGTAGCATTCGAGGCAAACATCCAACCGTGGAAATTGCAGCAATTGTCGGGACCTACGAGAGTGCGTTACCTCTGTTCGGCGAGTATTCGCCATCAATGGTGATATTCCTCGGCAGCACAATTGGCAATCTAGGACCGTTGGAGTCGGAGCGGTTCTGGAGACAAGTCGGGAGGAACCTTGCTCCAGGGGATTTTTTCCTGCTGGGTGTCGACCTCGTCAAGGGCATTGATAAGCTCGAAGCAGCATATAACGACTCGCAGGGCGTGACTGCCGTTTTTATGAAGAACTTGTTCGTTCGGATGAACCGAGAACTCGGTTCTGGCATTGAAGTCGAGAAGATAGAACACATCGCCGAGTACAATGCA
Organism: Gemmatimonadota bacterium; assembly: GCA_039589395.1. Taxonomy (GTDB): domain Bacteria; phylum Gemmatimonadota; class Gemmatimonadetes; order Gemmatimonadales; family GWC2-71-9; genus JBDGYW01. The sequence continues at coordinate 4,059 of JBDHHK010000347.1, forward strand.
GAAGCACGGCAGGTGGAGATCTATGCCAGGTTTGAGACTGCCCAAGAGATATTCATCGAGCCGTTGGACCTGTCCTTCAACATAGAGGCAGGAGAGTCGCTGCTGCTCGAGGTGAGTAGGAAATACGTTCTCGAAGATCTTTTACCGTACGTGTCTGAGTTTGGACTCGAAACAATAGAGGTCTTCACCGACGACGAGAAGCGATTCGCAGACCTGTTGCTACGGAAGAGGTAGAATAGCTCCAGCGGTATAGGCGGCATGGGTGGCATAGGCAACATATGCGGCATACGTCATCCAGTCGATTATCTTGTGGTCCGCCCTACCGCCCTACCGCCCTACCGCCCTACGCATGTTGAAAGCACGCCCCTTGTTGCTAATCTGGAGTTGTCAAAGACCCAGGTACCACAGCAACAAGGAGCGGCTCTCATGAAGCGTACTACCAAGTATGTCGGTC
>JBDHHK010000348.1:0-3033 GCA_039589395.1 Gemmatimonadota bacterium
TATGTATTCTTCGCCGCTCCTTTACTGGGCCTTCTCATTCTCAATGCAGTCTCGAGAGAGCGAGAGTCCTTGGCAGACGCCGATGCTTGTCTGCTGACTCGCTATCCAGAGGGCCTGGCGCGAGCGCTGGGTGACGTCTTAGAATCGCTGTAAATTAGGCGAGGGGTTGAGCCAGCCCGAACAAGTAATGTCGGGCAGGCATTCGAAGAAAAGAAAGGAGGCTCAACCCATGAAGAAAGTACAAGCATCGCAGCGAACACGGCAGACCATCTCGGATCTGTTGACCAAAGGAACGGGACGCGAAGACCCCTTGAGCGAACTGATTCGCCTGGCAGTTCAAGGCATGATCGAAGAGGCTCTGGAAGGCGCAGTCCGAGATCTTCTGGGCCGGGATTACTACCGCCATGGAACAGGGACCACCGGCTATCGCAACGGTTACCGTCGAGGCCGGGTCAAGACCAGCGAAGGAGAAGTCAACTACTCAGCGCCTCAGGTCCGCGACGTTGATGCCGGTTCGCTCAAGGAGCTGAGGAAACTTCTGGGAGGCCGCAGCGAAGCCTTGGAGCGGCTGGCGGTTGAGATGTACGCCCGAGGCTGCTCGACCCGAGATATCGAGGCCATTTTCCGGGATGACGAAGGCCAAAGCCTGCTTTCTAAAAGCGCCGTCAGCGAGCTGACTGAAGTGCTGTGGGCTGAGTATGAGGAGTTCGCCACCAGGGATCTCAGTCAGATCCGACCGCTGTATCTGTTCCTGGACGGGATTGCTGAGCGGCTGCGACCGGGGGCCAAACGGGAAACGGTCTTGTGTGCGTGGGCTATCAGCTGGGACGGGAGCAAAGTGCTCATTCATCTGGCACCCGGAACCAAGGAATCGACGGAGTGCTGCCGAGACTTCCTACAGGATCTACAGCGTCGAGGTCTGGCTGATCCGGTCCTAGTGGTAACGGACGGAGCAGCGGGTCTGATTCGCGCAGTAGAGGAGTGTTTTTCGGCCTCCTTGAGGCAGCGGTGTCTCGCCCATCGAATGCGCAACTTAATGAGCAAATTCTCGGCAGCGGAGATCGCCACGGAGTTCAAGCAAGCCGCCAAAGCGGCTTACGAAGCACCGTCGGTGGCAATGGCCCGTGTGTTGAGAGAGGACCTGGTCGAGCGTTATGGAAAGCAGTATCCAACGGCAGTGCGCTGTTTCGAAGAGGACTTCGAAGCCTGCATCGCACATCTGAACTGTCCCGCCACCCATCGACGGGCGATACGGACGACGAACCTTCTGGAGCGACTCTTCGGTGAAGAGAGACGACGGCTGAGAGCCGCAGGCAGCCTGTTTGGGGAGCGTCCGGTGTTGAAGTTGATGTATTCAGCTGTGATCCGTGCATCCGATAGCTGGCGGGGCGTGAAAGTGACGGAGTTTGAGACTGGCCAGCTGAAGCGACTACTACAGCAACTCGCTAAAGTTCACCAAAAGGAGAACTTACTCGCCGTCCAGAAGGGCTCAACTACCAATTGTGTTTACGGCCCGCCGCCTTGATGGGGGGCCGTACGGGAGTTAGAATTCGATTAAGGTATGCTGTGCAACTGGTCCATCCTGCTTTTTTCGCTGTCATTGGCGCCCGTCAACTTGGCGCTTCAAGCGGAGATCATCTACAGAAACCCGCGCGTTTACAATGTCGACTACCGGTTTGAACTGTCTCCTGACCCTGAAAAGATCAACCGTAGCGAGGACCTAAAGCTTTGGATTCCGGTGCCGCGCGAATGGGATTCACAAAAGGGGGGGAAGATTGTTTCGGTCGAGCCCAAACCCCATGCGGAATATGAAGATCCTGAGCACGGGAATCAAATCCTTTACTGGGATTTCGGAAAGGAGCCTGGAAGGGCTCTTTATGCGGTCAACCTCAAGTACCGCTTGAAGAGCTATGAAGTGCAAGCAGAAGTTGACCCCCACCGCGTAGGCCCGTATGACCAGGCCAGCAGAGAATACGGGCTATACACGCGCAGTACTCACCATGTTCGTGTTACGCCCCGAGTGGAGGAACTTGCCCGACAGGTCATCGGAACCGAGAAGAATCCTTATTTGCAAGCGAAACGGGTCTTCGATTTTGTCAGAGAAAACATGCGCTACAAACTAATCCGACCCAGGGTGTGCGCCGACATAACGTGCCTGTTGGACTCTGCCAAAACTGATCGGGAGACAGGAGAGCAATACTACGAGGGCGCCTGTGCGGAACAGACTACACTTTTTGTGTCTTTGTGCCGCGCCCTCGGAATCCCGGCAAGAGGTGTCACGGGATTCACAGGCTGGCGACCATGGATGAAAGAAAAGGATCTTAAACTCCGGTCTAAGTATCATACGAAACTGTCGCCCGACGGACTGGCCGCGACAAGGCAGTATGGAGCTTTTGGCGGCCATCGTTGGGCGGAGTTTTATCTGCCGAACTATGGTTGGATCCCAGTTGACCTTACCTATCGCAATTTGCAATTTGGCTGGCTCGGCAATTATCGTGTGATTGTCTCCAAAGGTACGGACGTTATCGTCGCTCCCCATGCACCTCAAGGAGACTCCGAAGGGTACGGCGACCAGTGGATCTCACTTCATGACGGCCGTGTTGATATCATCGGCTGGGGTGTGTGGAACATCAAGAAGATCCGCATTGCCAAGGCTAAGACCTTGCACCATTCAGATCCATTCCCTACGGATGCCTTCACAGAATATCTTTCTAACCTGGATCCGGAAACCAAGGCGAACAAGCAGCTTCCACTGACCCGAAAACGTATCTTGATGTCAATCGACGATGCGATTTCGGATCGCGAACAAGCCCATGTGTCATTGCGAAGCGCTTATAGAGACACACCCTCGCTCAGACATGACCAGCAGGTATTCATTTGTCATATGCTGCGTGAAGTCGTGCGGGACGAAAAGTTCTCCGACATCGTTAACTCCTATCAGGATATGTGTGAAAGCTCGTCTGAGCCGGTCCCAACCGCACGGTTCCAGAAAGTTGCTGCCGAAGTTTATGGTCAATCGTTGAACTGGTTTTG
>JBDHHK010000349.1:0-4822 GCA_039589395.1 Gemmatimonadota bacterium
AGTGTTCTCCACGCGAGAGGATAATGCCGAACTGGACGCAGAGACGGTTCTCACCCGAATCCGAGCTGCCTTGGCAGCTAACGGCCGTCCCGCAATCGAGGCAACGCGTCCGGCTCCTAATGTGCCACAATCTCCTGACGACGAAGCATTCACTGCGTCACACATCAGGCTGCTCGGCGAAGGGGAAGGCCGAATCCTCGAGATGAACATCGATCGAGACAATCTGGAGCGGAACACCAACGGATTCCCAGATGGCTGGATCACTCTGCTAGCGCGCGAGTTCGAGATCCGCATTCGTGAGGGCATCACCAGGCTGGAACGAGAACGGCCCAACCTAATCAAGGAGAAGTTCGAGGGCGAAGTCGAAATCAAAGATGGTCCAGAGGTGCGGATCATTCCAGGCGAGACCGAAATCAGGTTCGAAGATGGAGATGACCACCGACTTCCGTCGCTCGAGGCAGTCAAACGTGCACTCGATGAGGGCTTCAGAGTCTTTACCGCTGGAGTCGGCGTTGTCGTGAGCGAAGATCCGCACAGGCTTGTTGCGATAGCCGTTGTCTTTGAAGTTGAGCCGCCTCCGATGGAACACTTTGAGGGTCGAGTCGAATCTGTCGATCTGGTTGACAGCACGGCCACACTTGTTGAGGGGCCGGTAATTCGGATCACGGCTCAAACCCATGTGCGCTTCTTGGAAAGCTACGCACATCTCCTCGGCTCGTTGGAGGCTGTGGATGAGGCGTTGGACGACGGCAAAACAGTTATGGCCGCAGGTGTCGGTGTCGTTGTGGAAGAGGATCCGCTGCTTCTCGAGGCACTCAAGATCGTGTTTGTACTAAGGCCACCACCCATGGAGGACTTCCGTGGTGTCGTAGAGGATGTGGACTTGGTGGACAGCGTCTTGACATTGGCCAATGGAACGTTGGTCCGAGTGACTGCCTGTACGGAAATCTCGTTCGGGGTGCCCGGAACCGCCGAAGCATCCGGAACGGAAGATCCGCAACCGGACCATCGTCTTGGATCGCTCGAGGCGGTTGCAGAAGCGGTCGACCGCGGGCTTACGGTTATTGCGGCCGGTATCGGAGTGGTTGAGTCCGAGGAACCGCTGTTGATTGCCGCAAAGAAGATCGTGTTCATCCTCGAACCGCCGCACCTGATCGCGTTCCATGGTCTGGTGAAGTCGGTGAATCTGGACGCCCACACATTCACGCTCGCGAATGGCACTGTCGTCCGTGTGAATGACGAAACAGTTGTTTGGTTCCAGGCGGCGGACGTTCATTCCTTGCGCACCCTACGTGCCGTGGCGGAGGCGCTGGAGGATGACCTCGTTGTGGTTGCCGCCGGTGTCGGCAAACCAGATGTCACGACTGTCTCGAACGTTGAAGGGGCTCGGCTGCTAGCGGTGAAAGTGGCGTTCTATGTCGTGGCTCCGGGAATTCAGCACTTCGAAGGAACAGTGACCGGCGTGGATGTCGACGGTAGAAGCTTCACGCTCGATGATGGCACGGTCGTACGAATTGTCGAAGGCACGGTGATCGTTCACCACAACGGGGACGAATCCCTCGCGTCTTTCGATGTCGTCGCACAGTTATTCGAATCTGGAGTGCCAGTAAAGGCTGCCGGCTTGGGCCTGCTCGAGACATCCGATCCGCTAGTCCTTATCGCGGCGGCCGTGGTCTTTCGAGTCTAGAGTCAGGTAGCAACCCACCAATTGATGGCGGCGAGTGGATACTCGCTCGCCGCCATTCCTGCACCACGTAGGTCATAGCAACCTTTCCTTGAATCCATCTATCTCATCCTTACGTACTGTACTTAGCATTGTTAGGAATTAACTCGCTAGGAATTCAACTTCAGTAGAGTGACGTATGTCAAAAAGATCGCTTGGGGAATTCGAGCAACTCGTGTTGCTCGCCATCTTGCGGGTTGGTGAAGGTGCATATGCCGTTCCGGTGATCAACGAGATCGAAGAACAGACGGGCCGGGATGTCTCCCACGCTGCCGTCTACATTGCTCTGCGCCGGCTCGAGGAAAAGGGGCTCGTGAAGTCGAGTCTGGCCGAGGCGACTCCCGAGCGAGGAGGCCGCGGTAAACGGTACTACGAAGTTTCAGCGGCTGCGCGTGAGATGTTGCAGGACTCGCGCAACGCGCTCACCCGCATGTGGGAAGGCCTAGAGCTAGTCAAGTGAACAGCACCGATACTGCTGGTTCGCAGGACGCGGTTGCGGGCAAATCGCCTCCTGGTTTGGCAGCCTGGCTTCTAAAGCGGCTGCTCCCGGCTCGATTCGCGACTGAAGTTCTCGGCGATCTGCACGAAACGTTTTTGAAGCGAGTGGCGCTAGATAGCTACGGTGCAGCACATCGCTGGTACTGGAATCAAGCTTTCCGCTTCTTGACCCTACTGCCCTTGGAGTCACTGGCTCGACGCTTCCGGCGCACCACTCGTTTTAGCGGTCCATCCAAACAACAGGCTCCCCAGCGGAGAGAATTTCCGATGAACACGTTCTTTTATGACCTCAGATTCGCTGCGCGTTCACTTCTAAAAGACCCGGCGTTCTCACTTATCTCAGTATTGATTCTCGCTGTCGGAATAGGCGCCAATGTGGCCATGTTCAGCGTCACCGACGCCGTGTTGATTAGGAACCTCCCGTACCCGGAGCCCGAACGACTCGTGCTGGGTAGGACTTCCTACCCCCAAGGCCTTGGCTGGAACGTTTCGTCGCCAGACTACTACGACTACCGGGACCAGAACCAGGTGCTCGAATCGCTGGCCGCAATTCGTTCGTTCTCCAACGAGTGGACGGTCACGGGCGGCGACGAACCAGAGAAGGTCCCGGGTACGTATGCGAGCGTTGATTTTTTCCCGACACTGGGTGTCCAGCCGATTTTGGGTAGGCAATTCACTAGCGACGAAGCTGAACTTTCTGCACCCGACGTCGCCCTCATCAGCTACGGATATTGGCAACGCCGGTTTGGAGGATCTCCTGACGCTGTGGGGTCTACCTTGGCCGCGAACGGACGGACATCAACGATCGTGGGCGTAATTCCAGCCGGGTTCTACTTCAGACACCCGGTGGACATCTGGGCACCGATGCGGGACGGTGGACCGGCCACCGGCGTTCGACGCTTTCACAACTGGACGCTCGTGGGTCGACTGGACCAGGGTGTATCGTTGCAGCAGGCGCAGGCGCAAATAGATGTGATTTCCGCGCAACTTCAGGAGGCCTATCCGGAATCGAACGAAGACAAAGGCCTCCATCATCGCATGCGGCAATGTTGCTAGCCTACTGCTTGCACGTGGTACAGGTCGCACTGCCGAACTCTCGGTCCGGTCCGCGCTTGGGGCATCCGCGGGGCGCTTGGCTCGCCAGCTCTTGACCGAGAGCACTCTCCTTGCGATAGCGTCGGGTGTCTTCGGAGTGGTTCTCGCCATCTTCTTCCAGCGGTTGCTCATCAACTTCATGCCGCTAGACGCATTGGGCATTCGCGAAATCGGGCTTTCAGCAGCGATGCTGGGCTTTGCTTTGCTTTTGTCGGTAACGACGGCGTTAGTGTTCGGTGTCATCCCCGCCGTTACCGGAGCAAGAGCCAATCCGGCAGAAGACCTGAAAGGTGGCACACGGACGTCAGCCGGTGGTGGCCGGACGCAGTTGCGCAGCTCACTCGTGATTCTGCAAGTGGCGTTGTCGCTTGTACTCCTGATTGGGGCGGGACTGCTGATTAGGAGCTTTGCGCGGCTGAGAGCGGTGGACCCGGGGTTTGGTGCAGACAACCTCCTGACCGCGCAGGTGGATCTCATGGGAGACGAGTATGCTGACCCGGAAGTGAGGATTCAATTCTACACGGGGTTTTTGGAGGAGGTACGTGCAATTCCCGGCATATTAGCCGTCGGTTCCATCAGTATGCTTCCCATTCGTGACTCCTACAGCAACGTGAGCGCTTGGGATCCCGAGAATCCGCCGCCCGAAGGCACGCGGCCAGGGCTGGCAGAACACCGCGCTGTCCTTCCGGGATACTTCGAGGCAATGGATATCCCGATTCTCTCCGGGAGAGACGTTGATGAAAATGACGTTACTGGCTCACCATTCGTATTGGTCATTAGTGAAACGATGGCACGTGGCCTGTTCCCAGATCAGAGCGCGGTGGGCCGTCAGGTTGCTGTAGATGTTGGAGCTGCTGAGCCAGCCATCGCGGAGGTCGTTGGAGTGGCCGGCGATGTTCACACCTTTTCGCTGGACCAAGAGCCACCGCGGCAGATGTACTACTCGTTCAAGCAGATGCCGTTCATGACCATGCGGGTTGCGATTCGGACGCAGGGAGACGCCGCAGCGGCGACAAACTCCGTTCGGCAGGTTCTCAGGGCGAGAGACCAGAACATCCCACTTGCTGGCGTTGCCACCATGGAGGATGTCATCACGCGCTCAGTCGGTAGCCAGCGGGTTATCATGCTCACGCTGACTCTGTTCAGCTCGGTGGCGGTATTCCTTGCTGCGATTGGCCTTTACAGTGTTCTAGCGTACTATGTCGCTCAGCGGGGACACGAGATCGGCATACGCCTCGCGATGGGCGCTTCGGGAGGTAACATACTGAAGCTGGTCCTAAACAGAGGTTTGATGCTCGTGGGAATCGGCCTGGTAGTCGGAGTCGCCGGCGCATTCGGAGCCACGCGGCTGATGCAGCAGCAACTGTTCAACGTTGAGGCGACTGACCCGGCCACCTTTGTTGCCGTGAGCGGGCTGTTTGCCGGCGTCGCGATCCTGGCATGCCTAGTTCCAGCCGCGCGAGCTGTGCGCGTTGATCCGGTGAAGACGTTGCAAGCGGAGTAGGG
>JBDHHK010000350.1:0-3997 GCA_039589395.1 Gemmatimonadota bacterium
CATCTGCCATCTCAGGGGATCGAGATCCGAAGCCCTAGCAAAGAGGGCGGCCGCACGTTCGAGGTCGCCTCCTCCCCTATAGGGCCCGGCACTCAGGTAGATCAAGAAGGGATCATTTGGCCGCTTCGCCAAGGCGGTTTCGAAATGTTCACGAGCATTCGCAAAGTCTCGGCAGCAATCGTGGTAGTACACCCCGAGTGCAGCTTGCCCCTCCGGCAGCTCTGAATCCAATCGAAGGGCTTCCTCGGCGAACTCCCTTCTCTTGGCGAGACGCTCGGCCCGTGATCCGTCCCTGGCCCCGCCCGCCAAGGACAGTTTGGCGTAGGCCAATGCGAAGCCGGGGTCCAATTGCACCGCCATTTCGTACTGCTCGATGGCGTCGGCGAGACCGTCACGCAAACCGTAGCTCTCGTAAAACACCGAGTTCCCATGCAGGTAATGCTCGTACGCCTCCATGTTCTCTGTCGGTCTGTCTCGAATCTCCTCGGCTTCACCACTCCCGATCGACACGCCGAGCGCATTGGCCACCATCTCTGCAACATCCGCTTGAAGCCCGAATACATCCGTCAACTCGGCCTGGAACGGCTCAGCCCACACCTGCGTCTCGTCCGTCCCGCGAATGAGCTGAGGACTCACACGCACTAGGCTCGCCGCGCCGGCGGGCTTGCTCCAGCGGACCGTCCCTTCGAGTAGGTAGTCGACATCCAGCTCTGCCGCAATCTGGCTGGCGGTTTTTTCGGTGCCCTTGTATTGCATTGCGCTGCTGCGGGCGATCACTTCCAGTCCTGAGATTCGCCCAATGCGGGACATGATCTCATCGGTGATCCCGTCCGCGAAGTAATCATCTTCCGGCGCACCGAGATTCTCAAAAGGCAGAACAACGAGGCGAGGCAGTTCGAAGTCCGCCTCTGCCACGGTCGAGCCCGGCCCGAATATCTTTGGAACCAACCACAACCCTCCGAGCAACACGAGAGACGCTACAGCTGCGAGTGTCACAACTGTGGCTGGAACGGAACGCTTCCGCTTGCCCACTCTGGTAGTGGGCACCGGCCGAGTCGTAGTCGGAGTCATTCCGCCACTCGGAGTAGCCACCGCCTCCAACTGTGCCAGAAGCTCATCGGCACTCTGCCAGCGGTCGGCGGGCTTCTTCTCCAAGCATCCGGCGGGTCAGCCACGTGCGCCGACAACACCATCTGAGGCGTGGTTCCCAAAAACGGCGGTCGTCCGGTCAACAATTCGTACGCGAGTGCTCCAACCGCATAGATGTCTGATCGAAAATCAACCAGCTCGTCGGCAACAGCCTGCTCGGGCGACATGTAGGCCGGTGTGCCAAGCGCCACCCCCGCGGTCGTCAAGTCAGATGTGCTTTTTGCCTGGCTCAGTGCCTTGGCTACACCAAAGTCTGCTACCAGCGCATGACGGCCAGAGAGCATCACGTTGTCGGGTTTGATGTCACGATGGATCACCCCGTGCGAGTGAGCCAAAGCGAGTGCGTCCACTACGTCCCTCAAGATTCGTACGGCATCTGAAATTGGCAGCTCGCGTTCGCGGGCGAGTTTGTCTCGTAGCGACTCGCCCTCCACATACGGCATCACGTAATAGAGTGAATCGTTTACCTCGCCCGAGTCGATCAACATCAGGATATGCGGGTGGTTTAGCTGAGCAGCGATTCTGATCTCACGCAAGAAACGCTCGGCGCCGACCGTAGCAGCTAGCTCCGGTCTCAACACCTTGAGTGCCACCATACGTTCGTGTTTTTGATCACGAGCGAGATACACCACCGCCATGCCACCACGGCCGAGCTCTCGCTCGATGGCGTAGCGGTCGGTGAGTGCGGCTTTGAGGCTTGTTAGCTGATCGCTCATGGTCGCCTAAAATGTGAATGGGAAGCGTGAAGCGCTAGGGCAAGGCCGATTGTATTGATTGGGGCAGTGAGAACTTGCCTAGCGCCCGCTACCGCCGGGCGGGGTTGAGGGGTGTTGCGGTACCGCCCTACCGCCCTACCGCCCTAGTTCCCATACCTCTCGAGCAACGCCTGAAACCGCGGGTCATCACGAAGCGGGTCCCACATGGGGTCGACGCGAAGCAAGGGGACTGACCAATCTGACGGCGTGGCCAACCTCGATTCGAGTTCTTCCAGTGCGGCGTCGTATTCGCCGAGTTTGACGTAGGCTTCCGACGTGTAGTCCCGATCGGTCAACACGACCCATCGATCGGTTACTATCGGTTTCAGTTCCTGGCGCCTGCCTAGGTGCTGCAGAGCGACCGCCTCGTTGCCCAACGCGGCGTGAATCAAAGCCAAACCTCCTTCCAACTGATACATCCTCAACTGCCTCGAGTGTTCTACGCCCGGCCTCTCCAAGCGCAAAACCTCCTCGTGCCTCGCAGCTGCCGCCGTGGCCGCCGAGTCGAAGTACACGCGACTCAAACTCTCGTCACCCGCCCAGTGGTACAGCTCTGCCAGTTTGAGGTAGACATTTGGCAATCCGCCTCCGAAGGCATCACGCGTGGCTCGCGTCGTTGCTTGTCGGCAAGCATCTGGTTCTCGGGTGCAAAGCACTCTCTTGAGAGACATCGGAGATACCGGTGGATCAGACACTAAAACGATCTCCCAATAGTCAACACCACTGTGCTCTTCAGCTTGTTCAATGATTTGGCGTACGGCATCCGGATTACCGTCCCGCAGCAACGCCAATTTGGCGCTCCAAAGGTGCCCCATGGGCCATTCATCATGGTAAAGCACGCCAAATCGGTCGATGTATCGCTCCGCTAGGTCATAGTTCCTCAAAGCCAGGTTCGTCCGCAATGCAGACAAGGCATGTTGGAAGGCCAGCGGGTCGAGGTCTGAAGCTCTCGCGGACAGTTCAGCCGATCGCTCGATCTGTCCACTGCGCATGAGTGGCCCAACGCTAAGCATGAGCAACAATGGGCTGTTGGGATGCTGTCCTAAACCTAGATCGAGTTCCGCGAGTGCCCTATCAAAGTCGCGACAGCACCAGTAGTAATATGCCCCTAACGCGGCATGTCCCTCGGGAAGCTCCGGATCTAGCCGCAGAGCCTCCATTGCGGTCTCCCCGGCTCTCGCTAGGCGTTCGAGACCCTCCTCCGGAGTACCGTACATCCCCGAGTTCCAGAACATGTTGCCGTGCGTGATGGACAGCTTGGCAAAGGCCAAGGCAAAGCTGGGATCCGATGCTACCGCAATCTCGTACTCTTCCACCGCTTCCCGTAGTTCCGGCCGACCGGGGAAACCCTTGTTGAACGCGGCGTTTCCGCGCAGGTAGTGCTCATACGCCTCGAGGCTTTGAGTGGGCATCGCTGCGAGCAACTCACCCTCATTGCCGCCCAACGCTATGCCCATTGCGCTCACCATACGTTCTGCGATGTCAGATTGTACTGCAAAGACTTCTGTGAGCGGGCTGTCGTAGATCTCTGCCCAGATCTGCGTGTCGTTTTCGATGCGGATGAGCTGCGGGGTGATTCGCACTCTACTAGAGCCGGTATCGGAGTGTTGCCAGCGGATGGTGCCTTCCAGCAGGTAATCGGCGTCCAGCTCTTCACCGATCTGCTGCGGTGTCTTCTCCGTGTTCTCGTATTGGATCGCGCTTTGCCGCGAGATCACCGCGAGATTGCCGAGCCCGGCGAGCCTAGCGCTAATCTCACCAGTGATACCGTCGGCGAAGGATTCGTCTTCCGGCGCGCCGAGGTTTTCGAAGGGGAGGACAACGAGGCGCGGGAGTTCTGTCTCGGCTTCGGTTGTTCTCGGTCCGAGCAGCCTTGGGACAACCCAGATTCCGCCGAGCACCACCACAACTCCGACTGCTGCGATCGCCACAGCCGTGGTCCGTACGAAGTGTTTACGACCCCTCACCCGAGCCGTCGCCACCGGCCGAGTCGTAGTCGGAGTCATTCCGCCACTCGGAGTAGCCACCGCCTCCAACTGTGCCAGAAGCTCATCGGCACTCTGCCAGCGGTCGGCGGGCTTCTTCTCCAAGCA
>JBDHHK010000351.1:0-3010 GCA_039589395.1 Gemmatimonadota bacterium
CAGTTGGATGGCCGACGAAGCCCTAGGAACGCTGATCGATTACCGAGTGGGATTCTCCAATCTCGACCAGCCCGCGTACGCACGGGCTATGCCGGCTACAGCCTTTGCCACCTCCTCGATCGGCTCCGTGCGGCTGCACGGCCGCAACCCGCGCTACTGGCAGCAGGAGTTTGGCAACGGAGGCTCGGTCGTCCGGGTAAACGACTATCTCTACACTCCCGCAGAGCTCGAGCAATGGAAAACGAGGATTGAACACATATCAGCGCATGCGGCCAGCACCTACGTGATTACCACCAATGACGCCGCGGGCAAGTCTGTACTGAACGCCTTACAGCTTGCGGGCCTGCTCGGCGTGGCGAGGCGCGATGCCCCTGCGAACCTGATGCGGTTGTATTCCGAAGAGCTCGCGGGTTCTGGCCACACCGTGCCCCTTCAGGGACGACTCTTTGCAAACTCCAAAGCTCGCTCGAAACACGTTGCCTGACTGGCGTTCTGCTATACTGGCTCCGATTCATGGAGGAGTAGATGGCTCAGAAAGTGATCGAAGTTGTTGGTGTTTCCACGGAGAGTTTTGCCAAGGCTGCCGAGAACGCTGTCCAGGCGGCAGCCAAGAGCGTGCGAGGAATCAGGTGGGCGCGGGTCGGTAGCCTTGAGATGGCGTTGGACGGCGACAAAGTTCTGCAATACCGGGCAACCGCACGGATCTTCTTCGACGTGGAACGGTGAGGCAAGGCATGCCCGACCCGCCTCGCCCAAGCTGAGGCCTTATGCGCAAGCTGGTGCGGCTCATGTACGTGCCAGTAGCGATCTCGTTGTTGTACCTGACATGGACGTTCGGCACGCGCTACATCGCCAACCGCCAACTGGAGCGCGCCGAGAAGGCCAGAAAAGAAGCCGCGTCCAGAGTTCCAGAGTGGCTGGCCGAGGCAAGTGCGGTCAAGATTCTCCACTTTTACGCTACTCCCGGAATCCTCGTCCGGGGGGAGAAAGCCATTCTCTGTTACGGAGTGCTCAACGCAAAGTCCGTATACATCGAGCCGGAAATTGAGCCTATCAAGCCGTCTCTGAGCCGCTGTCTCGAGGTTGCTCCCAAAAACGATGCCCGCTACACGTTGACTGCCCAGGGCGGCGACAACCACCGCGTGTCGGCATCGTTCGTGATTCGGGTTTCTCGGTAGGCGACTCACCGGTGATCTCGCACATCCGTGGGCGTCGGGCCGCGGGGCTGGAGACCCGCCCCAGTTGCGCCCGACAGGCCGGCGCATCGGACCACAACCAGCCGTACTCGGTATCATGGCACCGCAGGGAATAATTATGGATCGTCTTGGAGGAACGTGTCCGATACTACTCGTCGGTCTCGGCTTACTTTTCTTTACGCCGGAGTCCGCTCGAGCCCAGAACGCACCGGAGCCGCCCACCGATTGCGAGACCCGCGTTCCGGGCACGCCACTGCCCTACACAAACGGCGCCGCGCCCTCGCAGGTCGATATCAGCAAATACGACACGATCCAGCTCAAGATCATCGGGCACAGTGAGAATCGTGGCTACCACACCTTCTTGCAGCAGATGCTCGACGACAACCCCATTGGCGGCAAGAAGTACATTGTGAAGAACAACTGGATCGACGGGCATGAAGCTTTCCGCTGGGCCACGCCCGGCGAGCGAGGTTACGAGGCCATCGAAAGGATTCTCCGGGAGCGCGTGCATCCGACGATCGCTCTGGTGCTGACGTCCAACAACGCCCGGCGCCCGATCCAGACTCCGGATCCCAGCGACCCACACTTTGTGCTGTTCGTCGAGAACACGGAGTCCATGGCCGACCATTTGTACAGCAACGGCAACGGCGCCATGATGATCTATTTCAGCAGCCATCGTTACAAGCCCACCAACCTCATACCTGCATACAACGAGCAGTTCGCCGTCGGAGCGCTGATGGCTTCGGCCGAAGCTGCCGGCAAGGCTTACATCAAGTCTGGGCCGGAACAGCACGATCTGCACTGGTGCTGCTTTCCGGATTGCTACGCGGCCGACCGTGCTCACACCAATGCGGAAGGCGACCGGCTGATGGCGGAGGCGTGGTACAACCTGCTGTCGTCGGAGCTGGTTCTGAATCTGACCGCAGACACTGTGACAAGCGTCTCAGCAGCCAGCTTCAGTGGTTCGGCACTGGCCCCCGCATCGATCGCCGCCGCTTTTGGGCCGAATCTCGCAACGCATACAGAAGCGGCGAGGACCATCCCGTTGCCGTCTTCCCTGGCAGGGACCGAGGTTCACATCACCGACAGCACCGGCGCTCAAGCGACTACCCCACTCTTCTTTGTCTCGCCGAGTCAATTGAACTACCTCAGCGAACGTGGCTGTTCCTATTGATCTCGACAGAGACACGGCCTCGGTCGTTCTGGTGCTATACGGGACCGGTATTCGAGGGCTCTCGGCAACAGAAGCTGTCGAGGTGACGATCGGAGGAGAACCGGCTGAGATCGAATATGCTGGCGAGCAAGGGCAATGGCCCGGCCTCGATCAAGTCAATGTCTTGATACCCAGAAGCCTGCAGGCGCGAGGCGAGGTTGAAGTCGGCCTCACCGTACACGGCGAGCGGGCCAACCCGTGCGAATCGAGATTCTAGGGTAGACGCAGCACCACCTTCGCCAGGCCGGCGTTGCCCGCCGCGTCGTAGACGCGGACTACAAACAGCCGCTCTCCGGGAGCGAGGTTGCCCAGACGCAACAGGAAGCGCTCCCGCGGGGAGTCGATCACACCGTCCATAGCTTCTAAAGGCGTCCACCGCCCGGCGTCAAGCGAATACTCCCCGCGCCGCAAGACGCCGGCCGCATCTACCGCTTCGAATTGGATCTCTACTCGCGCACCCGTCCTGTTCGGAGCACTAGCGGAGACGAGCGGCGGCGTGTTATCGATCAGCACTGGCGCACTGACCAGTTCTGCCTGACGAGCACTGTTAGGTGGATTGCTGGGTAGATCGGACGCGGTCACCCGAAAGAAGTATCTCCCG
>JBDHHK010000352.1:0-2995 GCA_039589395.1 Gemmatimonadota bacterium
AGGGATCCGAAGCAGTTGAAGAACTGGCTCCCGGCGCCCGCAGGCGACTTCCGATTCGCGGCGCGGTTCTATGGGCCAAAGATGCCCTTGGTCGACGGCTCGTACAAGATGCCGACACCGGTCATGAAGAAGTGACGCCCAAGGAAAACAAATGGGTACAGACCGGCGAGGATTTCTTCCCGATCTTCCGACTCTACGGGCCTGGGAAGAGTGTCGTCGAGCAGACGTGGAAGTTGGACGACATCGAGAAGGTTAAATAGTTATGAAAGAAACCACGTACGAATCGGCCAGAACCGTCAGTCGCCTCGTAAGAAGAATGACAGAAATAAAGGATAGCAGTAACGCTGGGGTCCCTGACAAGCGTTGTGTCAAATTCTTGGTTTTGGTGTTTCTCGTTGCCGGTTTAGCAGCAAAAGTCAGCGGGGAGGGTTTGGGGGGGCGTAACGCTACGGTCGAGGATGGCTCAGTCAAAACAGAAAGCGAGACAGGGGCGGTCGTGCACACACCAGACCAAAGTGAACCCGTTTCACCCGTTGGTTCAAGGGGGTCCGGGCATGTCCCGCTCAACCGGCGGACGTACCTGCGTCCGCACCCCGAGCGGAACACGCTCACCAATCAGTACTTCGGCCTCGGCCCCAAGCTCAGCGAGGCCGGCATCGAATCGACCCTTAACTTGTGGATGCTCTACCAGGGGATTGCCTCCGGCGGACTTGAATCCGATGACGGTTCCAGCGGTGTCTACTTCTTTGCGAACCACTTCGACCTTGAAAAGATGATCGGGCTTAAAGGCGCTTCGCTGTTTGCCCGAGTCGACGGCAGCTGGGATGACTCAATCAACGAGGCGGTCGGCGCGCTGATGCCCGTTGACACCCTGACTCTTGGAGATGAGGCGATCGGACTTACACAGCTGTGGTTCGAGCAGACGTTCCTGGAGAAGCGACTCCGCATCCGAATCGGAAAGGAAGACGTCTCACAGAACAGTTTCGATTTCCATGGACAGAATGTGTCCTTCGACGCCATGCCGTACGCCAACTTCCAGGGTACGCAATTTCTTGACCTGGGGCTGGTCAATAACGCCAGTATTCCATTTCCAGAGAGCGGCCCGGGCGCCGTGCTTTTGGTCGAGCCGGTCGATCGATTCTACGTTGCCGCGGCCGGAGTGAGTACAACCGCGGAGGCATTCACCTTATTAGGCTCAAACGACTTTGACAAGTGGATGTTCCTCGTAGAGACTGGCTTCGTCGCACAACCTGGTGGCCTGCCTGGTCTTTACTACGCTGGCTATTGGAACTCGGAATTCGAGGACGCCCCGTCTGCCGATGGCATCTACCTCGGTATGGCACAGCTCCTGTATCGGGAGTCGGGCACGAAAGAACAGGGGCTCGGCCTTTTCGCTCGCTACGGATACGCGAACGATCAGGCGATCAAGCATTTCTGGAGCATCGGCACGCAATACGAAGGTTTGATTCCGGGACGAGATCGGGACGTTCTGGCCGTCGGCTGGGCGCAGAGCTTCACGAGAGGTGCGGAGTTCGACGAGTCATATGAAGGCGCACTTGAGGCCTACTACCGCGCACGGGTGACACCGTGGTTTCATTTGAGCCCCCACATCCAGTACATCGTTAATCCAGGCTCAAGCGATGTCGATAATGCCGTTACCCTCGGCCTTCGTGCGCAAATCACATTCTGAGAAAGGAGAGAGGCGTATGAAAACTAAAGATAACCACAGAAGAGAAGGACGAAAACTAATGCAGAAAAGGAGCGTTATTGTGAATACACAAATGAGAAATTTCGCAGTTCTGGCCATCGGCATTGGCTTGCTCCTAGGCATCTGGGCCGAGGTTGAAGCCTGCACCCGGATATTCTGGAACACGAGTGGTGACGGGCCCTTGATCGTCGGTCGCAACGAGGATTACGTGTCCGCCTCCGACCCGACGCTCGTCGCCACGCCACGTGGCATGAAGCGCACCGGCACGGAGGACGAAGCCAAAAAGTCCGAAGCCATTAACTGGACAGTCAAGTACGGCAATGTCGCCATCTATGCAAACAACCGCTTCCCGAATGACGGCATGAACGAGGCGGGTCTGACGGCCCGCACCCTGTTCTACCTGGATGGCGACCCGAATGAGAGCGTGAAGCCCGACGCAACGAAGCTAGAGCTGGACGAGGACCACTGGGTGAGCTTCGTGCTCGACAATTTCGCCACGGTCGCCGAAGCCGTCGACGCGATCAAGACCCAGGTTCATTTAGTCTCGGTGAAAGGACGCAAGGGCTACAGCTACGCCACGCCTAAACACCTAGCCATGGCGGACGCCACCGGGGATTCGGCCATCATCGAGATCCAAAAGGGTAAGGTGAACGTTTTCCACGGCCGACAATACCGCATCCTGACCAATCCACCCTCCTATCAGCAACAGCTGGAGAACGCTGCGAAGTACAAGAACGTCAAGCAATCCAAGCTGCCCGTAAGCTGGACCGGATCCGACCGTTTCGTTCGCGCCGACTACTGGGTCAGGCATTTTCCAGAGCCGCGTGGGGGCGATGCCGCTACCGCGTATGGGTTCATGTACTCCGCACTCGGCAACGTTGCCTTTCCCGCAGGTCTGCCGACCCCGGACGAGGACAAAGAGGCGGCTAAAAAGATGATTGCCAATCTCCAGCATCCCGACCAATCCTACGGAGCCGCGACCTACTTCCAGTCGATCTCTGACCTGACGAACAAGCACTATCGCTGGAAGTCCCTGATTGCGCCGTCGGACGTGTACTTCGATCTCGTGGGATACGACTTCTCGGCAAGTCAGCCGGTTCGGGTCATCAAGAGGATTGATCTGTATGCTCAGCAGGGCTGGAGCGGCGACGTGGTCCCACATCTCGTCGCGATCAAAGGCGACATCTATGACGAACCCGTCGAGTGACGCCTCCCCTTGATCAAAAAGACCTGGCGCCCGGGTGAGATCGAGTTGGTGAAATAGTAATCAAGGGAAAGTATGTATGA
>JBDHHK010000353.1:0-2992 GCA_039589395.1 Gemmatimonadota bacterium
CAACGCGTTCGGCGGCACAATGTCGCAGTTCGACAACCTGGGCGCAGTCACGTCGGCCAGCGTCGGGATCGCCAACATCGACGTGAATGTGAACAACAGTGGCACGGTCGACGTAAATGCCGGCACGCTGGACATCGGGGGCGGGGGAACCAGCGCTGGGACTTTCTCCGCATTGTCGGGGGCGACCCTGCAGTTCTCGGGCGGCGCGACTCGTACCCTCGACCCGGGATCACAAGTCACAGGAGCAGGCACAGTATTGGTCACCGCCGGCACCACCAACGTGGGCGGCACTTATAGCGTAACCGGTGCGACCCAGGTCTCCGGCGGAACACTCAACCTAAACGGTTCATCTCTGAGCACAGCTGATCTCATCGTCAGCGGCGGTGTGCTGGGCGGGACTGGCACTTTCGGTGTGACGTTATCGATGACCTGGACGGGTGGCCAACTCGTTGGAGCCGGCAGGACGCAAGTGCAATTCGGTGCCACACTTGACATCACCGGACCCGCAAACAAGGACCTCATTAGCTACACCCTGGCCAACGCCGGTACGGCGGCATGGGACGAGGGCAGTATCCGGACGGGCAGCGGATCGACTATCCGGAATGACGGGACCGGCACCTTCGATATGTCGGCGAACGCCACCTACAGCAACGCGTTTGGCGGCACGATGTCGCAGTTCGATAACTTGGGCGCCATCACGTCGGCCAGCGCCGGGATCGCCAACGTCGACGTCAATGTGAACAACAGCGGCACTGTCGACGTCAGTACCGGTACGCTGGACATAGGTGGCGGTGGAACCAGCATTGGGGCCTTCACCGCATTGTCCGGGGCGACACTGCAGTTCTCGGGCAGCGCGACTCGCACCCTCGACCCAGCGTCACAAATCACCGGAGCCGGCACGGTCCTCGTGTCCGGCGGCACCACCAACGCGAGCGGTACGCATAGCGTGACCGGCACAACTCAAATCGCCGGTGGAACACTCAATCTGAACGGTTCACCACTCAGCACTACCAATCTCACGGTGAGCGGCGGTGTGTTGGGTGGGGGCGGCACCCTCGCCGTGACGTCTTCCATGACCTGGTCGGGCGGCCAGCTCAACGGCACCGGCACGACGCAGGTGCAAAACTCCGCCACGCTCGATATCACCGGACCCTCGAACAAGGACCTCATTGGCTACACGCTGGCCAACGCCGGCATGGCGACATGGGACGACGGCAACATTCGAACCGGAAGCAATGCGACTATCAGCAACGATGCCACTGGGATCTTTTCCATCACAGGTGCTGGCTTGCTGAGCAATGCATTCGGGGGCACGATGTCCCAGTTCACGAATGCGAATATCCTGAACATCAATAGTACGGGCACTAGCACGATCGATATCACGTTCGTGAGCGCCAGCTCCGTCAATGTGAATACGGGCACATTCGACCTGGGTGGATCGAGTACCCTTGGGGGATCCTTGGTGGTGGCAAGCACCGCAATCTTCGCTCCGACCTCCGGTACGCACACGATGAACCCCGGATTCGCCGCAACCGGCGCGGGGACGGTTGCGCTTCAAGGCGGGGCCATCCTCACCAATGTGACGCCGGATGTGGCTACGTTCGCCAACCTCACGCAGACGGCTGGTACGCTGAGTGGTACGGGCACTGTCACGGTCGACAACCTGACCTGGAGTGGCGGTACGATGACAGGGTCCGGCACCACGACCGTAACCACCGCGCTGGCCTTCACCACTGCAGCCAACAAGGATCTCACCGGCGGCCGCACGCTCTCCAACGTAGGCACCGCTACATGGGTTGCCGGGAATATCAGGACCGGTTCCGGGTCGACTGTTCGGAACGAGTCCACCGGTATGTTCAACATCACTGCGACCACCGATGTCCTGATCTCCAACGCGTTTGGTGGTACCCAGTCCCAGTTCGACAACCTCGGGACGGTGCAGCGGACTATCGGGTCCACACGCGTGACCATTGACATCGACCTCTTGAATCAGACTGGCGCGCTATTCTCCGTGGCCACCGGCACCCTGGACCTCGGTGGTGTCGGGACGTTGACTGCGGGCATCGCCGTCACAGCACCCGCCGTACTCGACTTTACGGCCGGCAGCTACACGCTAGACGATGGATTCGCCGTGTCCGGTACCGGTATGACCAACTTCTCCGGTGCTACCATCACGGTCGCCGGAGCGGACGCCGTGACGTTCCCTGATCTCACCCAGACTAGCGGAACACTCAACGGCACCGGCACCCTCACCGCCACGAATCTTACCTGGAGCGGCGGAACGATGACCGGCGGTGGGACCACGGTAGCGACCACCACGCTGGCGCTGAATACCGGAGCCAACAAGGATCTCACCGGTGGCCGGACTTTGTCCAACGTCGGCACCACCACGTGGTCTGCCGGAAATGTTCGAACCGGCTCGGGGTCGTTCTTCCGTAATGAATCCACAGGTACACTGAACATCACGGCCACCAGCGACGTGCAGATCTCAAACACGTTTGGCGGCACCCAATCTCAGCTCGACAATCTTGGAACGTTGAATCGCACGTCTGGTTCGGGCACGGTTACCATAAACCTCAACCTCCTGAATCAGACGGGGGCCTCATTCACCATCAATACGGGGATTGTCAACCTCGGCACCGTTGGGACACTTACCGCCGGGATCACTCTGGATTCACCGGGGACCCTAGACATCATCGGTGGCGCTTACACGCTGGCGAATGGCTTCGCTGTCTCCGGAACCGGTATAGCTACCCTCTCTGGCGGCACGATCACCGTCGCAGGCTCGGACGCCGTCACCTTCGCCGACTTTGTGCAGTCGGGCGGGACTATCAACGGTACCGGCACACTCACCGCAACCAATCTCACTTGGAGCGGTGGCCTGATGACTGATGGCGGGAACACGGTAGCCACGACCACGCTGACCTTGAATACCGCAGCCAACAAGGATCTGAGGAATGGCCGGACCCTGTCCAACGACGGCGCCGCCACC
>JBDHHK010000354.1:0-2977 GCA_039589395.1 Gemmatimonadota bacterium
ATGGATCTGTCGAGGGAGCCACCGGAAGTCAATTTCATCACGGTATCGAATATTGCCGGGATAGAGCTAATAAAAAAGGTAAGACAAGTATAGAAACCCAAATCAGATGATCATATCAAGCCTAGAGATAGTTATCCCCGATCGAAAACTTGGGGAAGCCCTGGAAATCCTTCGTATGTATATGGGGCCAGCATGTCACCAACCTGGGTGTATAAGTTGTCATGGCTTTCAGGAACTGGATAAAGAAAACAGCATTATCTTGGTTGAAAAGTGGATATCCCAGGCGTATCTGGACCGACACATTTGCTCGAGCGAATACAAAAAGGTCCTGGCTCTGATGGAAATTTCGTGCGAACCGCCTGAAATTAAGTTCCACACGGTATGGAATTCGGCTGGGATGGAGCTATTGGAAAAGCTAAGGGGATAGTTACGAGATATCATGTTCGGAAATTAGACTAGTGGAAAGGAGGTGTTACCAAAAGACGTTGGCAAAGAACCCATCTGACAATAGTCCCTTCGGAGAAAATCTAAAACAAAAAGGAGAATATAAATGAAATACAGCAGCAAAAAAGATGCCAAACAGTGGTCGATGGAAACCTTTTGTAGTGGTCGTGCCGGGCTGATCGCAACCATTCCGACACCCTTCCATGACGACACGTTGGAGATTCATGAGGAGGATCTCAGAAATACCGTCCGATATATCATCGACACCAAGAACGACGGGCTGTTCTTCTTGGGGAACGTCGGGGAGTTCTACTCACTGACGCGAGAAGAGCGGATGAAGGTGGTGGAGATCGTGGTCGATGAAGCCAAAGGAAAAATCGCCCTCATGCCGCAGACAGCCCATCACTCTGCGAGAGAGGCGATTATACTGTCTCAGCATGCTCAGGAAGTCGGCTGCGACCTGGTGGTGCTGCTCTCCTCGTATTTCCAGTGCGCCACTCAGCAGGCCATCGAAGAGTGGTGGAGAGAAGTGTGCGACAAGCTGGAAATCGGAGCCGTCTTCTACGACAGCCCCCTGTCCCACCTTGCCACCTCGGATACGCTCGCGGGGCTCGCGCTTGAGATTCCGAATATTGTCGGAGTCAAAGATGGTCGCCCGGACCTGATGTGGTGCTCTGACGTTGAGCGGAAAGCTGACTACAAAATCTGGGTCAGCGACCCGCTGGAAGACCACTGGCCTCAAGAGATGAAGGTGATGAGGAATCCAGTCATGTGCACTTGTTGGCACCTGTGGCTCCTGCAAGAACCTGGTTATACGCCGATTCGCGAATACTCCGACCTGATCATGGCCGGCAAGTGGGAAGAAGGCTTGAACAAATACAACGAGATCGAGCCCGGCCGGCAACTCCTGAACGAGTTCTTTTGGCCCAATTACCGCAAGGGTGTTTACGTCGTCGCCTTCTGGAAGTACTGGTTGGAGCTCAAGGGCGTCGTCAGCGGCCACAAGGTGAGGTCACCTCTGCTGAACATGACCGAGGAAGAAGAGGCCTGGTTGAAAGGGCGTGTGGAGCTGTTGGCGAAGGGTGAAGGACCAACGACCATGAAGCCGCTTACTCCCTATCCACTGCAGGTTGCTGACAGTTCCTCATCTCTCGCAGGGATTTAACCGCCGAAGATGGTTCTAAATCCGGATGGCTGCGGGGGGCGTTCGTCTCCCGCGGCCAGAATGAACTGCAATAATGTGAACTATATGCGGTCAGTGTTTTGCTTGAACGCGCACTTTTTGGTGTGGATGGTAACTTACTGGAACCGCGGAACTACCGGAAGGAGGTCCGGATTCGATGCAACTTGGCGCACTAGACATATTGATGGTTTTTTTCGTCACCATTGGACCGCTGAAGGCAACAGTCGTTTACATGGCGCTGACGGCCGACGCCGATTCCGGCTTCAGGCGCCGCGTGGCGATCAAGACGGTGGTGACGGCAACCATTGTGGGTATCCTCTTCGTGGTTGCAGGCGAGTTCCTGCTAAAAGCGTTTCACGTCTCGATACCCGCGTTGAAGATGGCGGGCGGCCTGATCCTGCTGTTGTACGCCCTCAGCATGGTGATAGGCGACGAGTCAAACCACGACCATCACGCCGACACCGCACAATCAACCGACATCGGGATTTACCCGCTGGCGATGCCGCTGATGGCCACGCCGCAGGGTATTGTCGCTATCGTTACCATAACGGCCACGGCCACGAACATCAACGAGGTGCTGCTTATTGCCGGGCTGATAATCGGGATTATGGCGTTCAACTTCGTCGTCTTACTCGCTGCACACCGGATCATTAGCCTGATCGGCCCATCGGCTCTTCAAGTTGTGACGCGCATCGTGGGGTTGCTGCTGGCGGCCCTGGCGGTCCAGCTGATGATCTGGGGCCTTGGCGATCTGGGCGTCTTGGAAAAAATGCCCGTCTGAACCTAAACGCTGGTTATAGGGGGGGTGTATCTGTGGTCTTTGTTTACCAGATCCGTTCAATACGCGTGGCCCCGATTTACGACAACTTGACCGCTCCCGAATGACGGAGATACTTAGCCTCACGTTCAAGATGATGGTCGTACCCGGGCTGCTAGTCCTGACGATCGTCCTATTGGGCTTCGCGATTCTTGGTGTGGGCCTGTTCGCGGGTTTTTTGCAGAACGTGGCTCAGCCGGGAGCAGGAGGTGCTCAACATGACCCCATCAGAGAAAAGCCGGTCCAACCCCCGGGAGTTCCTCCGCGTAATACTCCCGATCATCACATGGCTGCCGCAATACGAGCGCGCGTGGCTGCGGACGGATATCATGGCCGGGCTGGCCGTCTGGGCGATGACGGTACCCCAGGCGCTTGCCTACGCCGGGATCGCCGGGGTGCCGCCGGTATACGGGCTCTATGCGGTACCGCTGGCGATGATTGCCTACGCCTTCTTCGGCACTTCTCGTACACTGTCTTTGGGCCCCGAATCCGCAATTGCTATCATCTCGGCGGTGACAGTGGGTGCGCTGGCG
>JBDHHK010000355.1:0-2957 GCA_039589395.1 Gemmatimonadota bacterium
CTTCATGATTGGCGTATGAACGTGATAGCCCTTCCGGTGCAACGATCAACCTTTTCGGGCCCTCGAGGACCCGGAAATATCGGATGAAATGCCTCGCCAGATACATGTGGCCGTGCAACACGAACCACACCTCGCTCGGCTCACTTTCGATATCGCCCAGCGTGTAGTAGCGGGCGGTTCGGGTGACGTTTATTTGGTGCTCTTCCATTGGCATCTCGTGCCTATGAGTCGTGAATTGAGGATGACACGTGTTGACCGGTCGCTGATCGACGCTGAAGAACGCGGAGAACAACAGTGATTGGGTGCCCCACCCATCCCATAACAACAACAGCGTTCGTCAGCGTTCATCCGCGGCTAATTAACGCCTCACGCACCGTCCTCACGTGCTCCGGTCCCGTTCTGCAGCAGCCGCCTACGAGCCTCGCGCCAAGATCGTACCAATCCCTTGCAGCCTCACCGAAATCAACCGGGTCCGCTATGCCCGACCATGTCTTTGTGGTAGCGTCCCACTTCTCGCCGGAGTTTGGGTAAACGACGATCGGCTTCTCGGTCGCCCGCCTCACGGTCGCAATAAGCCCCGGAATCAGCGACGGCGGAGTACAGTTCACCCCGACAGCCACCACCTGCTTGGATTCGTCCAGCGGGGCGATCACGTCCTCCAGACGACTGCCATCATGGAGATGCTCGACGTCCTTGCAGCTGAAGCTGAACCAACAAACAACGTCAGGGGTTTCCTTCAATAGGTCGTCGAGCGCCAGCGCCTCCTCCGACGACGGAATGGTCTCGCACGCAAGCAGGTCGGCTCCGCTCTCCGCGAGCAAAAGCCAGCGGTCGCGGTGAAACGCCACGAGTTGTTCACGGGACATGCCGTAACGTCCGTCGTACTCGGAGCCATCCGCGAGGTACGCACCGTACGGACCAACGCTCCCCGCCACCAGTGGACGAATTCTGCCACCACGATTCCGGTCGTTTGCCCAGAACGACTCACGCGCATCGATCGCCAAACGAACCGAAGCCGCGATAGTCTCCAGCGCTTCGAACTCGCTGAGCCCCCTTTTCCTAAATCCTTCGATCGTCGCTTGGTAGCTGGCGGACACGATGCAGTCGGCTCCCACCGCCAGATAGTCGAGGTGAACCGTCCTGATGATGTCAGGATCTTCAAGCAGCATCTTCGCCGACCAAAGGCTGTCGGCAATATCACATCCACGAGCTTCGAGTTCGGTAGCGAAGCCACCGTCCAGCACCACTACGCCCCCGCCCTCAAGGAACGGCCTTAGTGGATTGTCGAATTCCAATGTGATCGGTGCCCCATTATTGAGTTAGCCGCGGACATCGCGGACAGACGCTGATGTTTCCCCGCCCCTCCCACCAAAACGCCAATCGGCGTCAAGTCCGCGTACATCGGCGTGATTTGGCGGCCAATAACATTCAACATTCATACGGCTGCATACGCGGCATGGGCGATTCGCGCCAGCATCGGCAAAGTCCTCCGTGAAAGGTCTGTATTGGGACTTTCCAGGAACGAAGTCAGGTAGGCGTATTCTAGGCACTGGACTGTTGTCGCGGTAGACGATCACCGGCGTTAGTCTTCAACACTCGGCCGAAAACTCCTTCATCCTGAAAACATCCGGTGGCAACAGATCCATTTCAGCGATGCCGACAGTGTACTATGGGCGTTGAAGTATTGGCCGCAGGGGATCACGAATTCGTGTTGAGGGTATTCGAGAGGTGTATCAATCGTCAAGGAACTGATAGGGAGAACAATGCTTGATTCCTCTGATCTTGCGACATCGCGACATCGATTTTCCCGTCGTTTTCTCACCGACCGCAGGTCCCTGACGCCAAAAGTGATATCCGCCACGACCGCCATGGCAGCGGCGTGTTGTTTAGGGATTTCTACGGAGCTAAGTGCACAGCGATCGAGTGAGACCTGGGAATTTCGAACGGTGGAGAGCGCCGACCTGCTTTTCCACGGGCTCGCCGTGGTGGGCCTGCAAGGATTCTCGTCCCTGCCGCTCTACGATCGCGACTATGCAGCGAGGGTTCGAGCGGCGAAAGAAGCGAGAGGCATCTACCCCACGCGCCTGGATAGGCAGGCAGGGAGCTTTCTCGAGGCTTTTGAGCGCGACAGCACCTTCGAGCTCTTTCATTTCTTACCGCTTTACTTCGGCACCGCACGACCGGAGACTGTCCTCGAAGTGTTCTCAGAGGTAGCGGCAGGAAGCGGCGCCCGATCTGCGTACGAGGAAGCGGCATTTGCATCGAGCGTGCTGGAGTCAGTATTTCGGAGCCGCAGTCAACGACAGGTTCTCGCCGAGTACGCCGACGTTCTCGAGGAGGAGTGGGAAGTATTCTTGCGCGACTACTCTGCTGAATCGTCCACACGCCAAAGCGAAGCCGCCGCCGAGGCGTCACGAGAATGGCACCTTCGGGTCGCGCCTGCTGTGGCGGGGTTTCTCGACGGCCGACAGATGTCGGGTGGTTTGGTCATGGTGTCGGCTGCCCTGGGTCCAGAGGGGCGGGTCTTCGCAGGCGACCCGGAAAGTACCGAAGACAACGTCTTTGCGGTTTCGTCTGCTTTTAGCGGAACTGGATTGGGGATCAGCGCTTATCTGCTGAAGGAACTCTGCTATCCTGTAGCGAGCGGTGTTGTGGCAGCACTCGGGATATCGCGAGACAGGGTGAACGCAGAGCGCCTGAGCGGTCGATTGGCAGTGCGCTGTGGTGCTGAGCTACTCGCAGATGGTGGCGCCGGCTTGGCGGACGACTATCGCGCAACGTTTTTGGCTGCTGCGGCGGCAACCGGGATATCAGGGCCAACCTTCGAAACCGCATATCCGGTCGAGGCAAACACGCTCGAACGGCTCCGGCGGGATCTGCGAGACAATACGCGTTGAGGTGACTCTCCACCTGACGATCAAAGCAAAAGCCCCCGGCAATGCCGGGGGCTTTCTTTC
>JBDHHK010000356.1:0-2891 GCA_039589395.1 Gemmatimonadota bacterium
TGCGGTCGAAACAGGCCTTCGGGCGGCGAACCTCGCGACCTTTCACGTGCCGCTGCCGGAGACCAGATACCCATCTGGCACAGATGCCACGGAATTTTTCCTAAGCGTGCAGCAGCGGCTCGAGGCAGTACCCGGAGTGCAACGAGCTAGCGGCACCGCGGCTCTCCCATTCGGAGCTGCCTTCGAGGTAGAGACACCCGTACTGTGGTTTCGCATTGTCGGGCGCGAGACCGCCGAGGACGAGCCCAACCCGCAGGCGTGGCGAGGCACGGCCCTACCTCACTACCATGAGACACTCGGCGTCCCTGTGCTTGCGGGACGTGGCCTCACCGAAGCCGATGATGCGTATGACCCCAAAGTGATGGTGATAAACGAGGCCATGGCCCGCCGGTACTGGCATGACGAATCGCCAGTGGGCGCGACGGTGGAACTCGGTAACGAAGAGTGGACTATAGTTGGAATTGTGGGCAACGTCAGACACGCGGGGCTCGACGTCGAAGTGGAACCGATGGCTTTTCTACCGCAAAGCCAGCATCAAACGTTTGAACTGAGTTTTGTGGCGAGAACGAGCGTGGAGCCTTCTTTGCTGCTGCCTTTACTTCGGCAAGCCGTTTGGTCGGTCGACCCCAATGTGCCGGTCACGCGTATGAAGACCATGGCATCTCTCGTGGCCGAATCCGGCAGCCAGGAACGCTACAGAACTCTGCTGATGATTCTGTTTGCTGTCACCGCGGTCGTTCTCGCAGCCGGAGGCGTGTTCGGTGTGGCAGCCCAGGGCGTGGCACGGCAAACCCGCGAGCTAGGTATTCGCTTGGCCCTCGGCGCGCGGGAGAACAGCCTCCTGGGGATGGTCTTGCGCGGTAGTATGCTGATGGCGGTGGCAGGGACGACAGCCGGGCTGCTGCTCGCAATGTGGACAAGTCGGTTCCTCTCGAGTTTCCTCTTTGCGATCGAGGCGTCGGATCCCCTCACCTATGGCCTGGCGGCAATGCTACTGATCGCGGTCTGTGTGGTGGCGAGTTTACTGCCCGCAAAACGGGCGAGTCGAGTAGATCCGGTGGAGGTGTTGAGGGCGGAGTGACCTTGCCTCGCCCATGAGGTGCCCGCGACCTTTTCCTGCATGGGGAACAACACGGTCAAAGGCTCCGGGTGTTGAGCGCGAGACAACGTATTATCAAGAGGATAGGCATCGCACTTCTGATCGCGATCGTCATTCCACTAATCGGCCTCTTCTTCACGTGGCTCACGCTCCCAAACGCAGAGCAACTCGCCTCAGAAAACCCAAAGACCACCGCGTTCATCAAACGTTTTGAGAGGCGTTTCGAGTCAGACTCCACGCTACCGCCGCTTCGATGGCAATGGGTCTGTTACCAACAGATATCCGTGCACATGAAACGTGCCGCGGTTGTTGCCGAGGACATCGAGTTCTTTTCGCACTCAGGCTTCTCTCGAGCGGAAATCGGAGCCGCAGTCAGGGAGGCAGTTCGGGAACGGGAAGCACTTCGGGGAGCCTCCACGATCACGCAGCAAACCGCAAAAAACCTGTGGCTCTCACCCTCACGAAATCCTCTCCGCAAGTTGAAGGAAGTGTGGTTGACCCGCCGCCTTGAACGGGAATTGTCGAAATCGCGGATACTAGACATCTACTTGAACGTTGCCGAGTTCGGACCCGGCATTTACGGTGTGGGCTCAGCGGCGGAACATTATTTTGGCAAGTCCGCATCGGCGCTTACTGAGAATGAAGCCGCGATGTTAGCGGCCAGCCTGCCTCGTCCTTCCAGCTGGAATCCGAGCAGCGACAGTCCCTATTATCTAGGCTACGTGGACACCATCGAATACAGGCTGGATCAGGCCGAGTTCTTATGGAAGCACGTTGCCCCCACTCGTCCCTGATGAAGTCCAAGCCAACCCGCTCCAATAGCTTCGCTGCGTTAGATTCACCTTCTGAGACAGCTGCCTCAGTGTTGCTCACCAACTCAATTGGAGATGTTCGGATGCGCGCAACCAGATCCATCACCGTGTACTTCGCCGGTGTCGCATGCTTCCTCACTGCCTGCAGTTCTTCGGATTCCAGCGTCCCAGCATGGGAGCGAACCATGGACGACGTTCGGTCGGAAGTGAACCTCGTTCGCGCCGGGAGAGATCTCACACCTGAGAGCTGGCCAGGAGGCGCCCGGGTTGCTGTCGGACTTTCGTTCGATTTCGACTCCGAGACCAACGCATTGAGAGACGGTGAGGATTCGCCTGGCACGCACTCGCGAGGAGAGTACTCGGCGCGAGTTGCGGTTCCCAGAATCATTGCGCTACTCGAAAAGCACGATGTGCCAGCGTCATTCTTCGTTCCAGCGGTCACTGCATTGCTCCATCCTGCGGAGATCGACGCGATCCTGGAGAAAGGCGTCCACGAGATCGGGATGCACGGATGGATTCACGAGCGCAACTCGTTGCTACCGGAGGAAACTGAACGCGAGCTGATGAGGCGCTCGTACGACGTCCTGACAGAGCTCATGGGGAAACCGCCGGTTGGCATCAGGACTCCATCATGGGATTTCAGTACGTCTACGCTCAAACTCATTCGTGAACTCGATCTGCTCTACGACAGCAGCCTCATGGCAGACGATCGCCCGTATGAAGTCCACGAGAACGGAGAAAGCACCGGCGTGGTCGAGTTACCAGTTGAGTGGCTGTTGGACGACTATCCGTACTTCGGTTTCTCCCGCTTCAGCAGCGTGCGGCCTCACATCAAACCCGCCGACGTTCTGGAGATCTGGTCGGCCGAGTTCGAAATGGCCTACGAAGAGGGTACGATGTTTCTGCTGACCATGCACCCCAAGTACATCGGCCACAGAAGCCGTATCGCCATGCTCGAAGACCTCATCGAGTTCATGGCA
>JBDHHK010000357.1:0-2879 GCA_039589395.1 Gemmatimonadota bacterium
TGCCTGGAAACTCCTTGAGACGTGCTTTGTACCTATCCCGGCGGGAGACCACCCACACCGTCGATCCGTCGTGGAATCCCAGGTTTCGCGCCGTGGTGGGCGACACCTCAACCCAGGGCACCCACGGAACGTCGGGGAAGATTCCAGGCTGTTCCACGAGCCACCTCTGGAGCGCGAGGGTACCAGATGAGAGTGTCGAGATACGATACGGCAATAGCCGCAGAGGAAACTCCTCCGTCGCCGCACCCTCGGCCGGAACCACGTCGACATACAGCCGTCGTTCGCTCTCTGAAGTACCGTGCCCACCGCGCAACGCGGCGGGCAATAGGTCTATTCTGCCGCTCGGTGTGTTGGAGAGTTGCTGGGGGTCGGTATAGTCGTATCGGAGGTCAGTCCAACCTCCACTTTGGACCAGATCCTCCCAGAACGGTTCGAACTCATTGTGTTCTCTGAGCCACCAGCCTCTTTGTTCCATATCGCGATGGTGCCGTCGAGCGAATTCATCGCCAAGTACCATGCCCTTTGCTACGGCGAAGAGGCCTCGCGCACGCATTTTCAGCAGTGCCTCGAAGCTCTCGTAAGGCAAGCTCTGAGCAACCACTCCGCCAACATGTCCGGCGAGCGCAAGAACAGCGTCCCCCGTGTGGATGCCGCCGTTGTGCGGGGGCACCATCGGAGTGGATAATCCCCAGACCGGATACGGATAGGAGGTCGGTGCAGGCGCGTCCTGCCAGCGTTCGTACGGCAGCAAATCAGGGAGAACCAGATCAGCCTGACGTGTCGTTTCGTCGAGAAAAGGCGAAAAGCAAACGACGAACGGAATCTTCTCGAAGGCAAGCGCCCAGAGATCTCGACGCGCCGATGATGCCAGAGGATTAGCGTAGTACACCAGGAGCGCATCCACCCTCGATGTATCGGCCTCAGCAACCGCCGCCGCGAATCGCGTCGCTTGGTCGCCTGAACCAAACGGTGGAGCGTCACCGACAGGGGGTTGATTGATTCCGGCCCGGCCGATTGAGTCGATGACAGGTTCGGTCAGTGGCTGAAGCGGCGGGTCTGTTCCTACCAGCACACCGCCGGGGCGATTCACTCTGCCCAGTATGACATTGAGGCTGTGGACGGCCAGGCCGGAGAGTAGACCGGTTCGAGACAACATCACATCAGAGCCACACACGCAGACCGGTGCGTCACTTGCTGCGAGGCTTCTTGCCAACGACGTGATGCGCTCGACCGGGACGCCCGTTTGCGCCGAGACTTCCTCGGTTCGATAGTTGCGCAGTACCAACGACCTGTAACCCTCGGTTGGTTGCCCAGTGTCATCGACGAAGTCTTCAAACCCCGTAACGTGCTGCGAGACGTAATCCGTGTCGAAGAGCTCGTCCCTAATCAGGACATATGCTATTCCCAAGGCCAGCACTGCGTACGTACAGGGTCGTATACCGAGCCACTCGTGCGCGTTTGCTGCAGTTCGGGAAAAGCGCGTGTCTATCTGGACGAGATGGGGACGCCGGTCGCTATCTCCGTCGTTCCCAGATAACGAGACGAACGCCTGCAGCGGTGACCACCATGCTTCATACAGTGGCGCTCCAAATGAGAGCACATACTCAGCCTGTTCTAAGTCGTAGCTCGGGCGACGCGCAATCCCGTGAACGACCTCCATGATCGAGTCGGTTCCGTCATTGTAGTCGTCCGCCACATAGTTCGGTGACCCGAATGAGCGAAGAAACTGACGCCATAGATCTTCCATGGTTCCGGTGCAATGTCCCGCCAGCAGTGCCAACGCCTCAGGCCTGGCCTCGGTCCGAAGTGTCTGAAGGCGCGCTGCGATTTCGCCGATGGCGTCCTCCAACGAGACTGGTTGCCACTCGCCCTCTCCACGACGACCAACTCGCTTGAGCGGAGAAGTGACTCTTTCGGGGTGATATAGAGTCTGCAGACCGGCAATCCCCCGCGGACATACTCCCCCTCGACTCAATGGGTGCAACGGGTTGCCGGTGATTCTGACGAGACGTTCATCCACTACTCTGCCGCTGATTCCACATCGGGACGGACAGATGAGACATATCGAGTTGTGGCGTGTCTCGGCCAAGGGGCTCCACCCGGGGTCACCGGCGGGGGCCGGTCCCACCAAGTCTGGCACCTGCCACACGCCGTACGCAGTTGCAGCTCCTCCCAACGTCCAGAGGAATTCCCGCCGTGTCGATTTCACGTGGATCTTTCCTGGTTACCGGTGGCACGCATTGCAGTCCAACGACTGATTTTCCAGAGTGTGACAATCCATGCAGAAGTCCATTGTGACGTTCACAAGTGGCCGGTTGGGTGAACGGTCCATTTCGCCAATGGATCCGTGGCATTGGTCACATTCGAGCCCGGCGACCGCAACGTGCCGCCTGTGGGTGTAGAACACATTCGCCGGCATCTTGAATAGTTTGTTGAACTGGAAAGCGTTTCCCGCAGTAATCAGTTCCGTAACCGTCGCCGATGCTTCTGACTCTCCCTGTTGTGCCAGGTGGCATATCGAGCAGATGTCCACACCAGGAAGGCCCGAATGGGCGCTGGTACGGACGTATTTGTGACAGAATTCGCAGTTCAACCCGAGATCCTGAGTGTGTTTGCTGTGGTTGAACGGCACTGGCTGCGACGTGGATGAGCTCCGGCGTGCAAGCAGCGGAGCTACCACTCCCGCCAGGACCAAAAACAGGAGGGTCATTCCCAAATAGCGACCGCCAATCCACCCTGAATTCAGGATCCGACCACCTGGTCTGCTTTGCAGCCCTACATTATCTGGATGCCCCACCTGGATTACTGATCCTGGCCGCCCAGTCTCCTGATGTAGGAGACCAGCGCTCCTATTTGTTCCGCGGAAAGCCTGTCGGCGT
>JBDHHK010000358.1:0-5469 GCA_039589395.1 Gemmatimonadota bacterium
CTGATAAGGCTGCATCACTTTGGCTTGGTGGTCGAAAACCTCCAAGACGCTTGCAGACGGTTCGAGGACGTGCTTGGTCTGAGCGCACAGGACTTTCGGGACGATCAGGGCCAGGGCATGCAGTACGATGCACGCATCTTGCTGCCTAATCACTGCTGGCTGCATCTGGTGCAGAATTGGAATCCAGACTCCCGCGTCAACCGGTTCTTGAACAGCCGCGGCGAGGGTCTCGATCACATAGCCCTGCAGACATCCGACATACAGGCCGACGTGGGGTATCTACGCGAGAAGAACATTCCCGTGTTCCGCGACGAAATCCTCAATGCAGCTGATGGTTTCGAATCTTTTATCTATCCCGATCAGTTACCGGGCATGACGGTTGAGCTGATAGAGCCCCATGACAGCGTGACGGTTAATCGGTTTCCCGAGACCGCAGTACGTGGCTTCTGCGAGAGCGTATTCCACGCTCTTGGGGCCAGCGACGAAGAGGCGCGGATCAACTCCGACGGATTGGTGACGGCGTGCCTTTGGTGGCATCCGGGTCAACACCAGGGGTTGGAGAAGCTGTTCCGATACACCCGCCGTGTGAAAAACGGCGGCATCGTTCCGCGGGCCAGAATGGCGTGGGTCGAAGAGCGCTCGTCGTCGGCGCTACTGGATGCGGCGAAAGGATTCGGATACGTGGCCGCATACCGCGCTATGACGCGTGCAATCGAAAAGGCGCGCGGGAGCGGAATCGCAATAGTGGGTGTCAGACATAGCAACCATTTCGGAATCGCCGGATACCATGCGCTTCAAGCTGCGACGAGCGGTCTCGTCGGAATTGCCATGACCAACGCTGGTGCGGAGATGGCTCCCTGGGGCTCGGCAAGGCCGGTACTCGGCACGAACCCGTGGGGAATCTCGGTACCGCGTAAAGGTGAGCCCGAACCCATCATCTTGGACATGGCTCTAACGCAGTCGGGGAAGGGAATGATGCGATGGCTGGAACGCTCAGGGTTGCCGATGCCCGAGCATTGGGCGCTAACTCCGGAGGGTGAGCGCACATCAGATCCATCGGCGGCCATGGACGGTCCGCTGCTTCCCGTCGGCGACTACAAGGGATACGGGCTGAGTCTTATCACTGACGTGATCACCGGTGTGATGACCGGGTCGCTGTTTGGTGGCTCAGTCTTTCAGGACGATCGTAATTACGACGTTGGCCACACGATGATAGCCATCGACCCCGAGGCTTTCCTGCCGCGCGGTGAGTTCGCCGCAAGGCTCGAACGTCTCATCGATGAAGTCAAGTCAGCTCCTCCGATCGACGATGATATGCCGGTTTTGCTTCCAGGGGAAGCGGAACAGGCGCGAGCGCGACAACGAACAACGGATGGAATACCAGTGGACGTGGATACAGTACAGAAACTCGAGATGTTGGCGCAGGAGCTAGGTGTTGCTTTTACCCTTAGCGAGGAGCATTCGTAGACAGATGTCGGAACCAATCCAGATCGGAAATGTGGCCGCGGAGCCGGGAACAATCACCCGCGGGAGTATCGAGACGGGGATCGATCTTTGTGGCTGCGTTGGCGGTATCCCGGTTCTCGTTTGTCGAGGGACCGCAGACGGCCCAATACTCTGGCTCAATGGGGCGATCCACGGTGACGAGCCCGAGGGCCCGTTCTCGATCCACAAGACGATGGCGAAGCTCGATCCCGAAAAAATGACAGGGACGGTGGTATTCGTACCGGCGATGAACGTGCACGCATTTCAGGCGGGTCAGCGCGGCAATCCGCTCGACAGCTTCTCGTACGATATGAACCGGATCTATCCCGGACGATCTGAGGGATACATGACGGAGCGAGTTGCCTACGCCCACTGGGAAGTGATGAAACGCCACTGCGACCTCCAAATAGCGATCCACTCGGGTGGCGAACACTCCTATCTAGCCCACATGATCTTTGCGTCTGACAATCCGCAGTCGCTTGAACTGGCGGCAGCGATGGGTCCACAGTGGGATCTTGTTTTCAAAAGCGGTGTGGGCGGAGCAAACCCTGCGTCCAAGATTGCCGAACTCGGCAAGGCGGGCATCACTATCGAACTAGGCGGGAACTGTCGTAGCCTCACTCGCGATTTTCACGACGTCGCAGAGGATCTGTCCGAAAGCTATCTGAACGTGATGCGGCATTACGATATGATCGAGGGCACGGCCAACTATGCCGACAACTGGCGCATGGGGCACCAGCAGCCGTTACTGGCGCCGGCGTCAGGGATGTGGGTTGGGAATCCAGAACTGGAATTCGAGAAGCGCATACCTGCGGGGACGCTACTCGGGCAGATCTTCTCGTTATATGGTGACCTTCTCGCCGAAGTCAGTGCGCCACAAGACGGGATCGTATTTGGATTGCGATCGAAGCCAGCCGTGCTGGAAGGCGACTGGTGCTGCTTCTTCGGAATCATCGACGAGAGACGTGACGACTTGATTTCCGCGTAGATGCGGCGCTGCTGGTGCTCTTGGCCGCGGATTCACGCGGAGGAGCGCGGATGTTGTTGTTGGGTTGGGTGGGGTGACCTAATTCCAGTTCTTTTCCGCGTTCTTCAGCGGCTAAACAAACTCGCGGAGACAGCTACGGCAAAGCGTCGGGATTTATCCGCAAACGTCTCACCAGCTTTCCGCGGCCGCGCTGGACCTGAGGGTCGCCGCCTTCCACGATGATTTCGCCTCCCGAGATCGTCCAAGTCGGAAAACCCGATACGCACATCCCCTCATAGGGGCTGTAATCCATCGCCGAATGCAGCTCAAGTCTATGCGGTCTGCTTTCACTCCGCTTGTGAACAGGAGAGGCAGCCGCGTCTCTATGCCCGGTAGCCCATTGGGTATCCGAGTGAAGTTGTCTCTCCCGAGAGTTTTCTGATCGCTGAACCGAAACGGTGCATGGTCGGACGCAACCTGTTGGATCTCCCCCGATCGCAGCGTTTTCCACAGGTGGTCTTTGTGACTTTGCTGTCGCATCGGTGGGCTGCACACGAACTTCGCCGCCTCAAATCCGTGAGCCAGGTCGAACACCTCTTCCGTAAGCGTCAGGTAATGCGGGCAGGTTTCTGAGACAACCGGTAGACCCTTCTCACGTGCGTTTGCGATGACATTTGCGGCACCCGAGTTGGTTACGTGCGCAATGCAAATCGGTGCGCCAACCAGTTCCGCAAGACAAATTGCGCGGTGTGTTGCTTCGGCTTCGACCGAAGCGGGTCGGCTCTTGGCGTGGTAGTAAGGACCAGTCTCGCCACGATCTAGATGCCGGCGGACGAGATGCGTGACTGCTGCGTCGTTCTCGCAGTGCAGGTAGCAGATTCCGCCGTTCGCCGCGGCGGCTTCCATCACCTTCAACAGGGCTGCATCATCAAGCCTCTTGCCCGCATATGTCATCATCAGCTTGAAGGACGGGAATCCTTCATGCACCGAGGGTCCTACCTCAGCGATTGTCTCATCGCGCACGTCGGTCACGATCGTATGGAGACCGTAGTCAATAACGGCCTCGCTATCCACCTCGCTCAGCCGGCGTTGCCTAGTCTGCGCAAGCGAGTCACCGGGGCGTTGTAGCGCGAAATCGATGATAGTCGTGGTGCCGCCGCAGGCTGCGGCAACCGTACCTGTGTGGAAATTGTCTGCGGTTTTGATACCCAACGCATCTATCGGGTGGGACAGGTGTACGTGTGTGTCGATACCACCTGGCAAAACGATCTTGCCAGTCGCATCAATCGTACGGCTGGACGGTTCGAATCCACTGCCGATCTCCACGATTTTGCCGTCACGGATGAGCAAATCGCCGGCCCGGGTGTCGGTGGCGGTCACCAAAGTGCCACCTCGGATCAGAAGTTCGTTTGGCATCCTATCTCCCAACAACTCCGATCAACAGCATAGAGAAGAAGCGGCCCCAGACATCCTATCGAAGGCGCAGGCTATCCGATCCTCAGGCGCCAACAGCGAGATGCGGACCCAGCTCTGCCACCGTTCACCAAAGGAGTTTCCGGGAAACATTAGCACCCCAGTCTTCTCCAATAGTTGATAACAGAACTTCTCCGCATCGGAGCTGAATTTGGAGATGTCCGCCCACATGAAGACTCCGCCACCTGGGTGGCAGTACGGGATTCCGAGACTGTCGAGTCCGTCCATCATGACCTTCCGCCGTCCCGAATAGATCTTCAAGAACTCGTTGCGACTATCTCGTTCTTGGTCCATTGCCGACAGTGCTGCGTACTGGGAGAAGAGCGGGCACGGTCCCGACATGCTCGCCTTGAGCGCCTCCACTGCATCGATGAACGCGGGGTCACCGACGAGGTATCCGACGCGGAATCCAGTCATCGCGTAACTCTTGGAGAAACCCGACAGCGTTATGGTGCGGTCACGCATGCCGTCGCAGGCGGCGAGTGACGGACACTCCACGTTGTCATACACGATACTCTCGTAGATCTCATCCGAGATGACTACGGTGTTGGAGTCCTTAAGCCCCTCAGCGAGAGCGTTGGAGCCATCGGCGTCCACCACAGCACCAGTTGGATTACTTGGATTCACCAACACCAACACTTTTGCGTCTGCGGCGTACTTCCGAACATCCTCAGCTTGAAGAACAAAGTTGTGTTCCAAGTCGGTAGGGATCTCGATGAGGCTACCGCCTGCTGCCCCAATAGCCTGATCGTAAGACGAGTATCTCGGATCAGGAGTGGCAACCCTGTCACCTGGATCGACTAACGCGAGCATCGACAGGAATAGTGCCTCTTGGCCACCGTTTGTTACCAGAATCTCACTGTCGGGGTTGAAGCTGAGTCCCTTCTCCGTTTCGTAGCGCTGAGCAATTGACTCACGGAGCTCTGGGAGCCCTCTGACTGGAGAAGACGTGTGTCGACTCTGAAGCCGGCTCAACGCTTTCTGCCATACATCGGTCGGAGTGTCCAGGTCGGGATCTCCGCGACCGAGCGAGATTACATCGTCCATTGAGGCCGCGAGTTCCATCATCTTATAGCGGAGTGACGTCGCAGCCTCACCCTTCTTCACGGTGTCGTTCGTCATGAGGCCGACCTCCCCTCAATGGCGGAGAGTGCAGCTCGTTGTGACGGTCCCGCGGTGCAAATGGAGAGTGCCTGCTTCCACGTCTGTATCCGTTTGACGATTTCCGGTGGCCCTGCAACGAATCCGAGGCGGAAATGATCGAGCCCGGGGATAGAGTCGAGATTGCCGATGAGGATCGTAGAGCTGGGGAATCCTTGTAGCATGTCGACGCGCGATTCTGCAGAAAAAAGCTGGCTACCCAACGACACAATCTCGAATCGAGCGCTACCGTTGACACCTGCGGCTACTGCGCCGCCTGCAGCTATCTCGCGATAAAGGGCATCCGCATAAGCAGAATCCGTATCGTCGAGATCGATCGTGGTGATCCCCAGCAGGTCGAGAAGCATGCTATGCCGGCACCTTCCGTGGACTGCCAACTCCGA
>JBDHHK010000359.1:0-2862 GCA_039589395.1 Gemmatimonadota bacterium
CTCCTGCGACTTCTCGAGGAGCTCGATTTGCCGCGCGAGCAGCTTGTTCTCGAGTTCCTTGTGCTGAAGATCGAGCTTGATCTCTGCCTTCCGCTCCGGCTCGCAGACATCGCAGTCATCGAGGCAGCCCTTGACCAGAATGGCCGGTGTCGGCAGGCAGGTCCTGATCTCGAAGGACAGCTCGGCTGCCAGCTTCGGGTTGAGGTTGCCGCCGACCTTGTCGAGCAGGCCGACGGAAACTAGATCCTTGTCGACCGCCTCGAGCGCCTTTCTCCGTTGATCTTCCAAGATCGGCTGTGCGACCTTGAAGCGCTGCGCGGCGAGGGTCCGGGTGCCAAGCAGTCCTCCTTGGATGGGCTGTGCGGTCTCGCCGCCGATCGAGATAAGACCGGCCCGGTCGGCTACCGAGCTACCCCGGGCGATGGACTCGACCGTGACCCGCTTGCTGTTGGTCGCCAGGATACCCTGCGGAATGACCGCAACTTCGCCTGCGAAACGCGGAGGAACCGTTTCGACCTTGCTATCGCCGGCCGGATCCACCACCCGCCGCGTGATTGCCACGACTTTGAAGCGGACGATCTGGGTCTTGTTGATCTGATAGGCGAAGTAAGTGACGGCGTGACAGCGGTTCGGGTTCGAGATGGACCGCGTCGCCGCCTCGAACGTGCTCTCGGACTCACCCTCCGCGTGGACGCGGCTTTGCACTTCGCCCACGGAAACCGAGCTCGCCGCTCGCGTGGCCTGGACCGAGCGTTCGTGCGAAGCTTCGGCGTGGCTCCTCAGCTCGCGCGTAAAGTCGAAGGTCGACGACGCGTTGTACGAGCCGCTGGCGCTGGCCGAGGGGCCGAAGAAGAAGCTCTCGATCGCGCCGGATACGCTGCCGTCGGTGCGGAAAGACCCGGAGCTCGAACGGTCCGCCTCGACATCCTCTCTGACCGAGAGATCCGAGAGGAAGCGGCTCATCGAGCTCATGTAGAAGGTCTCCTCAGAGGTCTGCTCATGGCGGTAGCTGACCTCGGACTCGCGATCGAAGGTGGAGCGGTTCTTCCGGCTGGAGCTGAACAGGCGGACCTCCTCGCCGGGCAGCAGGGTGGTCGAGTAGACGAGGTCGCCCAGGGACAGCGGCCCTGGGCATCGCTCGAAGAGCACGCTGATCTTGACCTCCACCGGAATGTCGGTAACCCGGTTTATCAATCGGTAGTCAAAGGTCAGCCGGTCGCAGCAAGGCTCCGCCGCGAGCTCCGGACAGCAGGGGATCTCACTGACCTTGACCGGTTTCTCGGTCGTGGTAGGCATATTCCCTCCTTTCAACCGCCCACCGTTGACGTGCAGCGATACTCGGTAAAGGCGAGCGGTCCTTGGTTAGCCTTGTTGCCGTACCGTCCTCGGGCATCTGGACCTCCCTCTGGTTCGGCCCTTCGTCCGACGGGCCACTGTTCCCTGCGTTGCGCAGAGAAAGGACCGTCGCTTTGGTAAAGCCTAGGTCACCCAACTGGGCCCGGCCCGGCGCGAGGTTCGGCCTAGTCGGCAAAAAGTTCGAATCTTCCGGCGGATTGCTCGTTCAGCCTGGACGGACCAACTTCTTGAACTCCGAGGGGGTCATTCCGGTCAGCTTCTTGAACGCGCGCTCAAAGGTCCTCGGGTCCTGAAAGCCTACCTCGAGGCCGACGCGCGTAATACTGTGGTTGCGGGTTTCGAGCAGACGTTTCGCCTCTGCAATCCGAATGGATGCCAACCAATCGCGGAAGCAGACTCCGGTTTTCTCGCGGAAAAAAGTGGAGAAGTATTTTTCACCCAGACCAGCAATCCGCGCCGCCTGTGGCGCGCTGATGTGCTCTCTGAAGTTTTCACTGACGAATCGCTCCAACCGTTCCAAACGCGCATAGTAGGAGAAGGCAGACTGGGGGTGATTATGCTCAAATGGGATGCCCGATCCGATGTGTAACCCTGATATTTCGGTCACATTGCTCACTCTCAATAACTCGCCGTCCTTCCCGACGAGATCTCGATCAAGAACCACCAGGGGATCAATCTTGTTGTCAGAGTTTCCAATTGGTTTCGGGGCGCGCTGCACCACAGAATCCTCTTTCCCGGGTTGTGTTTTTTGAGCGTGTCTATGTTTGCGCTTGAAGGCTCAAGTTAACTTTAAGGTAACTTTATCCTTTATAGGCAATGCACTAAAAACTAGTAATGATATAGATCAATACCCGTGTAAAAATTACAATATGAACAATTGGTAGTAGTTTTTACCGGAAATTTTGTCCTGTGATTCCTCAAAACGTAGATTCCCACGGATGTCCCTCCCAGAAATTCCATCCGGCGCAGAAAGCCTAGCGTTTCGCGGTGGCACGCCATAGCGTTGAGCGCATGCACGCAATCCTTCGTTCCATTCTCCACGGTTCCCTTCCCCACACTCTGCGGCTCATCGATTGTTCGATAACATACCGCTCGTCCCGACGGGCCAACTCTTTCCGCCTGCCAGAACCTGGCGCTTCATTCTCGACTGGAGACCGGTCCTGTCGGGTCTCAAAATAAACGTGCCAAGCCACACTAGGAAATCCCATCGGATCACTAGACAGCTCGGACGGAATAAATGGAAGGGACAGGATATCTAGTTCTCACCAACTCACGTTGGTCGGGAATGTAAGAATTTCTGCGGTGGACAGAATTTATAGGAGGACAAGTGTGCGCAGGCAGTAATGCAAGCTCGTGGCATTAAGCTAACTGTCGAACCACATCGTTCGAGGATTGGCAAAGCGCGAGCGTGGCGGCCTGACCTTGGCTCCGAGCTGTCCAAGCTGCGAGCTGCTGCAGTTTATGTGACAACGTCCCTACAATTCATCAAACGAGATGCAAATACCC
>JBDHHK010000360.1:0-2843 GCA_039589395.1 Gemmatimonadota bacterium
ACTGAAGGCAGTGATGTCGTCTGAGAACACGTCGACAGTGGCACGACTAGATCTACTCCTCGCGAGGGCGCTAGGTGCACAGGGCAAATACAGGGAGGTACTCGATCACCTAGCAAGTTGGACACCAACTCGACCGAGTGCCTTGGACGTTGCGCATGCTGCGACCGTCCGTGCAGAAGCTCTGCATAGAGGTCGGCTGGCCGACGATTCGACCATTCGAGCGACAGTTGGGGAAGCCGTGAAGCTCGCCGAGGCAGCCGGTGACGAACTCTTGGTGACACAAACGCTTCAACTCAGTGCAGAAGTTGCATCCGATAACGGAGACTGGCAGGCGCTTGGATCGATACGCGCCAAGGCTGCAACCGTTGAACACTCCAGCACACAACCTGAAACTGTCGCGGTCTCCAGGGTCACCCAAGGGTACTGCCTTCTCGTAGCAGGCGACGTTGCGATGGCACGTCTTCAGTTCGATGACTGCTTAGACTCACTTCGACGGCTGTCGCTAAACAAGGAACTCCGTCAGGCCCTCAATGGGCTCGGGATGGCGCACTACTGTCTCGGATCAGCGAAAGACGCTATCTCAGCCTTCGAGCGTGCGATGTCTGTGGCCAAGAGTATC
The DNA here is from genome assembly GCA_039589395.1 of Gemmatimonadota bacterium. Lineage (GTDB taxonomy): Bacteria > Gemmatimonadota > Gemmatimonadetes > Gemmatimonadales > GWC2-71-9 > JBDGYW01. The sequence continues at coordinate 620 of JBDHHK010000360.1, forward strand.
GGGGACACCGCTGCGCTGGCAACAATGTCGTCCAACCTCGGCGCAGTCCGCGAAGACTTAGGTGATTTCCAACAGGCCGAGAATTGCTACCAACGTGCCCTAGAACTCGAAGCAAAGGCAAGCAATCCCCGCAGGGCTGCGGAAGTTCACATGAACTTAGCAAGTCTCCGGTTGATCACGCGCGACACTCAAGACGCTCTACGCTGTCTATCCATCGCTAAGGTCAACGCGGCGGAGTCTCAGCTTTGGTGGCTGCAAACCGACGTATTGCTAGCTGAAGCAGACTATCATATTGCCGGAGGCACACCCGAAACTGCATGGCCACTGGTCGAGGAAGCGCAGGCTGTCACTCGGGGACGTGTTTACCTGTTCTCCAACAGAGGAAAGTACGAGCGCCTTCGCATACACCATCTCTGGTTCACACAAGGTTTCGCGGCTGTCCAGAGGCTATGCCAGACTGAGAACCTTAGAGACAGGTGCTTGCTGAAGAGCGGCTTTCTGGAGGTGCAGGCCTTAGTTGACTGGATCCGCCAACGTGAGTGCGTAGGCGAGAGATCCGCGGGGACCGCTCTTGACGAACTAGCTGGGCTCGAGCTTCACGGGACGATTGCGCGGCTTAGTATGCTAGGAGTTGGCAATGTGCCACGAATGGGTACTTGACCGGCCGACTATTTCGCGACCCGCAGTCCCAGCCGCTGTCTGCGAGTCCTCATCGACGGTGGCAGCGACCCAGAGCGGTTCGCTACCATGGATCGAATGACAGGGCTCTGCCGAAACGCCTCAACCATGAGCGGATCAAACTGACGACCACAGCAGGTTTCTAGCTCCCTCAACACCTTGTCATACGATCGGGCTCGCCTGTAGGGGCGGTCAGTCGTCATTGCGTCAGTCGTGTCCGCAATCATGACAATCCTAGCTCCGAGCGGAATGTCTTCTCCCACCAGGCCTCCCGGATAGCCCGTTCCGTCATAGTTCTCGTGGTGGTGCCTCACGCAGCCTTCGACATATCCACGCAACCCAGAAATCGTCGACACGAGTTCCGCACTCCGCACCGGATGGGATTCCATCACACTCCTCTCCCCATCAGTGAGTCTCTCCTGCTTCCGCAGAAGCGGCGCGAACTCCTCGTAAATCTTCCCGACGTCATGAAGAAGAGCGGCCGTTGTGATCTTCTCGATCTCTTTGTACCCGAGTCCGATCTCAGAGGCAAGTGCCCTGGCTATCTCTGCCACACGCTGCGAATGACCGCTAGTGTACGGGTCGCGAGCTTCGATCGCCTTGACCATCAAATCCAACAGCTCTCGGTTCGTGTTCTGCAGCTGCAGATTCACCAACAAAGTGTGCCGTAGAAAGAGAATGGGGACAACCACAGCGGCAATACCGCCAAAGCCAAACCGGATGTACAACCATGCGACTGTGAGTCCCAATGCGCTAGCAACGAGATCGTACGCAGCCAGCGCCCAAGTGTTCCGCAACCAAACCTCAACGAAGCGCTTGCCCTCACTTAGCGCCACCACGCCGCTGACTGTAGCGCCGTTTATGGCAAACGACGTGACCACGAAGCCGAGGAATGGGACTACCACGCCAGCGTCAACGGGCCCGATCGGCACTCTCCCACCAAGCGCCAAGTACATCGAAATCCCGACGGTCATGGCAAGAACGTGCTGTGACACGTTGAACAAGATCTTGATCGGTTCTTTCCGGTTGACCAACTGCGCAAGGGCGACCGTAGTAGCTGTAAGGAGAGCACACCAAGTGGGGCCGAATACGAGAGCAGAGGCGATGTACAAAATGAAGGCAATCGACCCGGCGGCGGTGCCGACCGCCAACCGATGCTCCGCAAGCTGAAGTCCGAGCGCAATCAGAAGGAACGTGACGACACTGACGGGAGTGACAAAGCCCAGAGGCTGCAGCAGTGGATCGAGCCGTAGCGAAACAAGCAGAGCTGCAAGACCAAGCGCAGCCACCGTCGTTACGTACAGTCGGACTACTAGCGGCGTTCCATCAATCGATCGGACAATCACAGTGGTGTTCCGGGGGGCAACCCCGCCAGCGATCCTAGCCCCAAATCTGCCACGCTGACCTGGCAAACACCTGTGTCAGCGCGCCTAACAACACAGCGATCCAGTCGAGCATTGTCGCGTCACCTCCTTTCCCGCGGATAAACCGCTATGAAAGTGGCATGCCTCGCTACGGCACACCCGAGGCTTCGCTCGCCTTACGA
>JBDHHK010000361.1:0-2839 GCA_039589395.1 Gemmatimonadota bacterium
TCGCACAACACGAGTGCGGCTGGTAGTTGACGGGAATACACGAGGATGTCGTAGGTGAGTCCAAAGTCGTCCAACGACGCGATGCCGCGTGCTACGTCTTCGCGTCCCAGGAAGTCGTCGGCCTCCGCCTGCGCAATGTGCCTCACGCCGAGTAGGCGATCGTACGCGGAAAAGTGCTCTAGTCGCGCCTCGAGCGACGGGGAGAGCAGGTCGACCCAGCCGACGACGCCTTTTATGAAGGGGTGACCGTTGGCCAATTGCAGCAGGAACTCGGTTTCTCGTTCCGATTGGTCAGCCTGTACTGCTATAGTGCCATCGATCGCGTGCTCGTCGAGCAGAGGCTCGAGGTGCTCGGGAAGAAAGTCGCGTCTGATGACCGACATATCTTCCGTGATCCAGCCGTCTCGAATCGGATCGTAATTCCAGAAATGCTGGTGGGCGTCAATCCGCATGCGTTGGGTCAGGCTCCGGTGCTCTCATAGGCTACCGCGCGCTGCCTGGAACTGCCCAGTCCATCGATTCCGAGTTCGACAACATCTCCGGGGCTCAAGTAACGCGGCGGGTCGAATCCCAACCCTACTCCGAAAGGTGTGCCTGTTGAGATGACGTCACCCGGTAGCAGCGACATGCACTGGCTCAGGTAGCTGACCAGTTTGGGCACCTTGAAGATCATGTCGGACGTATTGCTCTCCTGGAGCCGCTCGCCGTTCACGGAGAGCCACATTCCCAAGTCGTGAGGATCAGGTATCTCCGAGGTGGTGGCAAGGAACGGACCCAGCGGAGCATAGGTGTCGAAACTCTTTCCTTTGACCCACTGCCCTCCGTGCTCGAGTTGCCACTCACGTTCGCTGTAGTCGTTGTGCAATGCGTAGCCGGCCACATGCTCCATTGCGCTTTGCTCGGACACGTAGTTCGCACGCTTGCCGATGACAATCGCCAACTCGACTTCCCAGTCGGTCTTCACGGAACCCCGTGGTATCAGGAGGTCGTCGTCGGGTCCGCAAAGCGAGCTGGTAGCTTTGAAGAAGATCACGGGCTCTGTTGGTGTTTCCGCCCCTGTTTCCTTCACGTGCCCTGCGTAGTTGAGCCCGATACAGATGATCTTCGAGGGCCGGCCGACGCACGGACCGAGTCGTTCGTCGTCGCTCACGCTTGGACATCGTGATTCGTTCTCTCTGAGCCAAACCTCGAGCCTTGTCAGGCCATCCTTCTCAAGAAACGCTTCGTTCCAATCTTCCCCGAAAGCGGAGACATCGAGACGCCGGTTCTCAGGGCTCAACACCCCTGGGCGCTCTTGGCCGGCTTTTCCAAATCGAATCAGCTTCATTCAATCTCCAGGATCAGCTATTGAGTCTTATAAAGCCACCGTCTATCGGGTAGTCGGTTCCGGTGGCGAATGAGGCCTCGTCTGAGCAGAGGTACAAAGCCAGGTCAGCGACCTCCTGGGGAGTCCCCATTCGGCCGATGGGCTGTGTGGCTGAGAGCTTCTCGAACATCTCTTCTTCCCGACCGGGGTAGTTCTCTCGAAGGAAACCGTCTACGAATGGCGTATGCACCCTGGCTGGAGATATGGAAACCACCCGAATGTTGTGCGATGCGTAGTCTTTCGCCACTGAATAGGTCATAGCCAGCACGGCACCCTTGGACATGGAGTACGCAAATCGATCCGCAATGCCGACCGATGCCACCACCGACGCCATATTGACGATCACACCACCGCCTTGGTCTTTCATTCCGACAATGCAGGATCGCATGCAGTAAAAGATTCCCCTGACGTTGACAGAGAATACGCGTTCGAAATCTCCGTCCGTCGTCTGCTCTATGTTGCCGACGTGAGCGATACCCGCGTTGTTGATCAGGCAGTTGATTGGACCATGATCCCGTACCTCGCCAAACGCGCGTTCAACTTCAGCGACGTTGGAAACGTCACAAGGATGGAAGTGTGCCGAACCGCCATCGGTGACGATTTCCTGTTTCACCACCTCGGCTCCATCCGCGTCGATGTCCAGGATGTGTACGGTTGCTCCGCGAGAGCCAAATGTTTGTGCAACCGCTCGGCCGATGCCGCTCGAGCCACCTGTTACGACGGCACGTTTTCCATCAAGTCGAAAGACGTTCTTACCCACAGATCCCTCCTAGTAAGCTCGGCGTGATAATCTACACCGCGTACCTCCAAGCGCTAACGGTGCTGACGCGCGGCCGCCGATTGAGGAACTTATTGGTTGCGCAGCTTGCTGTGTTCGTGTCGCTGGTTCACATTCTCCCTGGATCGATCGGCGACGTGGTCCCACTCATATGCCTCTGCGACGCGCAACAAGCGGATGCTGCAAGATAGAGATCAGTCCGACCACAGCCGCATATAGGAGAGTGTACAGCATGAAAACGAAATCGGTAAAACTCCCGTTTGCTGTGATGATTGTCGGAGTACTTGCTGTCGGTTGCACAACTCCGACACCCGACTACCTCAACGAATCTCGAGATGATTTCGACGCCCGCATGGAGTGGTGGAGGGACGCACGCTTTGGGATGTTCATCCATTGGGGGCCATACGCTGTGCCAGCTGGAGAATACGGAGGCGAGACTGTGAGGGGCATCAGCGAGTGGATCATGAACTCTGCTCAAATCCCGATACCCGAATACGAGGAGTTCGCCGCTTCGTTCAACCCTGTGCTATTCGATGCCGATGAGTGGGTCCAGATCGCCAGAGACGCCGGCATGAAGTATATCGTCATCACGTCGAAACATCACGACGGGTTTGGAATATGGGACTCGGATGTGTCCGACTACGACATCTTCAACGCGTCGCCGTTTGATCGCGACATCCTGCGGGAACTCACCG
>JBDHHK010000362.1:0-2805 GCA_039589395.1 Gemmatimonadota bacterium
ACGCAGGATGCCGAGTTAGCGGACCGACTGCGAAAGTTGCGGACACACGGCGGAGCCAAGCAGTACTTCCACGAGGAAGTGGGAACGAACAGCCGCCTGGATACACTGCAGGCCGCCGTTATCCTTGCCAAGCTCCCGCGCCTCGACAAATGGAATGCGGCGCGGCGAAGACATGCTGATGTCTACTCGGAGGTTTTTGCGGGACTCGATGCGGTGGTGCCACCTACGACCGATCCGCGAAACGAACACGTATTCAATCAGTACACGATTCGAGTAGCTCGCCGCGACGAACTCCGGGCTTTCTTGAACGAGCGGGGAATTGGATCTGCCGTCTATTATCCTCAGTCGTTGCACATGCAGGCATGCTTCGAGCATCTCGGCTATTCCGAAGGACAGTTTCCTGAAGCCGAACGAGCCAACTCGGAGGTCCTATCCCTCCCCGTGTATCCGGAAATGTCAGCAGACCAACAGCAGTATGTGATCGCTGCCTTACGGGAGTTCTTTTATGAGTAAGACGCGTGTGGCGGTGGTAGGGGCTGGGAATTGGGGCCGCAATCACGTGAGAACACTGGCCGGATTGCCCGAGGCTGAGCTCGTGGCCGTCTGTGACACGGATGCTGCCCGTCGTGAGGCGGTTGTGCGCCAGTACCCCACCGTGACAACGACCGACAACATTGCTCAAGCGCTGGATATGGCCGATGCGGCAGTAGTCGCAACACCGGCCGCATTCCACCCCGAACACGCGCGTGCGGCAATTGAGCGAGGTTTGCCTCTCCTGGTTGAAAAACCGTTTGCCCTGTCGGTGCGCGAAGCCGAACAGATTGCTGAGCTGGCAGACAAGAACGACGTGCCCATTGTGGTTGGCCATTTGCTGATCTACCACGCAGCGGTTGAGCACTTGAAGAAGCTGATCGGCGCTGGGGAGCTGGGTGAGCTCTACTATCTCTACAGTCAGCGGGTCAACCTGGGCCAAGTCCGGCCGGACGAGAACGCCCTGTGGAGCTTTGGACCGCATGATGCAGCTGTCGCGGTTGAGTTACTCGGAGCGATTCCCACAGCAGTTTCGGCACACGGAAAGAGCTATATCCAGCACGATATCGAGGACGTTGTGTTCATGATGCTCGAGTTCCCGTCGGGCGCTATGGCCCACGTTCAGATGTCTTGGCTCGACCCGCACAAGGAGCGGCGTCTCACGGTTGTCGGATCCAACAAGATGGTTGTATTTGACGACATGCAGATTCGTGAGAAGCTCAAGATCTACGACAAGGGCGTCGACCGACCGCCGGAGTACTCCTCCTACGGTGAGAGCCTCGCCATCCGTGAAGGCGATATTGCCATCCCACGCATTCCTAACGCAGAGCCACTGGGAGCGGAGCTGAGACATTTTGTTGCCGTTGCCTCCGGCTCAGAGGATTCGCGTACCCCTGCTGCAAACGGCGTTGCGATCGTGCGCATCTTGGAAGCAGCATCGCGGTCTCTAACAACCAGTGGTTCGAAGGTATCACTCAGCTCATTACACACGGACTGACATATGGACATGAAGGCGAAACTGATCTCCAAGGCGGAAGACCGTTCCGCACTGATGGGAGTCATCGGCCTCGGTTATGTGGGATTACCACTCGCCGTTGAGTTTGCTGCGGCCGGCTACAAGGTTGTCGGCTTTGATGTAAGCGAGAAAGCGGTCGCCGGAATCAATCGGGGGGAGTCGCATATCCAAGATGTGCCAACCGGGCGTCTGAACGAGCTTGTTTCCGCGGGGCTCATTGAGGCAACCACGGCAATGGATAGGCTGAGTGAGGTAGATCTTGTTAGCATCTGTGTGCCTACTCCGCTGTCCAAAACCAAAGATCCTGACGTCTCGTTCGTCATTGCCGCGTCGGAATCGGTTGCGCGTACGATCAGGGCGGGGCAGGTGGTAGTGCTGGAGAGCACCACTTACCCGGGCACGACTAGGGAGTTGTTGCTTCCCAGCATCGAGTCCCACGGATTCAAAGTGGGCCATGACGTATTTCTCGCCTTCAGTCCTGAGCGGGTAGATCCCGGGAATCCTACATGGCAAACACGCAATACCCCAAAGGTGATCGGTGGAATCACGGAGCAATGTCGGGATGTGGTGATGGCGCTCTACGAGCCGGCGTTCGAGACCTTGGTTCCAGTCGAATCACCTGAAGCCGCGGAGTTGGTCAAGCTGCTCGAAAACACCTTCCGCAGCATCAACATCGGGCTGGTAAACGAGATGGCCATCGTTTGCGACAAACTCGGCGTCGACGTCTGGGATGTCATCGATGCGGCGTCGACCAAACCATTTGGCTTCATGAAGTTCACTCCTGGCCCTGGACTCGGCGGTCACTGCATTCCGATCGATCCCCACTATCTCGCCTGGAAAATGCGCGGGCTCAACTACAAGACGCGGTTCATTGACGTGGCCAGCGAAGTGAATTCCGAGATGCCCGCATTCTGGGTGCGTAAGGTCGCGGAACGGCTGAATGAAGACGCAAAAGCACTTCGGGGCTCCAAGGTGTTGGTGTTGGGAGTAGCGTACAAACCTGACATAGATGACGTTCGGGAGAGTCCAGCTTTGGATATCGTGAGGTTGCTGCGACAGCAAGGAGCGGTAGTTCAATACCACGATCCGTACATACCGGAACTCACGGAAGATGGTGAGGTGCTCACTTCGGTTGAGTTCTCAACGGAGCTTGTCAAGGCGGCCGACTGTGTGATAATCGTCACCGACCACTCGGCGATCGACTATGCGTCTGTCGGAGAGTTGGCGCAGCAAGTCGTGGATACCAGGAATGCATTGAA
>JBDHHK010000363.1:0-2773 GCA_039589395.1 Gemmatimonadota bacterium
GCATTGTTGGGCTGCCAGCGCCACATCACCACCCGAGATCGCGATCGCGAACTCCCAGTCGTCTCGGTCCACGTCGCCGAGGCAGCGCGAGAGATCCTTGTCGAAGAGGAACGCCCGCTCGCCACGCCGGCGGCGTAGATCCTTCTGAATGCGGGAACGATTGTGCTCGCGCCTCGTCATCGTTGCTCACTTCTCGGTCGAGGCTGCCCACTCGAGTTGGAACGTGCTGCGCATAGACAGGCCGCACCGAGGAGATACGAACAGGGATGGTTTCCGACCGTCGGCCGCGACGATCGAACCTACGGCAGCGGGCGCCGCGCGCTGCCGTTGCCTTTCAACGGCCGGGTCGTGCTCGTCTCCTCGAACCGCAGACTTGTGCGTCCACGATGTACCGCGTCTTCAAATCGACCGGGTTTTCCGGAAGGAGCCCAACAACCAACGCGGCGTGACCGTGCTCCGCGTGCGACAGCTCTTCAAGCGATACGCCGCCGCGCCGCCTTACCGGAGTCGCGTTCGATTCGGTTGTTCTGCATTCTTCTTGTGATTCTGTTCGATCATCTTCAGTGCCCTCTCAAAGTCACATTGCTCGACAACGAAGCTGTCGAAGGTCACGGCAGACTTATCTTGCGCTATCAGATCGGCAACGTCCGCGCATCTGCGCAGACAGTTGTAGGCGCCTTCGCGGGCAACGAATGCAATCTCGGCCCCGGTGAATCCGCGCATCTGCGAGGTAATGCGGTCTGTATCGACGCATGGAGCCAGAGGCATTTCTTGGGTGTGAATCTCGAAGATCTTCCGACACCCTTCGCGACTCGGGTGCTTGATTTCAAGGGTGTAGTCAAATCGCCCCGGCCTCATGATCGCTTCGTCGAGAAGCTCGGGGCGATTTGTGGAGGCAATGACACACACATTCTCGTAAGTCTCCATACCGTCCATGAGCGACAGCAATTGATTCACAAATACGGATTCGTGACGAATGCTTTCCTCACCGGATCGCTTCTGAGCGATCGCGTCGATCTCATCAAAGAAAATGACGGAGGGTGCGAATTTCCGGGCCTCGGCAAAGACGGCTCGAAGGTTCTCTTCTGATTGGCCAAACCATTTCGTGAACAGCTCGGGACCGCGGATCGAGACAAAATGCGCTTGGATCTCATTGGCGATGGCTTTGGCGATCAAGGTCTTCCCGCAGCCGGGTGGTCCGTACAACAGAATGCCCTTGTGGGGGGCAATCCCGAGGTGTCTGAACAGTGCTGGGTGTCGAAGAGGAAGTTCGATCACTTCTCTTACCATCCCAATCATCTCATCAACCCCGCCAATGTCGTTGAAAGACACCTCCGGTATGTCGCGGTTCTGTCCGTGCTCTTCCTCTTCATCTTCCTGCGTCGTAAGTGAGATGGACAGATCGCGGCCACGGTGATCATCAACCTCTCTGGGTTTGATCCCAATGGGTACCTTCTGAATGGTGCTATTGTCGTACTTCTCCTCAAACTGGATATCCCAGGAGGAGCCCTCCCCGGGTTCAATGGAATCAGGAAGCGCAATGACATGTTCCTCAACAACGGATGGGTCAAAGTACGGACACATATCCACGTGGCGTGAAGATGCCTCTCTGCCAAGGACATCGAGAAGCCTCTTCTTGTCAACATTCCACACCGTGCAGTCTTCGGTAAAGGAGCCGAACCGGAACCAGTAACCATATCCTCTATCCAGTTCATACGAGTATCGAGGAGGTCCCACTTGAATCATTGTAAGTCGTTTGCAACCCCATCCATGTTCGTGCTTTGGTTGGCAGAAGTCCTCGGGAATTACAGCACTCGCCCTTTGGTCGGCGCACTGAAAGACAGTGAGGGCTGTTCGCAAAGCGCTCATGTCGCCAAGTCGACCGCTGATGCGCAACTGCGTGCCCTTCCAACTTCGGGCCATCGTGTAGAGCTGTTCGAGATCACGGTGCCGTGAGCAGAGTTCTTCCGGCCCAACTACAAGGAGGTATGGGTGGCGTTTCTGAGTGGGCTCGGTGAATGCCTCAAAGGTCCTGGCGATTGCCAACGCCTTGGTAAGGTTCGACGAGGGGGTCTTCGGTATGCTGAGTTCGATCTCCGTGCTCATCTCTTCATCTCATGTAGAATTCGTAATCCTCAGAACTCGGATAACGGATATCCCCGCGAGTTCGCCAGCATATCGAATATCATTGCGGAACCTCCACGCCGAGAAGCCCGACCCGATCGCCATTAGCCAATCTGCAGTCACCGAGTGCACGCCCTGGTCGACCCAGATTCTACGGCTCGAATCGTGGTTTAAGTCAAGTCGTCAAAGAAGCTCGAGTCTGTCGTTCTTCGCGTAATTGGACTTGATCTGTCGCGCCCACCATGGCTGTCTTGGGGTTGGCGGCAGAGCACGGAGCTTGCGAGGAGTGCAGCTTTGTGGGGCCCGATTATGAGAGAGACGATGGTTGGCCAACCCACCCTTCAACGGCTGAAAGTGCTCGAGGCCGCCGAACTCCGCCACATGTGGCGAGAAACGCGCGGCTCGAGACCCCCAACGCCCCTGAGGCGCCTCCTCCTACGGGAGCTGGCGTGGCGAATCCAGTCCGAGGGATCCAGCGGAATGGACGCCGAGACGCGGCGGCTGTTGCGAGCGGCCGTCCGGAGCGCGCGGATCGAGTCTTCGAATCCACGGCGAGGCGCCAAGAAGGGGGCCAGGCCTCGCCGCCGGCTATCTGCGCCTTATGGCTCAGTGCGCCCCAAAAAGGGCCTCCACGCCGACGCTGCTCGTT
>JBDHHK010000364.1:0-2763 GCA_039589395.1 Gemmatimonadota bacterium
AGGCGATCACATTCCACCAGGGCATTGGAATCGAGCGAAAGTTCGCACGCCTCACGTATCTGAGGGACCGGTGGATGCGCCGCCTCGAGGGTCAACCGGGGGTGGTCCTTCATACGAGTTTCGATCCGTCGATGGCGGGTGGCTTGGCAAACGTCGGAATCGAAGGGATCGCTCCTGGTGATCTGCGAACTCATCTGTGGGATAAGCACCGGATTTTCGTGGTTGCGATTGGCCACCCTGACTGCACTGGTCTCAGAATCACGCCAAACGTTTACACGACGCTCGATGAGGTGGATCGTTTTGCTGAGGCCATGGAGGATGTGATCGCGAACGGGCTGCCCGGGTAGTTTCGTCTGCTTGGCTTCGCATACATGAGGCCCCTCGCGCGCTGTAGTTCGCGGGCCGACCTGTAGATCCCAAGTCGTCCTGCCGCTCACTAATGCGCGCGGTGGGGCCTCATGTACGCTGCGCCAGAATTTCCATCAGACCAGGCAGCCCGGTTCGTTTGGTGAGCTGAGCGCGGACTTCAGCTGGCGAGAGCCTGTAGGCCACCTCGGCTGACGGCACCGACGACATCCTTGACTATCTTGCCGTTCTCGAACCTCGCGAAGTAGGGGATGGACCGAATTCCGTAGCGCTGGCTCACAGCTGGCGCGGCATCGGTATCTACCTTTGCCACTAGCAACTTTCCCACTTTGTCACGCGCTATCTCGTCCAGAATCGGTGCCATCTGGCGGCATGGGGCACACCAGTCCGCGTAGAAATCCACGAGTACCGGCACTGACGATCTGACGACGGTCGCATCGAAGTGCTTTTCCGAGACCCTTACGGGCCGGTTTAGAAAAAACGGCTTTCCGCACTTCGCACATTTGGGGCCTTTGTCGTGCTTATCCAGATCTACGGCATTCAGTTTCGAGCAGGATTGACACTCGATTTTCGCCTTCACCATTTGAAATCTCCATGCAGGCTCAGATCGAACAACTTCTGAATAATAGCAGTCGGACTCATCGGTTGCAGATACAAGCGTCAGCGTTTCTCCGCGTCCGTCCGCGGCTGTTTCTAAAGACTTCCAAGGCATTTTAGCCGCGGATTAACGCGGAAGGACGCGGGTGGGCTTCGAGCATAATGAGGATTTGACTTTGGACGTGGAAAGGGCGCTGGGGAGGTGTAGGAGGGCGGTAGAGCGGTACCCCGCACCCATCCCCGCCACACGGCGGTAGGGCGATAGGGGTCACGGAGAAGTACAGGGGCTTTCGCATGCGAAGACGCCCGCCTGAGTGAGTCGAGCGGGCGTCTCTGCGTTCCACAGTCAAGACCGGGCGAACCTCTACGGTGGTGATGGCAACCAGCCGGAGAGGAACGCAAAGCCTGTGACCAGCGCAAAGCCGGAGTGATACGCAGGGCTCGGGTTTTGCATTGTGAATACCGCGTTGTTCCCCGAGTCGACGGGATCGTCAAAGTGAGCGTACAGCCCGGTTGTGGGGACCGTGGAGAAAGTGATGTTGGTGAAGGTTCCAAACTGATCCTCCCGAACGATGCCGAACTGCGTCACGGTCTGATCCATGTTCTGGAATGTTACGTCATCTATGTCGGTGAGTGCCGCGTAACCGAACTCGTAAAGGACGTCCAACTGTGCGTTGCTGAACACCATGTTTTCGATGTCTATGCTGTAGGTGGTTAATGTGTTCCCGTTGCCGAATACGGTTGCTGTGTTTGCCGGAGCAAGTGGCGTCAGGAAGTTGTTTCGCACCAGCAGGGCCGTATTGAGGACGATGCCGCCCGCACTAGTGTTCTCAATCTGCAAGTTGTGGAACCTCGATTCGCTGAGTGTGGGGCTTTCAATTGAGACCTGCTGGGTACCAGTGCCGTCCAGCACGGTTATGTGGTTCATGCTTGGTGCGAAGGATTGCGCACTGAAACCAGTCGACTGGGTGAAGTCTCCGGCAACCCTTAGCGTTCCGTCAGACATAATTCCGCTCGTGCTTCCACCTCCGAAACTGACGGCGTTGGCTACGGTCACACTACTACCCGACCCATCCATCATCAGACGTCCCTGGTCCTGAGTAACGACGTTGCCGAGCACCGATACCGTTGCCGAGTCGATATCGAGGAGTCCGTTGCCCGTTATGTATAGGTCCCCGCCTATGGTTGCCGACCCACCGAAATCGAAGTGAACTGAATCACCAGTAATTAGCACAGTGAAGTATTCGTTACTGTAAGGAATTACCTGTGCACCACTGCCAAAGAACTCGGTCAACGCTGCCCCGTATGTAACTGCGGGAATCAAGTTGAGCGCGCCTCCAACCCGAACTGCGGCCGGCGCGATATTGCTGCTGCCACTTCCAAACCCGATAGACCCGCTGACGATAAGTTCTCCGGCGCCGTTAACCTGTGCTGGAATATCAGGTCCGAGGGGGTCCAGCGCGGCATTTCCGAGCACATAGGCTGGAGTGTTCAGCGTGAGTACATAGCCAGTTCCGCCCGAAGTCTCTGATTGTACAGATAGGGTGCCGAAGCGAGATCCAGTCGAAGGCTCCGGATTGGCAAAGCTGACGATCATTGCTTGCGGCCCGTCGCTCGACAGTAGTGTGGTGTGAGTCAGCGATGCGGCGTAACTCTCGGGATCGCCTGACTGCGAGAAGTTCCCTCGCACCGTGAGCTGTCCTTCTGTCAATCGACCAACCGTACTCCCACCGCCAAAGCTGGCATCGCCTTCTACAACGATGCGTGCAAAGTCGCCGCACGTCATCGTTATCGTGCCGG
>JBDHHK010000365.1:0-2755 GCA_039589395.1 Gemmatimonadota bacterium
GCCGAAGACGAGCTCGCCGCCGAACCATGGTTCCACGTGGGTGAGCACGACATTTTTCCCGAGGAATTGATCCGGTTTCTGGAACTCACCAACGAGTCCCGCGACGTGTTCCTTCAGACACACTCCTGCCTGTTTCGCCCCGACTACTGGAGAGAACTCCAAGCGCGACACGCGGCGGGAGATGTGCTCGACGTGTTTCCCTACCAGGAGACCAGACGACTGCGCGACCATCCGGTCTCTCAGGAGGAGTAGCCGGCGGTTCCGTAGGACCTAAGTGGCGTACGCACAACACCGTCCGCCGTCGGGAGCGGCCCAGCCCCGCAGCTGTTGGCTCCTTGCAACGCACACGACGTTCTCCACCAAGCAGGTCCCCGGCAAGCAGCTTCGCCGATAGGGCACAGATCTTCCTCGCTAGTGTGTCGCCGTAGCGGCAATCTCCCGGGGAAAGCGTCTTGAGACAACTAGGTGAACGAGTCGACCGGTCACCGATACACCGCCGGTCACCCCTCTCATTGCTTTTTCATCGCCCCCTAGTCGTTCTCTTCTGGGTGGCGCTGGCAACCGTACGTTGCGGGAGCGATGCGCGGACCGGTCCCGGTGATCCGACGTCCCGTCTCGAACTGACCGCGGCAACGACAGGCGACGATCTAGACCCCAACGGCTATACCGCCACACTCGACGGATCAGCCACTCAACAACTCCCCACGAACGGCTCCGTCACCTTCTCCAACCTCTCGGCCGGAAGTCATACAATCAGGGTCGCCGACGTGGCTGCGAACTGCGCTGTCCAGGGCAACCATCCTCGAACCATCGTCGTACAGGCGGGCCAAAAGACATCCACTACCGTCGAGATCACCTGCGCGGGACTCACCGGTGACCTCGACGTGTCGGTATCCACCACTGGCGAAGACATCGACCCCAATGGGTACATGGTGTCGGTCACAGAACTCGGCGTAAGCACAGCCGCGCAAGTGAGTGCCGATGCCGACTCGGTTCCGCCCCAGTTCACCGGCCAGAATACCGAACTCGAGCATCGCACCTCCAGCTCCCTCATCTCCGAACCAGATACCTCTCTCGCGGTCACGGAAGGAGCGACCGCACCGGCGGAACAGTCCGGAGCGGAAGCGACGGAGTCCAAGAGAGTGGATGCGAACGGCTCCGTGACGTTTTCCGCGCTTCCGGATGGCCGTCATTCCGTGGAACTCGCCGACCTGGCACCGAACTGCACCGTGTCGGGAAGCCATGCCATGACTATCGAGGTCCCGCCCAACGGAACAGCCTCCCTGCACTTCGATATCGAGTGCGTCCGCATCGTGGGTGCACTGTCGGTCGCGGTCTCGACCAGCGGTGAAGACGTCGACGCCGATGGATATACAGTCATAGTCGATGGGACGGCGAGTCGGCCGGTAGGTCTCAATGAGACCGTTGTGTTCTCCGGCCTGGACGAAGGAGACCACTCGGTCGAGCTCATCGGACTCGCCAGCAACTGTGTGGTCATGGGAGCGAATCCCGTTACCGTAGCCGTCCCGCCAGACGGATCGGCCTCCACCGCATTCGCCGTAGACTGCTCGAGCCTCAGCAGCGGGCTGGACGTCACCGTGACGACCACGGGCTCAGCCCTCGACCCGAACGGTTATACGGTGACCGTTGACGACACGCTCACGCAGTCGGTGGCGGTGAACGGCACGGTGACCTTCTTCAGCCTCCCGGTAGGGGATCACACCGTCCGACTGGCCGACGTGCAAAACAACTGCTCGGTGACCGGGGCCAATCCAGTGACCGTGAGCATGCCGCCGGCGGGAGCAGCCTCGGTGGAATTCCAAATCATCTGCTCGGATCGGACCGGAGATCTCGAGGTCTCGGTGAGCAGCACGGGTGACGATCTCGATGCGGACGGCTACGCCGTCGTCGTCGACGGAACGCAGACCCAGTCGGTGGGCTCCAACGGAGTGGTGACGTTCTCTGGGCTCGCCGAAGGCGACCATACGGTTGAACTCGCAGGGCTCGCTGACAATTGTTCGGTCACCGGCTCCAACCCCCAGACCGTCACCGTTCCGTTCGCAGGCATGGCGAGCGCCGTTTTTGCCGTATCATGTGTGCCACGAGTGGCCGATCTCCAGGTCAGTACGTCGACGACAGGCGTCGATCTCGACCCAGACGGTTACACCGTGACCGTGGACAGCGCCCTGAGCCAGCCCATCGATCCCAGCGGCACCGCCCTGTTCACCGCTCTCCCGGAAGGGCAGCACTTGGTCGAGCTCTCCGGTCTCGCAGCCAACTGCACAGTGAGCGGTGACAACCCGGTGACCGTCATGGTGACATTCGGAACCACCGCCGCGACCTCATTCACTGTCGATTGTGCCGCACGCACCGGAAGCGCCGCCGTCACGGTCACCACCACCGGCATCGACCTCGACCCCGACGGCTACGAGGTCACGGTGGATGGTGAGCAGCGCGGATCGGTCGACGTGAATGGAACACTCACCGTGCAGGGAATCGCCGAAGGAGATCACGTCCTCGAACTCACCGGTGTTGCGGGCAATTGTACCGTCACGAGCCCCAATCCGGTCACGGTGGCGGTGCCGCATGCTGGAACGGCAACAGCCACCTGGACCGTTGAGTGTGTTGAGCGCCTGGGCAACCTGCAGGTCGTCGCCGTCACCACGGGTGAAGATCCCGACCCAGACGGCTATACCGTCACCCTGGACGGCGCACAGAGCCAGGCGGTCGCTCCCAACGACACCGTGACGTTCAT
>JBDHHK010000366.1:0-2740 GCA_039589395.1 Gemmatimonadota bacterium
CTGATCAAGACTCAGGGCTGGGGTGAGCATTTCATCCAGCGCGGGATGAAGCCCGAGCCGATGCCGGTGGCGATTGTCTACGGCTGGCATGATGTGCTGCCGTTTTGTGCGGCCAGTTGCTTCACCCGATGGGTCTGCGAATGGGACATGATGGGCGCGATCCTTGGTCAGCCCGTCGAGCTGGTGAAGTGCGAGACCGTGGACCTGGAGGTGCCGGCCACGGCGGAGGTTGTGGTCGAGGGGTTTATTGATCCCGATCCGAGCACCTTCGAGATGGAGGGTCCGTTCGCCGAATACCCCGGCTATTCGGGCGGCCAGCCGTCGCCGAAGCCGGTGGTGCAAATCACCTGCATCAGCCACCGCGACGATCCGATCGTCCGGGGTGCGCTGGAAGGGGCCCGGCCCGGTTTTCCGAGCGAAGACCTGGCAACCTTCGTGCACAGCTGGCCGGCGATCATCTGCAACTATCTGGACGACGTCGGCGTGCGAGGCGTAACCGATGCGTGGATTCCGCCTGTCACATCCGGGACCCATGTGATCGTGCAGATTCACAAGCACTACCGGGGTCATGCCCAGCAGGTTGCCAATGCGCTATGGGCCTGGGGTATCGCCCAGTTCGCTTTCAAGCACGTGATCGTGGTGGAGGAAGATATCGATATCCGGGATCCGGAGTCGGTGGAATGGGCGATCGCGTACCGGGTCAACGCGGGGGAGGGCGACATTGTGACTTTCGGACCGACCTTCGGCTCGCCACTTGATCCGTCGACCCCCGCGCATTTGAACAATCCCGGCAAATACGGCAGCGGCAAGTGGACCCGGGTGCTGATCGATGCCACGCGCAATTGGGAGTTCGAGCCGAACGAGCGTTTCGGGGGACGGCGCTACCCGCCGATTGCGAAGCTGCCGGTAGAGCTGGAGCAACAAATCCATGACCGCTGGGGTGAATACGGCATTCGTGTGCCGTACCTCGACGAGGATAAGCGCGAGGTCCTCACCCTCGACAAACTGGTGAAGATTCTGCCCGAGGTCTGATCACGACCTTGTGATAAGTCGGTGCGTTGCGAGGGAGAATGCGGGGAAATTCGGCTGCATGTGCCTTGTCACGCATTCCCCGTATACTTCGTCAATAGTGTATCCAGATGATTCGCAAAAGATTGTCGGTCACTTTGGTTTAACGCCGGCGGACCACCTGTATCGATTCCACTAGCTCGCAAAGTATCCATAAAATCTCTCATATTCAGACGAGCTCTAATATTGTCCGCTGAATACAGTTCGCCACGCGGATTAAGTGCATAACCTCCCTTTTCAATCACTTCGGCCGCCAAAGGAATATCGCCTGTGATTACAAGATCACCAACGCTAAGCCTTCTAACTATTTCATTGTCGGCAACATCGAAACCAGACGTTACTTGAAGCATTTTGATACAACGAGACCGGGGTATATACATAGGATGATTAGCTACGAGCGTCAGCTGCACCCCGGTACGCTCTGCTGCTCGAAACAAAATATCTTTGATCTCAACGGGGCATGCATCCGCGTCGACCCATATTTTCATTTCATACCCCCACTGTTGAATGCATGATAGCTACATCATGCGCCAAGGCGTGATAATTTGGCTTCTATTTTCCAATAGTGGGCCATCATCCGAAGGGGAGGTAATCAGTGAAAATCACGGTATTAGGAGCAGGTGCGGGCGGAACAGCGGTGGCTTTCGATTGTGCCGACCACGGACACGAAGTCAGGCTGTTCGACTTTCCGCAGTTTCCCGATAATATCAAGTCAGTCGCCAGCCAGGCCGGTCTTCACGCCGAAGGCGATATTTCGGGATTCAGCCCCATCGCCTATGCGGGTCACGACATCGATGAGGCGCTTGATGAAGCCGAACTCATCTACATCGTCGGGCCTGCTTACAGTACGGAACCATTTGGCGAAGCGGTCGCCGGTAAGCTTCGCCCGGGACAAACCGTGATCGTCAGCCCCAGTTCCTGTGGCGGGGCATTGGCCTTCAAGCAGGCTGCAGGCCTGGCGCTGGAAGATGATGCCATCCGGGTCGCCGAGACATCCACCCTGCACTACGCGGTCCGCCTGACCGAACCGGGCCGAATCCACGTATTTCTCAAGCTCAAGGCGGGCAACCTCCTGGCTGCGCTGCCGGGCCGCCACACCGAGGAGATTCTGCAGTTGGTCGCTGACGTGTATCCGGGCATGGAGCCGGCGCGCAATGTGCTCCAAACCAGCCTGCAGAACGCCAATCCCGTCATCCATCCGGCCGTCACGCTGGCCAATGCGGCCCGTATCGAGGGCACGGGGGGTGATTTCCTGTTCTACGAGGAGGGGGTGAGTGACTCCGTGGGTCGGATTATCGAGGCTGTGGACCGGGAACGCATTGCCATTGGAGAGAAGCTTGGAATAACGGTCTTACCTGATCCCGAAATAGGCATGCGCCAAGGGTACATGCTGGCGAGCAATTATGGCTCCGGGTACCGCGAAGCACCGGGTTTCCTGGGCATCGGCGCCCAGCCGCAGCTCGATCACCGCTACCTGAACGAGGACGTGGGTTACGGTCTCGTGTTCATGTCCCGTCTCGCGCGGCAAGTCGGTATCAAGACCCCAACCATGGACTCGATCATCCAGATCAGCTCCGTGCTCATGGACCGTGATTACGCGGCCGAAGCACTGCGCACGCCGGAGTCACTTGGGATTGCACGTCGATCAGCAGAAGAACTCGGCAGCCTGTGA
>JBDHHK010000367.1:0-3734 GCA_039589395.1 Gemmatimonadota bacterium
ACTACTCCTTCTGCAAAGATTTCCTCTACCAGCCATCTGGCCGGGCACTGATTGATCGTTACGGGGCCAATCCGTATCGGATCGTAGCGTCTGGTAAAGCCCGGTTTACCAGAGTGATGAGGAAAGCGGCTCCCAGGATCCAGCACCGCTCGATAGAGCGACTCTGGCGCGATGCTTCCATATCTGTACGGAATCGTTTGAGCAACGAGCAGGTTCGTATCCGTGAACTCAGGTTGCGGCATTGTTGGGAGGAGTTTCTGCTCCACGACGAGCGCAAAGTCGAGACCGCGACCGAGATGGAAAACATCTATGAGAAGCTGCGGATGCGCGATCGCCGTCTACCTCAAGCGCAGAAAGGGGTCGTGAGCACGTTGATGTTGGCTCGCATCGTCGCCGAGACTGGACCACTAAGCGACTTCTCCTCGAAGCAAAAGATCATCCGCTTCGCCGGACTCAACCTACGAGAGCGACAGAGCGGGAAGTATCGCGGCAAGACGAAGCTCAGTAAGAAAGGCAGAACGAGTCTGAGAAACGTGCTCGATCAGGCCGTGTTGCCGCTCGTCAAGAAGTCGGCACTGTTCGGCGAGTACTATCACCGCAAGAAGGAACAGCAGAAGATGCCTGGGACCAAAGCGATCGTCGCCGTCGCACGACTGTTTCTGAAAATGCTATTCGGTTGGTACAAGTCGCAACAGGGATTCAACCGCAACCGCGTCTTCACGTGTGAAACACGTTATGCAATGGCTGCCTAACTGGACGACTCAGCAGTAGACCAAAAGACCAGAGAGACAGAAAACCGTATCGAGATGACCGCAGGCGCATCGTCACTGTCTTACAGATGACCAGCTTCACCATCCGTCACTCGGTACGGTCAATCTCCGACATGGCCGTAAAAGTAAGATTGCTCTCCGAACCGGAAGAGCCGTAAAGGTATCATCGCCAGTCTGAGAACCTCTGTACCTCAAACAAAACAAAAGCTCTTTGAAAACACGGCCGCACCGGCAACCTTCGGCTGTCTTCCAATACGGAAGACTTGACTGTTTGCCTATAGGTATTTGCGTGTTAGCCTGCGGCTTATCAGCCCCAGAAGATGCAGGTGGGGTCCGCATCCACTTCGCCAAGCAGTGTCTCAAAATCGGCCGCCTCATGAAGCGGCTGGTATTCATGCGCCATACTCTACGTGACTCTACGTACCGGAACTTCGCTATCGACACCTCAATCCATTCATTCGGGTCCTTGAAGTATGGTCGCTCCTCGTATAACACGACCTCGTTGTTGTTGATGCGGAAACACAGACGAACCTTGTCTCTTACGTGCGGTGGTACTTTGGAATCACAGTACTCGGACAGCCGCTTCTCTACGCCGGCGCGTTGGATCTCACTGAGTGCCACGATGCCTCAAAACCTCCGTTGCCAGATGGGTGCGACCTCTATTGCCTTGCATTGTCCGCGAAGACATCGATTGCCCTTTCAAGCTCGGCAAGGAGACGATCTGGCACTTCCTCTCGACTGAGAACGCCTCGCGCGATTGCACTGGCCACCGCCAACTCCTCATCGAGCTGGTTGTAGATGCCGTACAGCTTGCGTGCCTTCACGTCGTGAAACTCGTGGATTGCGTCGCTCAGCTGGTAACCGTCAATGCGTTTGTCGCGCCAGGCATCAACAGATGATGCAAGCGTTGTCAGGTCCCGATCAAGCTCAATCGAGTGCGCTTTGGCCCGGAGTTCCCTCAGCACCTTTCGATCTTGTTTGTCAAACTCTTTCAACGGTTATTCCAATCCTAGGCCGCAGGCTGACTACTGAAGATGCAGACCTACATATCTCCAATATGCTGCGAGCCTCGCTGCCTATTCCCATGTGTCTTGTCGCTGATCAGGACCCATAAGCCCCGCTACCATACGGTCGTGGAACACCAGGCGCAAGAAGCTCATCATTGTGAAAAGGCTGGACTTGCCCGGCAACGATACTCAGTCCTCATGCACCATCACCTGTCGGATAGGGATCATCACCAGCCCCGGGCATTGTGCCCGGCTATGGCTGACTCTTGCGAAAGCTTCTTATTGGCCCCTGAGCCTTAAATCCCAACCACCTGTAGAGTGGTTCACCCGCAGCAGAAGCCTGCAAGGTGGCATGCTCGCAGCCGAGTTCTCGGGCCAGTGTGATAAGACCAAACATGATCTGCCGGGCGTATCCCTTACGCCGATGTTCCGGTGGAACAGCCACCATATGTAAGCCGGCGATTCGCCCCGTCTCAAGCAGCAGCCCAGTACCCACAACGGCTTCATCAACCTCGGCGACAAGTAGGTGGAAGCCCGGAGCACCGATCAATGCCGCAACAATTGGCTCGTGGACGTAACAGCCGAAGGAATCGCTCACAACCTGGGTCCACTGACCTGTTGATTCTGTGCCAATCACACGGCACAGGTGCGAGAGGCCGTTGTGTTGGCCTGCGGTGCCACAAAGCGACAGGAGCATCGTTTCTTGTGTCATGGCAACAGCAAACCCGGCACCTTCAAGAACTTCCTCCATGAGCACGTCTCTCTCATGCCACTCGGGAATCAACACGGACTCATGAGCGATTGCAGCCCTGTTTTGCAGTTGCTCCAGGTCCTGACGATCGGGGTGGTAGTCATAGTCGAACCACATGCGCCTGGGCCAATTTACCGAACAATGCAAGACGCTGCCGCTTCCCAGGACGAACTCTGTCTTCCCGCAAGCTGTCCAAAGGGCGATCAGATTTTCGATGTTGGCTCTTAATAACTCTGCCTGGTGCATGAGAGAACTTTATCGAAGCGATTACTTAGCCGCCAGAAAAACGCGTTCGGGTTCGAACTCAAGGGACTCGTTGCAGGGTATGGTGTTGGGTGGATGGGAAAAGCACACCGAGTACGGGCGAAGCCCGTGAGTTCGTGTGGTCCTTCGCCGTGCGCTGCACCTCCCGGTCCAAGACTTTGTAAGACCTAACTAGCACAGAAACTGACACAGCTGCCGGTGAGACTTCACTCCCCTCAACCCCGTGCAGACCTCACAAGCCACTAATTGAACATCTCGTTCGTTACCTGTCTGATTACGGCAGCGACGGTTCTGCAGTCCTCCAGCGAGAAGGTCAGTGGAATCCTGATGTCACACAGGAAATCCAGAGTCTTCCGTGTACGGGGCAATGACGGGCGGTCCCTGATGTATTCCCAGCTTTCCCAGGAGCTGGTGAAGCCGTTCGGTTCTTTTGCGCCGAACCACTTTATCTCCACCCCTCTCTCGGCACAGGTTTTCAAGAACGCTTCAACGGCCGGAGGGTCAACATCGGTGAGGGAAAACTGCAGCGATGACCCCACATAACCCTCTTTGGCGTGCCGCCGGGGGACGCGAATGTGGTCAATCCCGGCAAGTTCCGTTTCGAGTAACTCGTAGCGCTGGTTCCAGCGTCGGCATTGCCGGTCGAGGTCGGCCAACTGCGGCCGAATCAGGGCGGCCACGAGATTGGACATGCGTAGGCTGAAATTGGGGATCTGCCTTTTGTAGTGTTCGAATACTTCCAGTGGGGGTCTCGAGGAATGGCGGTCGTAAAGCATATACGAGCCGGAGTAGAGAATCGCCCGGGCGATCACATCTTCCTCATCGGTTACCAGCAGCCCGCCCTCACCTGAATTCATGTGTTTGTAGGTTTGGCTGGAGTAACAGCCCACGAGGCCGAACGTGCCCGTAAATCGATCTCCCCAGCGACCACCTACGGTGTGG
>JBDHHK010000368.1:0-2711 GCA_039589395.1 Gemmatimonadota bacterium
AACTCGGCACACAAGGTGTGTACAGCAGCTATCTCGACGGCGCTGAGTTGAGGGCGCTCGACAGGTACACGGTAGAGATCAAGACGGCTGAGCCGATGGCGGATCTGTTGGATCTGATCGTCGATCTGCCGATCGTCCCTCAGGGTGCCTTGGCGGGGCTTCCCGACAAAGCGATTGGTAGCGGGCCGTACCGTCTCGTTGAGGCGAGCGACGATCTGGTTGTGGTTGAAGCATATGCCGACCACTGGGGCGGCCGTCCAAACATGGACGAACTGCTCTGGCGTGGCGTACCCGACCCGCAGCAGCGCGTTGCCGAGCTGCTCGCCGAAAAAGCCGACATCGTTTCGGATTTGCTTCCGGAGAATTGCCGGCCAATCCACGATTCGGCGGAGGCCGAGGTTGTGTCGGCGCAGAGCACGGTGTGCGCCATCTTCATCTGCAATATCAGCACCGGTGTGTGCTCGGACAGAAGAGTTCGCAAGGCACTCAACTACGCGTTGGATGTTGAGGAGCTGGTTGGTACCATAATGCACGGCGCTGCACGTCCTCTGAACGGTCCGCTTACCCCTCAGCACTTTGGCTACGATCCCGTGGCACCCTATCCGCACGACCCGAACAAGGCAAAAGACCTGTTGGCCGAGGCGGGACATGCTAGTGGAATAGAACTCGTGTTGGACGTGCCCAGCACATTACCCGATGAAGCAACGGTGTTGGCGCAGCTGATGGCCAAGCAGTTCGCTCGAGCCGGCATAAAGACAGAGATTCGTGAGTTCTCGGATCGTCCAGCCTACGCCGAGATGGTACGAGACAAGCAGATGGGCGATGCGGCTTGTTTCGATTCCAGTCCGCTCAGTACCTATCGGATACTGCGCGAGAAACTCCATTCCGGTGTCGCTGGACCGTGGTGGCAGGGATACACCAACCCGGCCGTTGATACGCTGCTCGACAAAGCTCGAGCCACCTGTGATTTGACGCAGCGTAGAGATCTCTATCGGGAAGCGTATCGATTTATCAGTGATGACGCTCCCTGGATCTTCCTGTACAACCCGACTCTTTTCTGGGGGGTAGGGCCACATGCCCAAGACTTCGCCCCGAGAATTGAGGGATTGATTTGGCCGACGTAGAGAGAACTCGTTGAGGAAGCTTTGGTCGGCGGCGCTCACCATTTCTTTGGTGCAGGTAGCTTGCACCCCCCGCACTGATTCGGACGCGGAGTGGGTCGCCAGGTTCTCCCACGTCTATCCAATCAACTCCGATTACCAGCTCATGGCGGAGCGGTTCAAGGATCTAATGGAGGAGCGAACCGGTAGTCGGTTTCGTGTCGTGATCTTCCCGTCGGGCCAGCTTGGCAGTGAAAGAGTCGCCTTCGAGCAGCTTCAGGTCGGGGCCCAGGAGATGGCGATCAGCGGTACGCCGGTTCTTTCAGGGTGGGTGCCCGAGGGGCAAGTGTTCGACTTGCCGTTTCTGTTCGAGACTCGCGATCAGGGATTGGACGTTCTCAACGGGGCAGTGGGCGACTGGTGGCGTTCACTTTTGCTGGACAAAACCGGCATACGATCGTTGGGTTTCCTCGACTATGGGTTCAGGCACGTCTATAACAGCAAGCGTCCGATAGTTGAGCCTTCAGACCTCGCCGGGTTGAAGCTCCGTGTGCTGCAGAGCCGTACGTACATCTCGGCCTACGAAGAGTTCGGCGTTCAAGCGACACCTATGAACTATGGTGAGGTCTACTCCGCTATGCAGCAAGGTGTCATCGATGGCGGGGAAGCAAATGTCATAGGGTATATGACCAGCCGCCTCAATGAGGTCGGCGGGTACTTCAGCTTTTCGGCCATCACGTACAATCCTATCACCCTTCTGATAAGCGAAAGATTCTACCGGAGTCTCCCTGAGGAGATTCAGGAGATCTTGGTGGCTGCTGCAGCGGAATCTCTGGAATATCAGAAGACGGTTGCTCGTGAAATGGAGACCGAGGCGATCGAGCAAATGCAGGCCGCAGGCGTTACGGTGACTCACCCGTCCACTGAGACGTTCGTTCCCTTTGTCAGACCAGAAGTCTGGGAGGATCTAGCAGAACGCTTGCCCGACGGCACAGTCTTGCTCGAGTGGCTCGAGAAAGAAGTCGAACAGGTATCTGCGGGAGAGGGCATCGATGTTACGCCTCCTGAAGAGCGTTAATCGTCGAGCGGTAGCCGTTGAACGCCTGGTTGCAGGCAGTCTGGTATTTGCGGTCTTTGTCGTTGTGCTTTTGCAGGTCGTAATGCGCTACCTCTTTGCGCGTCCCAATCCGTGGACAGAAGAGCTTTCTCGATTCGGCTTCATCTGGCTTTCCATGTTGGGGGCGGCACTTGCGGTGGAACTCGGCACGCATTTCGTATTTGATCAACTCGTAAGCTTGTTGAGACCGAAACTGCGAATGCTGATCCGCCTGTGTTCGACCGCGTTCGTTGCCGCCATGGCTATCGGACTCGTAATACTCGGTCTCGAACTCGTTTTGCTCGCCAGCTCGCAGCGCTCACCCGCGCTCAACCTTCCGATCAGCTGGATCTACGCGTCGGTTCCGGTAACCGGCCTGTTGATGCTGCTGCACATCGCGGCGGCACTCGACACGGTGTTGGGTAGTCGAGCGGAACACCAGAGCTGATGGCCGTTTTGCTTTTCGGCGTCCTCGTTCTGCTCGTATTGATGAGCGTGCCGATTGCCTTTGCACT
>JBDHHK010000369.1:0-2710 GCA_039589395.1 Gemmatimonadota bacterium
ATCGTCCAGAGCGGTCGGACTACCTTGCGGCAGTGGGTGCCGGAAGGCTCTTTAGATTCGTGCCCGTGTTTTTGGCTATGGGCGGATTGGTCGTTGGCGTCCTGCTTGCCGACCCCTTGCGCAGCTGGTTCGACGCTTGGCGAAAGCCTCCCAACCTCCTCATCGTCGTGATCGATGCGCTGCGCGCGGATCACCTAGGGGCATACGGCTACCATCGCAAGACGAGCCCAGCCATGGACGTCTTTGCAGCGGAGAACGTGATCTTCACGAATGCCAGAAGCCAGGCATCATGCACCTACCCGTCCGTGAACTCCCTACTCACGTCCCGTAATCCGCAGGACTTTCTTGGCCAGCCGGAAAAGCGCTTTGGCATCCCCGACAGTATCCCCTCGCTAGCACAGTTGCTCAAGAAGAGGGGCTATCGAACGGTGGCCGTTTCAGCCAGCCTCATGGTCAGAAGGAGCCCCACGACTTTCAACCGGTTCGGCGGATTCGATGCTGGCTTTGATGTGTTCGATGAGGAATGCCCGTTGGAGTCCGCGCGCTGCGTAAACGGGCAGGCGTTTACACACCTGGTTGAGTATGGGAAGCCGTTCTTCTTTTACCTACACTACATGGAGCCGCATGGTCCGTATAGGCCACCTCATAGCCACAAGAAGCGGTTCGCTCTGGAATACGACGGAAAGGCATCCGTCAAGCTTGGAGTTCCCTTGGCTGTTCAAAGGATGTTTGCAGCTGGTCGTGGACAGGAACGCACTGAGGAAGATCTGCAGCACCTAGTGGATCTTTACGATGACGAGATCGCCTTCTTCGATTCTCAGTTCGAGATACTCATGTCTGCCCTTGAAGCTCGCGGACTGATGGATGACTTGATCATCGTCATCGCGGCGGATCACGGCGAGGAATTCTTGGAGCATGGTAAGCTGGTTCACTGTCATAGTTTGCACGACGTGTTGATCAAGACACCTCTCATCATCAAGGTTCCTGGCGTCAAAGGTGGCCGGCAGGTCACGACCGTCGCACAAAATCTCGACATTGTGCCGACGGTTCTTGACTACATGGGTATCGATACAGCCGGATACGGGTTTAAGGGAAGTAGCCTTCGCCCGGCGATCGAAAAGAGGAAGAGGGTCTACGAGTACGGGTACAGTTTTCAAGGCGCCCTGAGAGCAGTGTACGACGATCGATACAAATTGATCTACGATGTCGAAAAGAAGAAGTACGAGCTTTTCGACCTGGTTTCCGACCCTGGCGAGACCCACTCGATTTCCGGGCGGGAACCAGAGACTCTTGCCAGGATGCGAGAAGCCCTTTTCGAGTGGCTGCGCCGGGCCGAGGGCGGAATCGCCTCGGAGGATACGCTCAGGCAGGCCAAGGAAGCGGAGGAACAGCTTAGAGCAGTGGGTTACATCGAATAGCTGCGCGCGCCAGCAGGCGAAGCCCCAAGACAGTTTTCCCGAGCTCCAGGGATGTCGCCCCGAGGTGGTGCAGCGCCAGAGGCGAATTCGGGTCGATCCGCTTCCCGATGAATTCGTCGGATCAGCGCACTTGCGCGGAGACGAGGCTAAAGCTTTTCATTCTGGCATCGACAATGCCGGTGTAATAGGACTTTGTGCGAAACACCACCTCCACCGCTAGGTCATCCTCTGCCATGGGCGGCACCTGCGCGACCAGCTTGTAGATCGCCGATTCCCTCGGTTCGGGGAAATCGTACTGCTTGGTCAGCTCCCCATTGACGTAGACATCGAGGTGAAAGGGAAACAGCTCAATCAAAGGCGGGATCCTGATCATAACCTCGATGCTCTCCGGAGTTGCCGCGGGCAGACGCTTCAACGCGAAGCCGCTCCGCACGGACGCCCACGGCAACGCCTTGTCGCGGCGGTCCCGGTTGGGGTAGATACCTCCGAGGAGGGCCCGTGCCTCGACCCGGGTCAAGCGGCGGAAATCTAGCGACGTTTTCAGGATCTCGTCCGCGAATTCCCTCCGGTGCCTGCGAAGCTCCGTCAGATCCGGTGCTGGACTGAACTCCAACGAGAGCCCCTCGTGCAGGTCCGGCAGGGCATTCTCCGGAACGGGTACCCAACCGAGCCGATCGAGAGCATGGACGAAATGAGAGCGGAAGATGCTGTGTCCGAGGCGATTCGGGTGGCCGTCGTGGGGAAGCTTCGTTGTCTCGTTTTTGAAGTAGCGGGTGACGATGAAGGGTGCTTCGATCCGGGCCTCGTGAAAGTGATACTTGTACATTTCACTGAAATAATCGCCGTAGATCACCAGAACGGAATGGAGGATCATCTTGCCCCGGCGATGCTGCAGCTCGGTGAGACTCTTCAATGCCAACATGGCTTTCGACCAGCGCTTTCGTGCTTCGGGTACGAGATCGCTGAAGATCATCGAAGGGCCCATGGCGCCAAATTGATGGCCTGCGAAGTCCACGAAGACGCCCGAGCCATTGGCCCTGTGCTCCGGACTGAAGGCATGCGTCACTGTTCCGGCGCCGGTGACGCCCGAGATGTCGGTGATGTCGTTCGCAGTCGTCATTACGAGGATCACATCCGGATCGTAGGCCGAGATCCGACTCGACAGATAGGCCACTTCCTGGGTGGTGGTCCAACTGTCGATACCCACCGCATACAGCTCGATCGCCTTTCCGCCGACCGTGACTCCGGCCCGTCCGTAGAATTGTTCGATCTGGTCGCAGAACCGGTCGCTC
>JBDHHK010000370.1:0-2709 GCA_039589395.1 Gemmatimonadota bacterium
AATCATCAGGAAGCCGTTCACTCGCACGCCTGTTGCGGAAGGCGACCAGGAGATCATGACGGAAGCGATGGTGGATTTGTGGACTGATGCCGGGGTACCGCCGCAGGCGATACCGCAGCTTCGGCAGATAATCAACTTCGCGGAGTTCTACCCGGCCTTTGCGGCAATTCAAAGAGGCCCGGGCGGCACCATGTGGGTGCAACACATCCAATCTCCGTCGACGCTATCGCAGGAAGAACTCGAGGCCTTCAACTTCATCGAAGACATCGGTGCGAAGGACTGGGATGTGTTCGATGCAGAGGGGCGATTCCTGGGTGTTGTTACGATGCCGCCACGCTTCTCGCCCCGTTCAATCGTGGGCAACAAGATCTACGGTGTCTTTCGTGATGAAATCGACGTTCAGTACGCAGTGCGAATGCGCATCGTGGGCGTTGAGTTCGACGACACCGGTGCAATCCAGCTGGGCGCGATGCCGTAGAGTACAGGACACATGTATTCGACCTGTCTGTTCTGCAACAAGCATCTGGGGAAGAACGAAGTCATCGAATACTTTCCCATCGGGCGACGTCTCGCGTATGACGAGTCTAAGGGCAGGCTGTGGGTCATATGCCGTTTGTGTGAGAAGTGGAACCTGACGCCACTCGAAGAACGCTGGGAAGCAATCGAGGAGTGCGAGCGGCAGTTCCGCGAGACTCGACTGCGTTTGTCGTCTGACAACATCGGGCTGGCGAAGCTCAAAGAAGGTCTCACACTCGTCAGAATTGGGCAGCCAATGCGACCCGAGTTTGCTGCCTGGCGCTATGGTGATCAGTTCGGGCGCAGGCGAAAACGCACGATGCTGTGGACTGGTGCAGGTGTCGTGGTGGTGGGCGCAGTGTACGTCGGTGGCATCGCCGCCGGGCTGGGAGTAGGTGGTTTTCACGTGATTCCGCAAGCGATCATCAACATTCCTGTGCGAGTTCGCATAAAAACGAAGGACGGCCGAGTATTGAAGGTTCGTCAGCAAAACCTCGAACGTTCGCGGTTCTTGCTGAATTCGGTGTCAGAGTCGAATGGCTGGGGCGTTTACGTAAAACACTCTGATGGCGAAGATAGGTTCTATGGCGAAGATGCGGTGAGGGTAACGAGCCTCCTGTTGCCCAAGCTGAATTCGATGGCTGGACCAAAGCACGTAGTGCAGGATGCGGTCGAGCGTATTGAAGATGCCGGCAATCCGGAGAGGTATTTGGAACAGCTTCCAGAGCAGGTTCGCGCTTCAGACCTAAAGCGTTACGGCGATCGCACGGTGAAAGAGAAAAAGCTTGGCCTGGTCGGCAAGTTACCCAAACCCACGAAGCTGGCCTTGGAGATGGCAGTTCACGAGGAACAAGAACGCCGCGCCTTGGAAGGAGAGTTGTGGCTGCTAGAGGCCGCATGGCGCGAAGCCGAGGAAATAGCCGGTATCTCTGACGACCTGTTCGTCCCCGAAGAAGCTGACGAGTTCATCGAGCGACATCGCGCGGCCAACAACTCCTGAACCCCGTCACCTTCCCCAAACAGATGTTTTGAGGCTGGCATCTTGGTATACCTTGCCCTAGTTTGTCGGCCGGCCCTGCCTTTGCTCAGTGTTCGCTCAAGCACCAGTTCAGTGGTGGGGGGAACTGGCGTCGCCCGACAACGCCAAAGGAGATCAAGTGCATGCAATGCCACCGGTGCGGGGAGTCGCTTGGAGGTAGCGATCGAGTTCTGATCGCAGGTGGGAGGACCGTGTGTAGCGATTGCGGCCGGCAAAAGGAACCGCTGGTTTATACGAACGCAGTTAGAGCGATGCGGGCTGCGAGGAGACGAGCTCTCGCGACCGGCTTTCCGGTGTCGATCACGCTTGTCGCAGATGAGGATCGGAAAAGAGTCCGCTACTTCTTGAGAGTTCGACGTCCGGAACAGACTCGCGGGTATGGAACTCAGCTGAGCAACACCTAAAAACTTCCCTCTGGTTCCATTGAATCTGACAAATAGAGTTCGGCAACGCGGCTGCCAAGTTCAACCGGGACAATCTCGCCCATGTTGCACAGCACCCAGGTCGAGAACTGTTGCTCTGGGTATCTCACGTAGTACGCCTTGAAGCCCATCATTGAGCCTGTGTGGCCGAGTGTTCTCAAACCACGGTGCTCAGCTTCTCTTATTGCTAGCGCGTAGTCCAAAACCTCACCGTTGCTCAACACGCCCTTCGTGTGCATTACCTCCAGAAAGTCCGGCCCACCCAGGCTGTTCTCGAGGAAGTTCCTGTCCCAAAGCAATAGATCTTCCACAGTGGTATACAGGCCGCCGGCCCCTGGCAGTGCAAAGTTCCCCTGGTAACTCTGATAGTACCGATCGCCCCCTTCTTCCAAAGGCATGTAGCTCATTGCGCGACGTTTAACAATCTGAACCGGATCATCATGAAAGTGGGTGTCGTTCATGCCGAGAGGGTCGAAGATCTTCTCGTGCGCGTACTCGCCGAGAGTTTTGCCGCTCGATCGTTCTACGATCATCGATAGAGCAAAGTACCCACCGTTGGAATACTGGTACCGCTCGCCCGTTGGGAAATCGAGGTTCTGTCGGGAGAGTAGCTCCAGAGCCTCAGCTCGGCTGAACCGATTCCACGTAGTCAGACCGTTATCGCTCATGACGCGGTACATGTCCGGGATGCCACTGGTGTGATGCAGCAGGTGTCTGATCGTCACCGGCGGC
>JBDHHK010000371.1:0-3479 GCA_039589395.1 Gemmatimonadota bacterium
CCGGTTGCTACGCGACCGCTCCTTCAAAGAATGGAGTGCGGCTACAGCTGCCTGAGCAAACCCAGCCACCCCCGGCGTCGGATTCACCCAAGGACCATTAAGTTGACAATGCCCCAAAGCCGCTTTGTGGTCCGAGGGGCCCCGTCGGACGGGTGCTGCGTCGACAAGGGTGGTCGCTGGTTGCTGAGGGTGACAAGTTGACTATGTTGTGCACGATGCGCGGACTCAGGAAAGAGAATGGATGAATGTCCCAGAAGGGAATGCGCATTTCGAATACGGGTGGATAGGGAAATTTCTCATCACCGACGGTGGGATCGTCGAGGCTTGGATTCAGGAGGACAACCTATGGATGATGCAGCAACTGGGCTTGGAGTTCGGGCCAGCAGGAACAGATTCGTAGGCCCCAGGTGCCGGGATGAAGCGGGGCAATGACTGAGCGTTCGATGCAGGCAGTTGATTTGGGCGGCTATCCGCTGCTGCGCAACATGCAGGTAATTGAGACGCCGGAATCACAGATCGTCTCGATTGGCGGCTGTCTGCCGGAGCGGGTGGTGGATAACGAAGAACTTGTTCAGATGGTAAAGGCACCACCGTCAATCAAACGGCGTTTGTCTGCAATCATCACACGCATCACGGGTGTGGAAACCCGGCGCTATGCTGAAAAGGGAACGTCCCCTTCCGACCTTGCTGTGGCCGCATGCCTGCAGGCGTTAGAGATGGCCGGTGTCGATGCCGTCGATATCGACACCCTCATCTTTGCAAGCACCGATATGGATACGCTCGAACCGGCCACAGCCAACATCGTGCAGACAAAGCTGGGCATCACCACAACGAACTCCTTCGACGTCAGCAACGCATGCAATAGTTTCATACAGGCTCTCAACGTCGCCAACAGTCTGATCGCGACCGGAGCGTCAAAACGTGTGTTAATAACGACCGGCGAAATCGGTAGCTACGTTGCCAACCGTGAAATCCACGACAAGGATGATCTTCGCGTAAAGATCGGTGGCCTGACGCTTGGCGATGCGGGCGCAGCCATGATCGTGGAGAAATCGAACCGGAGTTCCGGCATATCCGAAGTGAACCTGTTGAGCATGGGTGAGTATTGGCAACTGTGCCACGTGCCGGAAACGACCGACTGGCGTCAGCGAGATGACGGCACTGTCCACGGCTGGTTCTATCTGGACATGCCTGAACTGGCCAAGCTCGTCCGTCCAACGACCGTCGACTACTTCAACCAGTACAAAGAGTACCGCAACAGGGCGTTCGGCGAAGAATATTTCATGAATTCAATAGTCAGGCTCATCCCGCATCAGATCTCAACGGTACTGATTGACGAGATGGTCGTAGCCACTGGATGTGATCCTGAGAAGATTTGTATATCCGCGAACGTCTGGGGAAACACCGCAAGCGCGTCAATTCCACTGACTCTGCAACGCGCGGTCGAACAGGATGGATTGGAACTCGGGTCCGGCCAGGACGTCATGCTTTATGGCGCTGCTAGCGGTTACAGCCTTGGCCACCTGCGGGTGAAGCTCTAGCCCCGAGAAACATCCTTGAAGGGTCTGAAGAACTCGTTTAAGATCACATCCAGCGCCGTTAAGATAGCCGCCAGACGGTAGGTACTCCTGCGTAGGCTCTGACGGGTCCTTCGTTGGGCGGTAAGGTTGGTCACATTGTCTTAGTCCGGTTATTGTCGATGCGTGCGGCCCCCACCACCCCCTTGATCTTAAAACCGCAGAATACGCACCAGGCTCCACAGTGTCACGGGGCTTTCTCCTTGCAGTTGACTATCCTGGCCCTCGTTAAGCTCCTCCATGTGACCTGTTCCCAATGCAGGGGCTAACAGCAGGTTGGACCGATCCTGCGAAAACGTCTCGCCCATACCATTCCATTCTCTCCCAGATATCAGTGAATCCTCCGGTGGCAATGCGGCAATTCAAGGCCCACGGAGGAGACGACGGGCGCGCAGATTGCATTGAATTCCCAAATGCTGGCCGAGCAGGAATGAAGTTCAGAACGCAGCGGCCCTTTGCCTGGATGCTATTTGATGGAGTGAGACGAGGTCGGATTAGCCGAGGGCCGCGACTTCGTGGTAGATGTAGGGATCACTTCCCGGCCGAGGTACGAACAGCATTCCTCCCCCACTGGTGGCAAACCAACCGGCAAGTAAGAGATTGGACGTCTCGGGCGCAGGGGATTGGAAAAGCGCGCTGAGCCAGCGTCGAACATGCTTCAACTCAGGCGCACGGCGCGACAGCACTGATATCACACTGCCCACTCCTTGCGTGGCCCTGAGAAAATGGGCAACGGCGTGAACACGTTGGGCAAACTCATACGCTCGCACTCCCGGCTCGTCGTACAACAAAGAACCTTCGTAAGGGTCTGCGGGCGGTGCATCCATTCGCGGGCCCATGTACATGAAGATCCGCTGCCCATCACGTATACGTTCCACCACCGCCGCCCCGGTTTCCCCGCTCAGACGTGCCGCGTGTATCAGGTCATCAGCGTTCAAGATCCCAACCCCAAGAGTCCACTCGAGCGTCGCGAGCGCACTATGGAGTGGACACCCCATTTCCTCATCGTAGGCAATGAAGCGGGGAGCCTCACCAGCGCGTTGAAAGAAATGGCCCAGGGCTTCAGCCCTGTCGGTGAACGTGGAAGTGGTTCGGGAGAAGATGACTACGTTTCGCGACCATCGAACATTGCGATCTGGGTCGTCCTGGTCACCCCACGACCTTCGTATAGACGCGGCATGTACACACAGTCACCGACATCAGAGCGTGGGTACTCTAGCTCGGCGACCGTTGGGTCCTTCTTTGGACCAGCTAGACCATCCGCCTTGCAGGCGATACAGAAGCGAAGGTGATCAAATGGTGCAGAGTGGAATTCGCTGATCCTTGCTCACCAACATGGGGACTACCCGGGGCCCCGGCATCGGAATAGTTATTAGCTGATACTTTCATTAGAGCGCTGTTCAAAACGTTCCTTATCAATCCCGGCTTTCGGGCGTTCGTTTACACGGTCGTCTGATTGGGAGGTGTAACGCTGTTATGGGAATCTTCCAGCGCATTTCTACGCTGCTCAAGTCGAACATCAATGACTTGATATCTCGTGCCGAGAATCCGGAAAAGGTCCTCAATCAGTCGATCGACGAAATGCGGTCTCAGCTCGGACAGGCCAAGCAAGAGGTCGCCGGTGCTATCGCTGCCGCAAGGAAGTTGCAGCAGCAGTTAGAGAAAGAGAAGAAGCAGGCTGAGGAATGGGAACAGCGTGCCATGCTTGCCGTGCAGGAAGGCCGCGACGACTTGGCCAAGCAAGCGTTGATGCGACACAGCGAGCACCTACAGCACGCTCAGGACATGCAGGAGACGTGGGTGCGGCAAAAGGCTGAGACGGAACAGCTCAAGAACGCGCTGCGACAGCTCAACGACAAGATCGAAGAGGCAAAGCGCAAGAAGAACATCTTGGTCGCCCGT
>JBDHHK010000372.1:0-3037 GCA_039589395.1 Gemmatimonadota bacterium
AGCTGCCGAGTTTTAAAGTGAAAGGTGCAATGCATGTTTAGAACATCCCTCTTGTCGGGGCTATTGATGCTGGCGTTCTTCTCCTCGAATTTGACCGCGCAAGAAATAGCGATGCCCAGAGAGGTAGTGCCGGTCTCAGAACTTCCCTCAGAAGACGGCAACGTCAGGGAGCTGAAACGAGTTTTGGAGGCCGAGATCGAGTCACTGAGCTCCCGAATGATCGAGATGAACGACTGGATGTATCACAATCCCGAAGTCGGTCACGAAGAGGTCGAGGCTGCACGTATGCTCAGCTCCGAACTCGAACAAAATGACTTTGAGGTTGCCTTCGGTGTACCGGGTATCGATCCAGATTTCAACCGAGAACTCATTGACAGATACGATGCCGACGGCATGCCGACAGCCTTCGTGGCGAAACACCGTGGCAGCAGCGATTTTCCCGTCATCGCGTTTGTGTTCGAGGTGGACGCGTTGCGCGCCGATCCCCCGTTTCACGGGTGTCAACACAATCAGCAGGGAGCTTCGGCCTGGCAGCGTCTGGGCAATTCACACGCCAGCAGAAGAGATTCCACCGCCAACAAAGGCTGCGATGGTAGAAGCTGGATTGTTCGACGACGTTGATTTCGTGATCCGCAGCCACGGCACAGGATCGGCAGCACGACGGGTTCGCGGTGGGTTGGGTAACTGCTGCCTGCTGATAGAAGCTGCATCATATGAGTTCACCGGCAGGCCTGCACACGGAGCTTCGCCATGGAGCGGTCGTGATGCACTCGATGCCGCAAGGATCTTTCTCAATGCCGTTGACGCGTTCAGGGAACACAACCGGCCAAGCCTCAGGTTCATGAGCACAATCACCAAGGTCGGTGACTCACCCAACGTGATCAACGAGTATGTACAAGTCGATCACTGGGTACGAAATGCCGATGTCACCGGACGGGCTGAACTGGACAGGGTGGCTGCACAGGTAGATACGATCGCAATGGGGGCTGCTATGGCGACCTTCACCGATGTTGAAATCAGACACTACGGCTCATACTACAATGGTACCGAGAGTGCGTGGATGCAGGCTTTGGCGTGGCAATACATCAATGAGTACGGCGACGAAGACGCGATCTCCGATCAACTCGGCAGTCCGGTCGGGTGGGATGAAGCAGGCCTTGGCTCCGTGAACGTACCGGGACTCTACATCAGACCTGCCGTATCCGGTGTCGACGGTGCGTCAGGCCATTCTCACGAAAACGCAGCGATCACAGTTAGCCCTGAAGGCCACCGTGGGTTGTTGCAGACAGCCCAAATTGGCGCTGCCGTAGGTTTACGACTCCTGACCAACGAAGAAATCCGGCAGAAGATCGAGGAAGAGATGGGGCAGTGGAAGCTTTGGGGCGTTCAGGAAGGGTTGATTCCTGAGAGGTTGGTACGGCGCTGAAGGGAATCGAATTCCCAATATCCCACAAGGAATGTCCAAGTTCCAACGGTGGGTGCGGCAAGCTCGGCGTGGCCGTTGGAACTTGGCTGTTTGGCGTTTCCATGCTACCCATGTCGCTAGTGCCGCCGGCATCAAGTGCACGAGGCTATCGATGAGGATCTTTGCAGTCTATTCAACAGTCTTGCTCGCTGCGGTGTCGATTACCGCATGCGACGATTCCTCTAATGCCGATCTGATGCTCCGCAACGGGCGAGTCTATACCATGGACTCTACCCGTTCCCTGGCTCAAGCGGTTGCTGTGCGCGGGCAGCACATTATCGCCGTAGGAAGTGACTCTGAAGTTCACCAATATGTAGATGGTCGCACCGAGATCATTGACCTCGATGGTGCGACGGTGCTTCCGGGCTTGATTGACGCGCACGGTCACTACATGAGCCTTGGGGAGTCGCTGATGGGACTCGACCTGAGGCCACAGGAATCTTGGGACGAGATCGTGGCTTTGGTGGAGGATGCGGTCGAGAGCAAGGAACCAGGTGAGTGGATCGTCGGGCGCGGTTGGCATCAGGACAAGTGGGAAAAACCACCGACGCCGGCGGTCGAAGGCCTGCCGGTTCATTCCTCACTGAGTGCCGTGAGCCCACAGAATCCGGTCATGTTGATTCACGTGAGCGGACACGGCGTGTTTGTGAATGCTCGAGCGCTCGAAGAGATTGGCGTGACGCGCGAGACTCCGAATCCAGAAGGCGGGGAGTTCGTACGCGATGCTGCGGGCGAAGCTACGGGCATGCTTCGTGAGACGGCGCAGGACCTCGCGAGGAGTGCATATGCAGAACACAAGAGCAGGCGGGCGCCAGAGGCGATCGAGGCCGAACTGCGGCAGCAAGTTGCGCTTGCCGGCAGAGAAGCCATCGAGAACGGCATAACCACATTCCACGACATGGGAGAATCGTTCGAGACGATCGACCTGATGAAGACGATGGCTGAGGAGGGGAATCTACCGCTTCGTCTTTACATGCACGTCCAGGAACCGGCTGAGGT
Organism: Gemmatimonadota bacterium; assembly: GCA_039589395.1. Lineage (GTDB taxonomy): Bacteria > Gemmatimonadota > Gemmatimonadetes > Gemmatimonadales > GWC2-71-9 > JBDGYW01. The sequence goes on from JBDHHK010000372.1 coordinate 2,465, forward strand.
GTTAGAGGAGAAGCTTGAAGAGTATCGAATGGTCGGACACGGCAATGGATTTCTCACAGTACGTGCTATCGGAGAGAAGGTGCTTGACGGCGCACTCGGAACCCATGGTGGTTGGCTGTTGGAACCATATGCCGACATGCCCCGAACCGCGGGGTTCAATGTCACACCGGTGGCAGATATTGAGAGGTCCGCGGAGCTTGCCGCGCGGCATGGTTATCAGATGGCCATTCAGGGCATCGGAGATCGGGCAACTCGCGAACTGTTTCGGATCTACGAGGAAGTGTTCGACCGCAATCCCGAATTGGAAGACTTGCGGTGGCGAATCGAGCACTGCCAGGTAATACATCCCGACGATCTAACGCTGTTCTACGATCTCGGAGTGATCGCATCCGTGAGAGGAATCTTCGCAACGTCAGACGGTCCGTGGGTTGAAACCCGCCTTGGGGTGGAGCGAACCAGGGAAAGAGGATACCAGTACAGGTCGCTATTCGAGAGTGGAGCAGTCGTGATCAACGGGACTGATCCGCCCGTTGAAGATATCGATCCAATTGCCAACTTCTATCGCTCGGTTAC
>JBDHHK010000373.1:0-2669 GCA_039589395.1 Gemmatimonadota bacterium
TGATCGACGGTACCGGCGCGCCAGCCATCGGGCCGGTGGACATCGTCATTGAAAACAATCGCATCGTCGAGGGTGAGTCTGTCGGTTATCCGGGGCTGGAGATCGACGAGGAGGAGCGGCCGAGCGGCGCGACCCGCGAGATCGATGCCCATGGTTCTTATGTGATGCCGGGGATTATCGACATGCATACGCACACGGGTGGCCGCACCAAGGCACCTCGGGCTGAATACAGTTACAAACTATGGCTGGGCAACGGTATTACGACGGTGCGTGGCGTCCCAAGCGGCAGCCTGGAGTTTTCCTTATCCGAAAAGGAGCGCAGCGCCCGCAATGAAATCGTCGCACCGAGAATTTTCTCGTATCACACACTGGGTTCCGGCGAAAAATACGACGATGTTCAGATTCTTACACCCGACGCCGCGCGGGACTGGGTACGGTATGTCGCGCGCGCAGGAGCGGACGGCCTGAAACTCGGCGCACATCGGCCAGCGATCATGAAAGCGCTGATCGAAGAGGCGAAGGAGCTTGGGCTCGGGACGACAGCGCACCTTGGCCAAATGGGCGTTGCGCAGATGAATGCACAGGACGCGGCACGAATCGGCCTGGACACGGTTACGCATTATTACGGTCTGTTCGAGGCCATGTACGAGAACAATGACGTGCAGCCGTGGCCCGCCGACATGAATTACAACAATGAGCAGCATCGCTTCGGTCAGGTCGCGCGGCAATGGAAGCTGATCGCGGGCCGCGGATCGGAGAAGTGGAATGCACTGCTCGAGGAGTTCAAGGCGCTCGACTTTACGCTCGATCCGACCTTCACGATTTATTCCGCGGGTCGCGATGTCATGCGTGCGCGCAACGCCGATTGGCATGATATTTACACCTTGCCGACGCAGTGGGACTTCTATACGCCGAATCGCGAAAGCCATGGGGCCTACTGGTTTGACTGGACCACGGCCGATGAAATTGCGTGGAAGAACTTCTACCGCGTGTGGATGCAGTTCGTTAACGATTACAAGAATATGGGCGGAAGGGTGACCGTGGGATCGGATTCGGGATTCATCTACCAGTTGTACGGATTCGGCACGATACTCGAAATGGAAATGCTGCAAGAGGCGGGTTTTCATCCGCTCGAGGTGATTCGTTCGGCAACCATGTATGGCGCCCAGGCCTTGCACAAGCCGAAAGGACGGGAAATAGATTTCGGTGTCATTCGGCCGGGCCTTCTCGCCGATCTCATCATCATCGATGAAAACCCGGTTGCGAATATGAAAGTGCTGTATGGCACCGGCGCGGTGCGGCTGAACGATGAGACCGGAAAGCCGGAGCGCATCGGTGGCGTCAGGTACACGATCAAGGACGGCATCGTCTATGACGCGAAACAATTGCTGGCCGATGTCGCGGCCATGGTCGAGGCGCAAAAGGCGGAACTCGGAGAACTGCAGAAGTATTGAGGCGACTCAGCGCATGCAGCCAGTCATTTCCATTGACAAGCTCTCGAAGTCCTATGACGGCGGTTTCGAGGCGCTGAAGAGCGTCAGCCTGGAAATTCAAAAAGGGGAAATTTTCGCGTTGCTCGGGCCGAATGGCGCCGGCAAGACGACCCTTATTAATATCGTCTGTGGCATCGCGAACGCGACCAGTGGCAGCGTGCTGGTCGACGGGCACGACATTATTCGTGAATATCGCGCGACGCGATCCCTGATCGGACTCGTGCCGCAGGAGCTTGTCACAGAAACCTTCGAATCGGTCTGGGCGACGGTGAAGTTCAGTCGCGGCCTGTTTAGCAAGCCCGCCGGTCCCGGTCATCTCGAACGGGTGCTGAAATCGCTGTCCTTGTGGGACAAGAAAGACAGTAAGATCATGACCTTGTCCGGAGGCATGAAGCGCCGCGTCCTGATCGCAAAGGCGTTGTCCCATGAGCCACGGATTCTGTTCCTCGATGAACCAACTGCCGGCGTCGATGTGGAGCTGCGCCAGGATATGTGGCGTGTCGTGCGCGGCCTGCGCGAATCCGGCGTCACCATCATCCTGACTACGCATTACATCGAGGAAGCCGAACAGATTGCGGACCGCATCGGGATCATCAATCACGGCGAAATAATACTTGTGCAGGATAAGGCTCGTCTGATGCGGGAACTGGGCAGCAAGCAAATGGTACTCGAACTCCAGGAGCCGTTGGCAAACATCCCGTCAGTCTTAGACGCCTATGATCTTGAACTTGCCAGGGACGGGCTCGAGCTGGTGTATACCTACGATTCGCAGGCCGAGCACACGGGAATCAGGGCATTGCTCGGCGATCTCAGGCGCAGCGGCATCAGGTTCCACGATGTAAACACGAGCCAGAGTTCGCTCGAAGACATATTCGTCGAGCTGGTGAAGAAGATACGATGAACTGGTACGCGGTAAAGGCAATTTACACATTCGAAATGGCGCGTACGGGTCGAACGCTGTTTCAGAGCATCGTGTCTCCAGTGATATCGACGTCGTTGTACTTCGTCGTTTTCGGCGCCGCAATCGGCTCGCGGATCACGGAGATCGATGGAGTGAGTTACGGCTCATTTATCGTGCCGGGACTGATCATGCTTTCCTTGTTGACGGAAAGTGTATCCAACGCATCGTTTGGTATCTATTTTCCCAAGTACGCTGGCTCGATTTATGAATTGTTG
>JBDHHK010000374.1:0-2636 GCA_039589395.1 Gemmatimonadota bacterium
TACTGCTCACCGACGCCTTCACTGCAACCGGCAACCAAGGCACCCACAGCCCCGACCGCGCCGATTGCTCCTACTGTTTCGATAAACTCACGTCGGTTCGGTCCATCCATCTTCTCGCTCATCGTTCGGCTCCTTGATCGGTTTCTACGAACTCTGATACTACACGAAATCCCACATCAAAACAGTCTGAATACCACCACATACTCTTGGGAGCCTGCGGATCGGTTACCTGGCAGGCGTCGCGCCGCGTAAACTCCCTAGCCGCGGCACGGAGATCGGCAGGGTCATTCCTGAACGAACCACCTCGTAAGACGTGTGCCGTTCCGGTTGATGGTCCCGTCGGATCAACCACTGACCCAGCCAAAGACATTTGCCTCCTGTAATAATCGGGCGCGTACCAGTCGGAACAGAACTCTCGTACGTTGCCAAGCATATTGATCAGACCGAACGAATTCGGAACCACGGCGTCTGGTTGCGCTGAGCGTTCACCACTGTTGCCTTCGTGGATCACGAAACTATCGATCACTTCCGTGCTTCGGCCCAGAACACGATTCCAAAACCGTCGCTCCGTATAATCACGTGGCTGGCCTTTGAAGAAGTACGCAGTCTGAGAACCTGCTCGGGCCGCGTATTCCCATTCAGCCTCGGTAGGCAGTCGGTACCGCTTGCCGGTTACGATCGATAACCAGCGGGTGTATTGAACGGCAGCTTGAAAAGTCATCGTAATGGCCGGTCGGCTCCCCCTTCCCCATCCCTGATCTGGCGGCACATAGGGAGGTGTAGCCCCGGTCAATGCGTCCACCCCGGCTGCCTCCATCATTCTCGTGTCGCTGCGCCCCTCTGAACGGGTGGCCGCGTACCATGCCTCGAACTCGTCCCAGGTAACCTCGACGCGTCCCATCCAGAAGGGACTGACTGTCACGGAATGGACCGGCCCCTCGTCGTCACGGCGATACTCCTCGGACTCGGGACTGCCCATCTCAAAAGTGCCGCCGGGGATCGCGATCATCTCGAAACTGATTGTGGTGCCCGGTATAAACTCCGTGTAGTCGATGAAGCTGTCCACTTCGGCTGGCGCTTCGTAGATATCCGCAACTGTCACTTCCGTGAGGCCGAATTCCACTTGCGTGGGAGCATTGGGATCGTAATGGCCAACATGCAGGTGGCAGTTCAAGCAGCGCAGCTCGTCTACGTGCTGTTCGTAGTAGAGGTGTGCTTCGTCCCCGTCAGTCGAGAGTCCGAGTGGAAACAGGTTTGGATGACACTCCAGACAAGATTCGCGAAACACGTACTCGCGAGCATGCTCGAGTCTGGAACGTGATTCCCAGTCGAACGACTCCTCGTCCTTGAGCACCGCACCTATAACATCGCGCACGCCGAGTCGGGTTTTTTGGACTGCGTATGCCAGCCCACCGGTTGGCAGATGGCACTCAACGCAATGCACCACCATACCGCTGGCTGTGGTATGGTGAGTGGATTGCTGCCATGAGGTGAAAGCCTGGGGATGAACATGGCAAGATTCGCAGAACTCGTCGCTGGAGGTGAATCCGTTTCCAGCACGGACCAGCCAAATCAAGACCACTCCAGCGACGACGCCCCATACAAACGGCTTGCGACTCAGTTTGCCTAACGCGGCAAACGGTCGGTAGGCAAAGCGCCGAAGTTTCTTCAACCAGCTCAAGGAGCCTGCCTCGAGCTCAGCTCGCCCACCTGACTATCACGTGAATCGCGCTTATGCAGTGGATCATACCCTCTGAAAGGTCTGCTTCGCCCAAGCCACATTGGCCCGAGTGTCTTCCAAAAACCGTCCTTCGCGGCCCTGTGTCTCCAGCACGAGCCATTTGTCGTATCCAATATCCCGAAGGGCTGCTGCCACCGCTGGCATGTCTACCATGCCTTCGTCGCTACCCAGGAGCGGGGTGTTCCAGTCCTTGAGATGCACCTCACACAGACGGCTGTTCCCGATCAAACGGAGCTCGCCAGAGACGTCGTAACCGCTTCCGGTCGAGTTTCCCACGTCGTAGTAAATCTGGAGCCACTCCGACTCGACTCGTTCCAAAATCTCGAGATTCTGTGCAGCGGTGATCGTATTTTCGAGGCCCAGCACCACGCCGACGTCTTCTGCTCTGGGCACGATCTCCTTGAGCGTGTTCACCACGCTCGTGACCCTTTCTTCATCGAGCTGGTAAGAGGCGAACTCACCCTCTGATTGGTTTACCGACTTTCCTTCGGTATCTCTGGTCCGAAGATCTCCGTTTCCAAAAAACGCCATGAGTACGTTGCTTGCGCCGAGTGCCGCCGCCGCTTCGATTGCGTCCACCACCCATACGGCGCTCCGCGGTTCGGTAGCCAACGGAAACCTGTTGAGAAGATCACCGGCCGCGATGGGGTGGAACGTGATTTCGTGTTGCCTGCCGAGTTCTAGGTATCGTTGCCGGACATCAGGATCTCTGAGCGGTATTTGTTCGGGATCACTGCCTACACTCACCTGGATACCCTCCAGGTTTGCCTCCCTGGCCTTTGGAATCTGCTCCGGGTCGCACATGGGTCCGAGGTTCCAGTCACAGATACCAATCCCTGCTGCCCCTACAAACGGTCCTGGCGTCTTTGAGCAGGCGCTCAAGCTGCCGACCGCT
>JBDHHK010000375.1:0-3616 GCA_039589395.1 Gemmatimonadota bacterium
ATCATCGCTGCCAGGTAACCAAACTGTCCTCCTATGTGTCCGTGAATCCCATTACGGCCCACCGCCCAACCCATGCCCTGACCTCTAAGCCTGAAGATGTCTATCCCATCAGAAGATGGTGTTCCAACCTGATGCATTAGTTCCACGGTTTCGGGCTTGAGGAGCTGAAACCCATTGGGCGCACGGCCGTTGTTCATGTGCGCTATCATGAATCTGGACAAATCTGGAACCGTGGTACTCAGACCTACAGCCCCGGGGAGTACTCTATATACTGGATATTCTATTCCATTGTTCTCTATGAACCTTCTCATTGAGTCCGGTATTCGTTCTTCACGGCGATCTGGGGTTCTGTAGTGACTACCCACAATTCGTGCAAATGGAGGAGCATGTATTTCAGCCAATTGTGAAGGATCGAATCCAGAGTTTTCCATGCCGAGAGGCTCAAGTACATGTTCCTTGACATATTCTTCATAGGATTTGCCAGTGATTCTTTCGACAATCTGTGCGAGAAGGCCAAATCCGATATTGGAATATCGAAGTTGACCTGGCTCACGTATCCAAACATGGCGTGTGTAGTATGCACCTGTCGAAGTTAGAAGCCCTTCAAAAAAATCACTAGTTGTGTTGGGCCATGGTTCGATGTCGGGAAGCTCAGTACCGCATGCTTCTGCAAACGCTCGCAGTGAACTGTCCCTCATTAGGGTATAGATGTCAAAGTTGGAAGTTTCTTTATCAAGGCCAGATTGATGGGTAAGCAGCATACGAATTGTGATGGATCGTTCCGGGAACGTCGGATGACGGACAGGAAAAGGCAGGTACTTATTCACGTCATCGTCGAGGCCAAGCTTGCCCTGCTCGTAAAGCTGTAATATGGCAGTTGCGGTGAATGGTTTGGTTATCGAGCCGACTCCGTATGCTGTTTGTAGACCGGCAATTCCATTGTAGTTCTTTGCCCAGATAAGACTGTCATTGACTACAATGCCTGCTGAGATGGACGGGGCTCCTCCTTCGTCCACTGTTGCCCTGAGCAGGCTGTCAACTGCGGCATCAACGCTGCCGAATTCATCTTGCTGACCGGGTTCGAGCGGTGGCACCTGCTCTTGGGCGACGGTGGTGGCGAGGGGACTAAGGGCCAGCACAGCGAGCGCCACAGACACGGTGAGCCTACACATAGTCTCACCTCCGATTCAGGAAGGCTCGTTCACTTCCCGTCGGTGGTCTTGGTCCTGCTCGTCGGTGGGGCGTCCAGCTTGGAGGGCGCTCGCTCTGGCGAGGCGGGGTCATCGAGGCCATCAACGGTTCGACGGATGCCGCTAATGTGTCGCCAGGGACACACGTGGCAAGGGTGAAATTGAAGCAGGTTTGTTCAGATTAGCGGCCCGCATTGATGGCTTCGCGCAGGCGCTCTAACACTAGCTCTTCCTACCGGTCTTAGCGAAAAACGAACTGAAGACCTGCACGACCTTGGCGGAACCGCACTTGGGACACTTGGGTCGCTTCCCGTGCTGCGAGATTGTCTCCACGCGGGAGAATCGTTTACGGCACTTCTCGCAGCGATACTCATAAGTAGGCATAGCGCTGACACCTCGACGAGTGACCTCGTACACCAAGGACCTTATGAGGTCCGCGTCAAAGAGGCAAGCGACCGCACAGGGCGCTCTCTGGTCCCGCGATGTGCTCTGCGGAAGCTGTTCCTCATTGGCCCGATTCCGTCTGCGACCGCCGCTGTCTAGCTAGGATGCGGGGCGGATCAGAGACGTTACCAGGAACTACTGTGATCAAGAAAGAGTCCGGACACCAAACTGGGAGAGTGGATCTGGAAGAGAAAATGCCAGACGACCTAACTGGTTATCTGGCATTTGGTTATCCCAGTCGGGACGGCGGGATTTGAACCCGCGACACTTGAGGCATGCACCGCTCACCCCCCCTCTACCACCCACCGATGGTACCAAACACCTGAACCGGGGATGCGGCGTCTCTCGCGGTATCCGTCGGCTCATGGCTTGCGCCACTATAGGAACGTGTGAGGGAAGGGGAACAGAAGGGCCCCGTAGAGCGTCCTAGCAGCCTTCCTACGGTTTCAATGTAGATGCCCCATATCAAGACAAACTACCAAATGCCGGGAATTAGGTACCATCTGACCTTTTCCGTATATTCTCTATACCCATTCAGTTCTTTCAACAACACGCGTTCTTCATTTGTGATTCTCGCAATCAATAGACCCATCAAAAACAACGCAGGGATCATGCTCCAGTAAGACCCCAATGCCAGTGGAGAAAACACGTACAACAACAGGACTCCCAAGTACATAGGATGGCGAACAAACGCATAGGGCCCAGTTGTCACAACGGTCTGGTCCGGTTCTACCTCAATGGTCCGGCCTGCGTATGGGTTTTCTCTCATAACCAGGACCATAAGAGCGTATCCCGACAATACCAAGATATCTGCGATTGCTACAAGCCATATAGGTACCGATGACCAGTGAAAACGGTGGTCAAAGCCTGGAAGCAAGTACACAAGCAGGATGACAATAGAAGCCAGTTTGACAATGAGTTGTTGCTCGGCTTCCTTTTCTCGCATTCGCATTCTGCGCTCCAACAGGGCAGGACTGAATATGAGAAAGTAGACAAGCGCGACGCGAATACCATTGGAACGAAAAGGATTGCTAAATACACCCAGGCTTCCCAATAGGAGAGTGTGCCTGCGGCCAAGAAGAACATTGCGCCGAGCAGCGGGAACACCAGCAGCAATAGTCCTAGCACCCGGATAGTGAGGTTGACTCGCGAAAGAGGTTTATGATTCAAGGGAGTTGTCAGGGTTTCACTCCGTAGTGTTGTGGATTCTATTCAGAGGACGGTCGCCGGAAATGTTCTCCCTTCCGGACTCCGTCTTGCCATCCATTCTTAGACGCCTAGCAGTCATCGACTTCAGTACGGCCTCGAAGATCGACACGGTATCCTCTAGGGCGTTTTCTACGTCTCGGGCGGCCACTCGTGCTCCCAGATCACGACGCCGGTCCTCCACAACCGACAGCATCTTGCGGGTGACGTCGTATTCGTGCTCTACATGGGTGAGAAAAATGTCCCTACCGCAGTCGGGGCACCATACTGCAATACCGAATACGGCGTGTGACAGTCCACACGAGGGGCACGTGAGATCTCGCCGGAGTTCTTCTTCCAGCCGTCGTCCGACCGGTGGGAGGCGTCCGGGTTTGTACGTCAGGGATAGGCCCCCGCCAAGGTTGCGGTTCGTGCCCGATCTGAAGCCCAGAGCACTCCGTAACATGTTCTGGACACCCTTGGTGGCTTCCCTCGTCAGAACCCGCTTAGCGTATTCCTGTTGAGCTCTCGTATGGAATCCCGTAGGTGCGGCTGAGTATCGACAATAAGGACAGTACGCTTCCTGCTGGCCGGTCAGTCCAGTCTCGTCGGTCGAGAACGCGGAAGGATTCGGCAGATCAAAGTCTGTGGAGTCGCTATTGAAAAAGTCTGTCGAGTCCCCTCGGATGCGATTGCGTTCGGCCAGCGGCATCGGAACGATGAAGACCCTCGCAGTGCGCAGACTGTCGCTGTTGATTCGTGTCCGGGACCGCCGGACCCGGTAACCGTCCCTGCCA
>JBDHHK010000376.1:0-2628 GCA_039589395.1 Gemmatimonadota bacterium
AGTCCGGATTGAGCAGCAACTACTACATCACGGTCGGGTCAGATAGGATCTCAATGCGTACAGCCGACGTGAACGGCAGCCAACACCCGACGCTCGACACAGTCGTGGTGACACTCGAGACGACTGACCCCAACGTTTTCACCATCGACTCGACCACCGTCACAGTACCTGCGGGCGCCTACGTCTCGGCCTACGCCAATATCCTATTCCAGAATACCGGGCAGGCATATGTCCGCTGGAGCGCACCGGGCTACGCGACCGATTCGATGTCGGTCACAATCAACCCATCGCCGCTCTCATTCTACCAGACCTATCAGTACAGGGCTGCAATAGGTCAGTATGCCACTCCGCAGGTCCGGATTCCGAGTCCCAGTGGGCTCACGGACACTACGTACGTACTGTTTTCACATCCAGGCACCCCGCGCGGAGCAGTCCCCGACACAGTGAAGATCGCGCCGGGATCGTACTATTCTCAATTCCGGTGGGCCGGGACGGCAGTGGGTTACGATACGATAACAGCCTCGGCCACCAATTTCGTGGATGGTACTGCGTCGATGCTCATCACGCGTCCCTGGCTGTTCGCGTACAACCTGCCATCCGGCGTTGTGGTAAACGACACATTCAACTTGAGGGTGTACACCACAGACTCAACCGCTGGGACCGGCTCTACACCATACAACTACACGACACACCCGGTGACCGATACGCTGCCGGTCACCGTGACATCGACAGACCCACTCGTGATCGCGGTAGACTCTACGCCGATCTGGAACATTCCGGCGGAAAGGACCAATACGAGTATTCGGCTCATCGCTCGCGGCCCGGGAACAGCCCAGATCATCGTTGAAGCAGCCGACCCATGGAAACACGATACCACCAATGTGGTGGTTGTCACGGCACCGGCGGTAACGCTGAATCCCGCGAGCCTTACTCTAGGAACAGGACAGCAGTACTCCTCGTACCGGGCCTACATCCCGAACGGCGTTGCCGACACGACTTACGTGGGGTTGGTGGTGAGCGACACCGCCGTCGCGGGGTTCTCGACGGACACCGTGAAAATTCCACCTGGCTCGACATACTCGCCGTACTTCACTGTTTTCGCGAAGAGCATTGTGGCGTCCGTACAGATAACCGCAACGGCACAAGGGTTCAGTGAAGGCACATCGGTGCTGATTGTGAACACGCCCACGTTGGATATCAACACAACGACCACTGGTTATGTTGGTGGCCCGTCAGCGACCTTAACCGTCTACACGGACGACGAAACAGGTGACAACCGAGACGTGTGGAACGATCTAGAGATCACCCTGACTTCGACTAACCCAGGCGTTCTCAGTTTGGACAGTACCACGGTGACGGTGCTGTCCGGCGACAGATATACTCGAGCAACCTGGACGGCAGTCGCTCCTGGCACGGCCCAAATCGTGGCAACCGCCCCAGGATACACGCAGTTCACGTCGGATGTGATCACCGTGGGGGTTCCTAAGCTCACACTTCAAAGCGTGCCGGCAACATTGGGCGTGGGCCAACGGTATGAAAATGTGCGCGTGTACATACCCTTCAACATGCCGGGCACAGACACCGCGTTTGTGGCGCTGAGCAACAGCAATCCGTCTGCACTCACTCTGTCGACCGACACAATACTGATCCTGCCAGGTAGTTCCTACAGTGAGTATTTCACTGTGGTCGGTGCCGCGATCGGCACTACGACCATCGGGGCGACGGCACTTGGGTTCACTGAATCGACGCTGGCCACCGTCGACGTAGGATCACCTGTGTTGTATGTGAACGGTCCCACGTCAGGAACCGTGGGTGGAAGCACGTCGATTTCCGCGTACACGCAAGATCAGGCAGGCAACTATCGCCAGGTGAACCAGACGCAAACTGTGACTCTCACTGTGAGCAACGCTTCAATCGCCGATTTTGGAGGGCAGAGTTCGGTCCAGGTCGACGTCACCGAAGGTTACTACTACAGCTCGAGTGCGACCCTGAACTACCACTCAGCCGGCTCGGTTACGATCACCGCCACTTTGTCAGGGTACACCGAAGGGGAGAGAATAATCACGGTGAGCAATCCATAGCGGCAGCAGAGCGGTAGATGCGGCAGGTGCCGTGTCTACTAGCTCGACGCCAGCAGGCTCACGAAATCTTCATCCAACCGCAGTTCGGCAAACACTTCCTCGAATGCCTGTGTCGTGGCCGTGAAATAACTCCCGAACCGATCGCCATCGAGTCGAACCTCCGACTCGGACCTGAACTCCTTGGTATAAGCTACCCTTCCACCCGGCACCGCCAGGACGTCCCAGCGGATCGCCAGTTTCACCTCGACCCGCCGATCGGTTCTACCGCGCGTATCGAGTGAAAACTCCTCGAGCCTGCCGCGCAAGGCATACCGCGTGTTCGGGGTCAACTCGGACGGCTGTGGATTGGCGGAGCCTTCCTTCACGGCGTAGCCGGCTTCCATGAGCATCGCCAGCGCCGTCTCCTGCGTTCCTCTGGTGATACGAACATGGAGCTGCCGAGTCATTACGTTTTGGCTCACTGGGGTCCTGAAAAACTCGTCGTAGTTGTCGCCCAGTTGAGAGCCCACCGATGGCCAATCGAAGCCGACGTACAGCAAGGTATCGG
>JBDHHK010000377.1:0-2622 GCA_039589395.1 Gemmatimonadota bacterium
ATGTGTCCTCCATTCATCGGTGTTCTCAGGCCAAGAAAAAAAGACTCACCAGCTGATATCCGCTGGCAGACAACAACAACCTAGCTGCCTCAGTAGAAATGCGATGTGACCTCGAACACGTGAGCCTTGTGGCGGATGGCCGTTGAGCTGTTACTCGCTTCGCTTCCGCTCCTTCAATTCGGAGTTGAGGCGGTCAGCGTCTGCGGATCGGCGTTTGGCTTCTTCCTCGTCGATCTCCGCGGTAGACCATGCGGGAGTTCCAGCATTGTCCAACCTGATCGACAACACGCAACCCGTGGACACGCCTTTGGGGAGACGTGCAAGTGGGAGTGCGACGTTACGGCCTTCGTCATCTGCCAGGACAGCTATCTGACCGTTGATCTGGTCGACAGCGTAGTAGCGTGTTGAAGCCATCGAGTAAAACACCGAAATCTGGTGGTGAGGAGCTACTTCGGAAATTCAACTCCTCGATTTGGAACCGCGTGACTATAGAAACCTACGGGGCTGCGGGTAGGTATCCAAGGGTTACCCCCTTGCGGCTCATCAGAAGGTAGTGAATCTTGGCGTTTACATTTCAAACATGCTGGAATAGGAGCCCTTGGTTATGAAGGAATCTCCAGGATTGCCAGATCACGGACCTCTGCCGAAACCGTCGAGCCCAGACGAAGCCCGCTCCCTGATGAAGGAGGCGGCGTTCGAGGCTCCGGACGTGCAAACGGTGAGACTGTTCACGATGGAATTCACCTCATTGTGTCCGCGCACCGGACAACCGGATTTTGGATCTGTGAGCATCGAGTATTTGCCCGACGAACTATGTCTGGAATCCAAGTCTCTCAAATACTATCTGTGGTCGTATAGAGACGAGGGTGAGTTCTGTGAGGGCCTTGCTGGCCGTATTGCGGACGACATCGTATACGCGATTCGGCCAGCCCAGCTACAAGTTGAGGTTACGCAGAACGTAAGGGGTGGCATCGGCATCGTGGCGCGAGCGATCCGCGGCTCGTAGCGTCGTTTGCCGATAGACTTTGCTTTGAAATCGGTGGAATGGCTGTGAAAAAGTTGTTGCGGAGAGCGGTGGTATTGTTGAGTGGTGGACTGGATTCAGCTACAGCCGCCGCCGCCGCCAAAGAGAGCGGTTTCTCGCTGTATGCTCTGACATTTGAATACGGCCAGAGGCACGCGAACGAAGTCGATGCGGCAAAGCGAGTTGCCAAGGCGCTAGCCGTCGAGCAGCATGTTGTTCTTCCAATCGATCTGAGGGTGTTTGGCGGGTCGGCGCTCACGAGTGATACTAGAGTTCCCAAGGACCGTGTTTTGGAGACCATTGGCGGCGGTATTCCCGACACCTATGTCCCGGCGCGAAACACGATCTTCCTCTCGTATGCGCTGGCATGGGCCGAGGTGATTGATGCCAACGACATCTTCATCGGTGTGAATTGCGTCGACTACAGCGGGTATCCCGATTGCCGGCCGGAGTACGTGGACGCCTATCAGGCGATGGCCCGACTTGCGACTCGTGCCGGAGTAGAAGGCGAGGGAAAACTCACCATTCACACCCCTCTCATCACACTCTCGAAGGGTGAGATCATCCGAAAGGGGCTGGAGCTGGGTGTGGACTACGCACTGACACGCAGCTGTTACGATCCCGGACCCGATGGTTTCGCGTGTGGGCGTTGTGATGCTTGTGTCCTTCGCAGAACGGGCTTTGAAGAAGCCGGGTTGAAGGATCCCCTCGACTCATGACGTACGCGGTCAAAGCGATCAATTACACCCTGCAGGGTGAGGGAGCGAACACGGGCAAACCCGCAGTGTTGCTGCGATTTGCGGGGTGCAACCTCTGGTCCGGTAAGGAAGAAGATCGAGCGACTGCGAGCTGTCAGTTCTGTGACACTGATTTTGAGGGTGTCGATGGCCCGGGGGGCGGCAAGTACACCGAAGCGAGTCACCTCGCGGATGCGGTGGACGGTGCTTGGCCGGCGGTCCGAGGTTCCAAGTTTGTCCTATGCACCGGAGGGGAACCGCTACTACAACTCGACGCAGACCTTTTGACCGAGCTGAGGGCGCGCAACTTCTTCATAGCGATCGAGACCAACGGTACGATAGCGGCTCCAGCAGGGATTGACTGGATTTGTGTCAGCCCGAAGGCGGGGACGAAGTTGGTGCAGACCGCCGGTGATGAGCTGAAACTCGTGTATCCGCAGGAGGGCTTGGACCCGGCGACATTTGAGCACCTCGAGTTCGCCCACCTCTTTCTTCAGCCGTTGGATGGGCCAGATCGAAAACGCAACACCGAACTGGCGATTGAATACTGCCTGGGACATCCCGGATGGCGCCTGAGTTTGCAGATGCACAAGATTGTCGGGATTCCTTGAGATATGGATGGTTGCAGAGGTGCAGAGGTGCAGCCGCGGCAACCTGCATCTCTGCGGGGGGAGGGGAGCGGGGCAGTGCTGCATCTTTGCGGGTGAGGTGAGAGGGGTAGGGCTGCAGCTCTCCGCAACACGAGTTGTTCCGAGGCGCGCACAGTAGCCCAGTGTCTGCCTAGCTACAAGGCGTACACACCGGTAACTTTAAAAACAGACAACTGAGCGCCTCCTCAGAGCCTCCCACCAACGAAAAATT
>JBDHHK010000378.1:0-2621 GCA_039589395.1 Gemmatimonadota bacterium
TATTCGTCCACTAAGTGCCGCGCGGCTGCCGCAGCGCTTTCGAGCGAATCCCTGAGCGGCGTGGCAGCCTCCGACTCGAATGCCAGTGTCAGATCGTTCCCGAGCATCCCCACCGCGCCACGCATCATCGCCGCGCCCCGCTCTGCAAAGACGCGCGGTGGGTTTGTTATGTTTGTGCGCGCGGCCTCAAGCAGTTGCCGCACACTTGCCAACTTGGAGATTACGCGCCGCATGCGAACCTCCACCGGTGCGTATTCCATTACCATCAGGTTGTGCACGCCGTCCGACAGAGCGGCCGCGTAGAGCATCGGGTTGCGGCGCCAGTTCTGCACCGTTTCCTGCTCCAGCAACCAGCCATCGATGATGCCGTCCAGGATGCGCTGGTCCACCCGTTCGTCCGCCGAGAGAGTCTCGGGGTCAAACGCGCTCAGGCGCACGCGGGCATCCTTTAGCGCGGCAATCTCGCGTTCGATGGCGTCGGCAGAGAAGTCGTCGAGCAACGCGTCGTGATCGTGAATTCCGTTGCCGGCCGCTATGGATGGATGGCGCTGCGCGAAGCCGTCTAAATACTCATCGACAAATTGCGAAAACGAGTCGGACTGCGGTGCACACGCCTCTTGAAGCGGCACTTGCGTGAGGACAAAAAGAACGGCTATGAAAGAGAATGCTCGCATTCTCAAAGGTGTAGCGGGTGCAATGGGGACGCAATTGGTGTATCGCGTTGAGGAGCGAACGGTGGATGGGACGAAGCCCCGCACAGCCCCCTAGACACGTTAGTGCCCCGGCGGCATACTTTGCGGGAGACATAACAAACTCCCACAGCGGCATTCGCACCTAACTCGAGAGGGCGTTTCCACGATGACAAAGCATTCAATGCTTCCGATCTTCGTCGCTTTGCTGATCGTTGGCCTTTTAGGCCTGTTGCCACAGCGAACCGACGCGCAGAACGAGTACTTTTTCCCAGCAGGAATCACTTTTGACCAGAACATTCCATCTCCCGAAGAGTTCCTCGGCTACCCCATCGGAACCTTCGCCACGCGGCATGACAGAATCGTGTCGTACCTTCAGGAGCTTGCACGCCTTTCCGATCGGGCGACCTATCAGTCGATCGGCACGACCTTCGAACATCGTCCGATGCCGGTTCTGACCGTGACGTCGCCGCCGAACCACGCTCGCCTTGAAAGCATCAGGCAGGAGCATCTGGCATCCTTGGAGCCAGGAGCTTCACCGAACGCAGACATACCGGTAATAGCGCACCTAGGCCATAACATTCACGGCAACGAGAACTCGGCGGGAGAGTCCGCGCTGCTCATGGCGTACTGGCTCGTTGCAGGCACCGGCCCAGTTCACGAACGAATCCTGAATGAGGGCGTCTTCCACGTTGAGCCAACATTGAATCCGGATGGACGGGAGCGATTCGTACAGTGGACCAATATGAACAGGGCAGAACCATTCGTGTCCGACCCTCTCGATCGAGAGCACAACGAGTTGTGGCCGGGAGGGCGCACGAACCACTACTGGTTCGATCTCAACCGTGACTGGTACTTGCTCGTGAATCCGGAAAGCCGGGCGCGTGTCGATTTCCACCATAAGTGGCGTGCCAATGTGGTCACCGACCATCACGAGATGGGAACAAACAGTTCTTACTTCTTCGAACCACCCGAACCGATTGTGGGCTGGAATCCGTTGCTCCCTGAACGACTCTATACAGAAGTCACGGCCACATTCTCAGCATACTGGGTGGATGCACTGGACGAGATCGGCTCGCTGTATTTCACCAGAGAGGTATTCGACAAGTTCTACCCAGGATATGGATCGTCATATCCGAATTTCCTGGGAAGCTTTGCGGTGCTATTCGAGCAAGCCAGTTCACGCGGTTTCGTGCAGAAGAGCACACACCACGGCGAGGTCACCCTGGCCTTCACCGTCAGAAACCAGCTGCGTACCGGCCTGGCGACGGTTCGCGGAACGATCGAGAATCGCGAGATGCTCCAGCAATATCAGCGTGAGTTTTTCGCTTCTGCCGTATCCGAGGGTGAGGCATACGAAATAGACGGTTGGGTGTTCGGCGACCCTCATGACCCGACACTCAACAGGGAGTTCATCGACTACCTACTTTGGCACCGCATCGAGGTCTACGAACTGAATTCCGCACAGCAAGGGAATGGCTTCACCTTCGAACCCGGCCACTCCTGGGTCGTGCCGGCTAGCCAGCCCTTGTACCGTTTGGCACGTTCAATCTTTGACCGCGCCAGCACATTCGCAGATAGCGTTTTCTACGATGTGTCAGCGTGGACCATGCCGCTTTCGTACGGCATACCCGACCTCGCGCTCCGTACCGGACGCCTTCCCATGGGTGATCGAATCACCGAAGTCCCCACCCTCGAGGGTGCTGGTCCAGTGGCGCGGAGTCCAATCGCTTACCTGATGGACTGGAGCAACTCTGGAGCACCACGTGCCCTGCACGCGATGCAAACCGCTGGAGTACGTGCGGAGGCTGCGTTCCTTCCATTCACCGCCCGTACTACGGACGGTGACGTGTCGTTCCCGCGCGGTTCGATTTCAGTTCCGGTGAGCACTCAAGAGCTCGATCCCGAAACGCTCCACGCGGCTGTGGCGGC
>JBDHHK010000379.1:0-2617 GCA_039589395.1 Gemmatimonadota bacterium
TTGCCGCCGGAATCTACAATTATGCGACTGTACGCCGGTTTCGTGTCGGGAAGCTCGATTTGCCTATGTAGTTCTCTAAAGGGAGGCGACATCTCTGGAAGTCGCTCTAACAACCGATCCTGATATGCGCTGGCTTCCTCCCTGCTCAGTTCCGGATTGGGCACAGGACGCCTGATGATACGCTCGAGAAATCCTTCCGAGGTGAACACGCCGATCTCATATGAATCGCTGGCCCCAAAGTAGAGCCGATCGCCAGCCACGTCCTTTTGGGATTCCAGACCAAACGGTCGCGGCTGACTCGCGATTCTATCGGCGTCGACCAGGAAATAGGTTTCCGTTTCAGGAAACCAACCGACTGAATCCGAGAACTCGCCATTCAAGGTGTAGGTCGCCAACAGAACCGTATCGCGCGTGAGACCGGACTCGCGAACGCGTCGGCGCCGGTCGTGCTCCACGAGCAGTTTGCCATTGGAGAATACCTGCTCTGGTATCGGCAAGAGGCCCTCAGCTGTACTGGTCAAGTTGAAGGAATGAATGAACTCGCCGGCCCTATTGAACAGGGATACACGGAGCTGCTGAAAGTCGACCGTTACCAGTGAGTCACCCAGGGTCCACATGCGGCCAAGAGAACGAAACTCACCTGGTCCACCGCCTTCCTTCCCAGCAGCAAAGAGGTACTCGCCCTCATGATCGTAAAACCGCAACTCATGAGAGCCCCAATTCGCCACCACGATCCGTCCATCCTCCAATCGCTCCGCCCCTACCACTCGATACAGCTGGTATTCGTCGGCGCCCTCTGTTTCCCCAATGACAACTGACGGCGTACCCGATACTCGCCACTCCTCACCAGAAGCCCACTGCGAACCGGTGCTCTCGACGATCGTCACACCAGCACTGTCACGCGCCACCGAGTCACTGTTTCTGCCATCACCTGCACAACCCAGCGCGAGTATGGCGCCGAGCACCAAGATCCACATCTGTGCGGTATTGGAGTTCATCGCTCGACCGTCCTCAACTCCTTGACCCAGTTCAACACCGCACACACGACCCGCCTCCGTTGGCCAGGTTGCTCAGATGCGGGAGGATCTCATTTGAGTAGTGCGGTTCTTGAGTCCCCCAGAAGATATAGTCCAACCGAAGGCTGTCTCGCGCGAAGCGGTACAGTGCATCAACCGTTACTCGCTCGCCCGTCTCGGGATTTGTCTCGTCGAGGTTCCCCCATTGCACTGCGACGCCCGCCACGGTATTGGGGCCGCGCGTCGCAATCAGCGGATAACTGTGATTCTGTTGCCCTCGCCGGTGCGGCAGTAGGTCGGGCCCTCCGACTCCTGCCCCAATCCTGTCTGCGTGTTCGTAAACGCTCCGGAGGTATCCATGGTCGTTCCCCGGCAGCCACTCACCCGGCATGAAGTTGGCGTACTGGATCACGTGTGATCGCGGAAACGCCTCCCGGGCTGCAGTCATCAGCGCCTTTACACTTTCCAAGTAGCCTTCGTAGCTGAAACCCGGAGGATCGTGTTCGCCGGAATCGCCAAATCCGATAGACGTTTCGGGAAGGTTGAGCCCTTCGATCCGCCCATCGAGTGAGTCGCCGAGTACTCTGAGCAACTTAATGAAGCGCTCACGCACCGCGGGATCCCACCTCCGTGCTACCCACCCCTCCGCGATCAATACCGTCTCGTCGTTAACGTCGTATTCATACTGGAGCGCGACACCGCCCCCGAACACGGGATCATCACGTAGATAGTCGGGAACATTGACAATTGCTTCCTCGAACGACACATCCTGCAGTTGGATGAAAAGCCGCTTGCCATGTCTTTCCAGGAACGCGAGATCTTGCAGTATTGGCCGTAGATCATACCGATCGCGTTCAGGCTCCAGCTCTTGCCAGCGGTACTTCAACTGTGCTCCTACGATCGATTCGGTCTCGAGGAAATCTGTGTCAGCAATGCGGGAGCGTTCCACACCGAAGTAGACGAAGTTCTCTGGAGCTAGCTCGCTACCCGTCTCCTCGGTGCAGCCACCCAGGGCTGCACCCAGCACCAGACCTGTGTACATCCGAGGTCTCATCCATACTCTCACTCGACACACCTCAAACCCTCTAGCCTGGTCTAGGGACTCAATTCGCCTTCGCCCACCGGCTCGGCGCCCGTGTGCAGGAACATGAATACCGGCTGGTCGTCATATATCACCGCATAAACCGGCTTCTCGTTTCTCAGCAGATCTACGTACCACTGAAACTCCGATGCTGGACGGACCAGGTAAGCTCTTCGCTGACCCACTTCGTAATGGTTGTTCCGGCTAGGCTCTCCCGCCGGTTGGAACACCACCACTAGATCGGTGTCTCCGTCCCCTCTGCAAAGGATTGACGCTGTGTGAACAACGCCCTGGCCTCCGATCGCCATGGCCAGCTCACGATTGAGACCATAGTTGTAGGTCTTCACTTCGAAGGAAATCCTCGCCACTGTACTCCTCCTGCTCTCCATGTTTGTGCTGCTGTAGCTATGAGGGCGAATCGCATAGGGTGGAGCTAGGCCACTCCTGGGAAAGGCATATAGCCCGAATGGGAATTCGGAATGCTTCTTTTGATCGTTTGATTGAGTCATGGCCGCACGTA
>JBDHHK010000380.1:0-2606 GCA_039589395.1 Gemmatimonadota bacterium
TGCCGCAGCCGCGATATGCTCCTCGTGCGTAAAGCCCGAACGTACTCTTGGCACGTAGCGATGATTCCCGTCGGGCAACCAACACATGTGCACGCAGTCAGGGAGCTGGTAGCCCTCTATTTCAGCCTCCGTGCCGTGCGGATCACGAGTCCCTTGGATGATCCGCGTGGGCACATCGACCAGCCGCAAGGCCTGCAGTCCCGGCCGCATCTGATCATCTCCAGCTTCGTGAAACGGGTATCCGAAGCCCAACAGCGCCCGCGCTCCGACATCCGGGCACATCATCGCGGCGATGCGCGCAGCAAGCGAGAAACCACCGATGATCGGTGCAGTTCCGACAGCGGCCAGCGCATCGTGAAACCGGGCCCTATTCACCTCGTCGGCGCCAACGGTCATATTGAGACCAACGGCTGCAACAGGGAGACCGGCGGCTTCAATTCGCCGAACAATCGCCCCCATCAATGCGTCGTTATCAGGACAGCCCAGAAGGAGCGGAGCCAAGGTGGACATGGGCGAAACAATACGGCGTAGGCGGCGACAGGCAAATCAACGAGACCAAGGCCACACAGCGACCCTTCGCCTCCGGTGGTTCGGCGCAGTGACTAGCGTGCGCGTCAATCGAGGAGCAGAGACACTCCCGCCGGGGGGCCCACCACATTGGTTGACTGCGAGCTGTCGATCCCGAGGCTATCGAGTATCGTAGGCGTAACGTCGATGATCATCGGCATTTCCCACGGCAGTGACGGATTTTCGTGGTTCCGATTGTCACTGATCGGTAGCGTAGTCGCCATCCATGTGTCGGTAACCAAATATCCAGCTCCGCAGTGATGAAAACGTTCGTTCTCATTAAAACCGTGATCGGTGGTTACAACGATTTCGTGATCTGGAAACGCCGCTCGAATCTCCCCCAAGCGGATATCCTCGTGCACAATACCTTCAATGTAGCGAAGACTCGTGCTTGATCTGTGGCCCTGCACGTCAACGAATTTGTGATGGACAAAGATCACGGATGGGCGCCCGTCCGAATAACGGTCGTACAGGTCTATCGTTTTTTCGACTTCTTGGACGCCGGCGGTCCTCCACGTGCCACCCCGACCTGATGCACGCGTGATACACCGTTCCTTTCTGGTTGAGCCGTCGCTCTTGATGACGAACCCCTTCAACCGTTTGTCAGCTCGAATGATCCCGCCGGATGCGAACTTCTTGCCCGCAATGTGGCTCGTATAAAACGCTCCCACACCATAAGCATCGCAGATCTGTCCGTACAGTGAAGTACCGTCTGGAAGTCGCCCACCGTCTTGCGTCATGATGCCGGACTGGAATGCATCGTACCCGGACAGCATCTTGCCGTGCCCTACATAGGTTAGACAGTTGCCACCGGTTACTTCTGGGTTAAGGGTCATGTGAACATAATTCAGGTCACGCAAGTTAGGCAGGCAGGTGAAGTCGCCGGGAGCAATTTCAGTAGGCGCAACGGGGTCAAGCGAATCTTGCGGACACATGCCTCCGGGCCAGTCGAGCGGCTCGAAGAACATCAGATCCTCGACGTGTCGCCGGGTGTTGCCATCCCAACTGACCAAAATGACGTTGGCGCTCGCTGTATGCGAGAGCAAAAGGATCACCAATACAAGAAAAACGGACCGCATCTCTATGAGTTGCTACTGATCAGAAACCGTAACCCAGCAGACTTCGTAAACGCGAGAGTACCGCTGTGGCACGCAGACTTGCAAGCGCCCATCGCGAAGTATTTCGTGATTCATGCCTCAGCCGGGTGCGAGCATTTGCGATTCGCCGAGCATACCCCCCTCCTACGCAAGGCAGCGCAAGGCCATGAACGCGACATTTCACTCTTCTCACTCTTCCTATTCGCACGCGACACCCACCCAGATGGGGATATCGTGGGCCGATAGGATAGAAAACAGCGCGTCGAAGCCATACAGACCTTTTTTTAGTTTGCCCACATCGTATTCTGGTTGCAGAATGTTCCAGTCTCGCGGGCTCGGTTGATGCAATGTTGAGCGACGCGATGGCGTTCGGTGATCTTCGGCCGGCTCCCTATCGCGGCCACCTGAGTGAGTGTTCGGTCGGTCAAGACTCGGCTCGCTGCCACCGTTGAGGCATCGAAACTGGACGAGCTAGAATGCGGCAACCGCCTCTTCTAAGGAAGGTAGGACTACTGTGATGATTGCTAGTTTAAGATTTTTGCTCATGTCGGTTCGCGTCGGGATACGCCCGTCGGCAGCAGTTCTGCTCGCATTGCTGATCAACTTGCCAACGATGGCCGATGCCCGCGGCAAGAATCCAGTCATATTACAAATCACAAACAACACGGTCGGCGACGTGATCAGTCCCCGGATCCGCTCTGAGAAAGGCAACTCAATCGTGTTCATGTCCGACGGCGACGTCATGGGGCCGGGCACAGAGACGGCAGGGCTGCAGGTCTACTACTACGACGTGGACGCAAGGAACCTGACCAGTCCCACGCTTGGTCTACCCGGCGTTCATTCAGATGCCGCTCGACAGACTGACGCCGTTTCGACCGGACGTCGGCCCTTCGTTCCCTTCGTATCCACCGGTGATCTCGATGCCGCTAGGGACAATAGCGA
>JBDHHK010000381.1:0-4728 GCA_039589395.1 Gemmatimonadota bacterium
AGGATGATCGGGAGCAACTTCTCCAGCATCGGGATGAAGTTCTCGCGGACCCACTGGAGGATCGCGGCCCAGTCCCAGTCCTTGATCCCGCCGTAGAGGCCGGGAGCGGTTTCGAGTTGGCGGCGAAGTTCCTCGATGTTGCGATTGTCGGTCGAACCCTTGAGGACCGTCTTATACTGGGCGAGGGTCATCTCCCCGGACCCATACCGTTCGTGAGCCACTTGTCTGATGGCTTTCCCTAATCGTCGGTTCTGTATCCAGCGTCTGATCATAGTCTTCCTCTACGGTACTGATGCTCCAGTGAATCAGGAGCACGGTGATGTTGGCGATGGCCACGGTGGCGGCCCATTCGCGAAGTGTGAATTCGTTGAGCATCGCAAGGCTGATCCACCAGGATGAGCAGAACGTGCAGCTTGTAAGAGAAACCCACCACTTTTTCTTACGACCTGACAACCGGGAAGCCACCCAACCGGTGGCGAGATTCCCGGCTTTTGACGAACAGAGGAGCACCGTCAGTGCCCCCGCAGCGAGCCCTCCTATGATGAGTTTGAGCATGGTATTGTTTCCTTCAGAAGGGGTACGGACCACTTCTGAATTTCTGCGACCGCAGAGCAGTTAGCCTGCTCACGGGCACTTCGCTAGTGATTTCTTGATGTGATCGGCGGTTTTGAAACCGACCTCCTTTGTTAAGACGTTGCCGTCTTCGTCCAGGTAGTAGAGGGACGGGGCGGCAGATGTGCCACGGGTGTCCTTAGCGATGTCCACGATGTAGATGTCGTACCCCTCGTGGATCATCCCCATGAGCACGGGCTTCAACCGTGCGCAAGGTCCGCAGCCTTTCATCGTGACGACTTCGAGCGAGACCGCTTTGTCTTCTTTGGCGTCGGTGCAAACCACTCGAACAGCCGTAGGACGTACTTCTCGCTTAGCACTATCTTTTGAGCGAGCGTCAAGCGACTGGACCGCCAGATTGCACGTAATTGCAGCAAGGAACGAAGCAATGCAGAGCCCTCCTAGTAGGTAACTTTTCATGGTGCTAGTTGGAACTCCGTGATGCGGTTGAGCCTCTTCAACCTATTGGGAAGAAACACGCGGAAACTTCGATAGCCCTTGAAATTAAGAAGAGCGTAAGTGTCGGATTGCTTGCACATTCCGTCGAAAATCGCCTTATCGACCCAAAAGGAGCCATCTGGGTCACTTTCAAAGCGTTTTGGGCCCGAAATCCAGTCTTTTCCCCATGAATTGAGGATCAGGACGCCCTTTCTGTCTTGATCACACACGCCGATGACCGTCATCGCGTGGGCCCACACACTCGGGAAGAACACCCGTCGCGGTGGGTTCAGGAACCCTTCGGAGTCCCTTGTCAGTTTGCCGTTGCCGAACCCCTGCATGGAGCCCACAATCAGCGGGCAGCCAGTGTAGATCGCGTCTCGGGCATCCTCGTACGAGTCGATCGCGAGGTAGTCGCGCACCGGATGGAGCCGCGCGATGCCTTCGAGCTGGTCTGGGCACCCCTGGGCACCGTACTCGACGCAGCGGGCCGCGCTCGGCTGCCGCAGGTCGATCCCGAGCAGCGGGTAGTTCAGACTCGCCACTGAGCCGTACTCTTTGAGGGCCTGGACGGCCCACAAGCAGTACGCACCACCTCCGGCGCGAGGCCCGAGTTCGGCGATTTCCTGCCTAGACAGCCCGTAAAGGACCGCTGCGGAGGATCGCGCCGGGGGGAGCCGTTCGGGCTCGCCGAGGAAGATTTCGATGGCAGCCAGGAAGTCCGTGGCCGCCGCTGCCGACTGGGCAACGCAGCTCGGCGCGTTTCCTTGGTCTCTCGGCGCGTAGGCTTTCTTGGCGACCGAGACGTAGTATTCGTGTAGCAGCCGCGTTTCGCCCTCTCCGACGCCCTTCAGGTCCTCGGGGAACGGCAGCATGTCCTCGTCCATGAGGCGTTCGATCTCGGCCCCCTCGGGCTGAGCTGCCCAACCGCCCTGGTACAGGCCCGGCTGGAGCACGTTGATTGCAAAAATCTGGGCCGCGAACGCAACTGCGCAGATCGCCCCAGAGATGGTTGATTTACGCCGCATATTGCTTCAACCCTTCCGCGATGGACAACCAAACTTGTAGGTGCCCTTCAGCATCGTCCAGGTTGCCGTTCTCGCCTTCCTGGAGGAGGATTGTTTGGATCGAACCCATGAGTCGGCCGAGGCCGCTCAGGTTCAGTTCCTTGTTCAGCAGGGCCGTGCGGTTCACGATCTCACCGGAGGTGGTGAGGTCACCGGCTCGGATTTCCTCCGCTACCTTGGCGAAGACTTCGCCCACGTCGGCGATCCGGGTTTTGTTCCCACCCGCCTTGACAGCCGCCGCTTGAACCCGCTTGACCAACTCGGGGTCGGCCTGAATGATGTTAGTAGGAGGATCAACGGGGTCAACAGGAGGGTCAACGATCACGGTGACCGGGCCCTCGACCTGCAACACGTATTTGACAACATGGACGTTCTCGCCGGCCAGGATGGCGGCCACCACGGTGTATTCGCCGGGCTCGCGGAACGAGATGCAGTAGCTGAGGTTGCCCTCACCGTAGGCTTGGTTGTCGCCGGACGCTTCGAGGCGGGCCAGTTGGCCGACTGCCAGAACGTCGTTCTCGGCGATCACTTCGACCGCTGTGTCGACGATGGTCAATGGTTCGACATCGACCACTTCCTGACGCACCATATCGCCGTAAGGTTGCTGGAGGGCTTCACCCCCAATGATGGAACCGAGGACCACGAGGCCCGTCAGCATAAACGCTTCAATGTACTTTCGCATGGTTTCACCCTCT
Source organism: Gemmatimonadota bacterium (assembly GCA_039589395.1). GTDB lineage: Bacteria > Gemmatimonadota > Gemmatimonadetes > Gemmatimonadales > GWC2-71-9 > JBDGYW01. Next base: position 2,813 of record JBDHHK010000381.1, read on the forward strand.
CACAAGTGATTGTTATCGAACACAAAACAGAACTTCGATCTTGTAGCAGGACGCCTGCTTTGCAGCGTCATACCGAGCCTCGCCACGGGAGGCGAACTTTTCGTCGTCGTTATACATCAGCTGGCTGACGCGGCCCTGCTGAGGAGCTGTTTCGTCTGGGCTCAGTTTGCCGAAGACAACTTGGCGGCCTCGGGCGACCATCATTATCCGGCAGCATAAGTCGCCGAGTATCAGGCCGAACTTTGGCACTACTTCCCTGTCTGGGACGGAGAACTCTATCTCTTCTCGCAGGATCATCGGTGTCGCGATGTTATCGCCGTCGACTTCGATGTTGATGATGTCGCCGTAGTGTGAACCTTCGTAACTAACGGTGCGACTGTCCAAACTGGACAGCTTTTCTGCCAGAAACTTGTGGGCAGCCTTCAAAACGGGGTCGCCCTTGAATTTTACTTCCATTTTCACCCTCTCACAAGTGATGCACGGTAACATCGGGAGTGTTACCGTGCGGTTAAATGTTACAGTGGAGATGACAGGAATTGAACCCGCGACATCCTGCGTGCAAAGCAGGCGCTCTCCCGGCTGAGCTACATCCCCGTTGTTTGCTACTTGATTGCTGTGTTCGTGAGGACCCGAAGGACCACGCCGATCCCACCGGAGACCATCGCGAGGACGGAAACGACTTGAGGATACTCGGCGATCAGATCGTTGCCCGAAATGAGCGTGATGATGCCGGCGGCGAGTGTCAGAAGCGAGACCCAGACGGTCTTCGACTTCAGGGCTGATTTTGTGTTCTCTGGCATTAGTCTGTGTTCCTTGATTCTGAAATTGCGGCTGCAATGCGACCGGCCACCCGGTCCACGATGTCGGTGTACCCCTCGACCTGGGAGAGTTCCTCTATTAGAATCGTGACGATTATGTCACCGAGTTTCTGTAATGCTTCCTTACTCAGCACCATGTGAGTGGATTTCTCCAGTTTGCAGAGCGTCTCGACCAGTTTGGAGAGATTGACAATTGCTGGATGGATCACTGAGAACGCGGCGATCCGATCGGCCTCATTGCGTGTGAGGTCGAGGCGGTCGCTGATCATCGCGCGGAGAAGAATGACTTCATCCCTCACGGTCTCAAGAGCATCGGACCTTGCGAAGTGGTCGAACCGCGAACGTAGCTCAGGCGAGCTAAGCTGATACGATCGCATTCTCGCAGGTTCGTCGGAATGCTTCTCGCAGAAGGCGGAACCATCGACTCGGGGCCTATTGCACATACCACTGGGAGTCGATCGTGAGCATTGGTCGGACATGAAGGGTGCCTCAGAGTAAGAAAGTTGGGAACAGTCGTCCCTCTATCTATACTATTCGGCCAAACGCGCACGATTAGCTCGGAAAACCGAAAATTTGACGAAATTTCTTCTGATTTTTCCGATTTTGCTCGATTTGACGCTCTTTTCGCAGTTTTCGGCTCCCGTCGGCGTGCCGCGCGCAACCAGGGGAGCAGTAAACGGCCCAATTGTGCTCGGCCAGGAAGGGCTTCGCGCACACTTTGCAGGTCTTGGTCATGATGTCTATCCTCCTACTACAGTATTCGGCCAGAAGACGACTACTCGGCCAATTTTCTGAACTTTTTTCTGTTTCGAGGTCTGCGGAGGCTGTTCCCACTACCGTATTCTATCCTATTTCTCTTTTCTCTCTCTTCCACACCACTTTTTACTGCCTCCGCTCCGCACATTGCGTCGTTTAGGGTTGTAAGTCCTTATATAGTAACAACTTACGTAGTTTGTCGACAGTTTTCGTGCCTCCGCAGGCCACCTCTGGAATCGCCGTAAACCCTTTCCTGGTAACGACTTACGCTGCGGAGGCAAATCCGCCGTCATCTCCGCAAAACGGCCATCATCTCCGCACTTTCACCCCTCTGGCGGGGGG
>JBDHHK010000382.1:0-2580 GCA_039589395.1 Gemmatimonadota bacterium
CACCGTCACCTGCTGCAACGTCACATCCGGATCAAACGTCAACGTCCCGCTCGTGCCCGTGAAATCATCCGGTGACACCGCCGTTCCATTCGCAGTCGCATAGTCAACCGTAACAGTCTGACCGCTCGCAGCTGACAACGTCACATCAAACACCGCGTTCACTGTCCCTGTGTTGCCCTCGGTCACCTCCACATCCGATATGCTGAGCGTCGGTGCTCCGTCATCGTCCTGAATCGTGGCTACACCCTGACCGTCGGCAATCGTAGCATTGGTGGGTGTGCTCAAGTCCGCCACAAACGTCTCATCATCCTCAGAACTCACGTCATTCAACACCACCACCGACACTGGCTGAGTCGTAACTCCCGGCTCGAAAGTCACCGTGCCACTCGCAGCGGTGTAATCCGCTCCGGAAGTAGCCGTACCATCTGCGGTCGCCCACTCCACGGTTATCGTCTGAGAACTCGCAGCCGACAGACTTGCAGTGAAGTCCGCGGTCACCCCATCACCCTCCGTCACGACCACGTCGTCGATGCTGAGCGTAGTGTTTACGTCAAACGGGTCGCTTAAAGCCGAGAGGTACCCGACAGCCGTGGCCTGAAGTGTGTACCCGCCTCCGGCAACGTCGAGAGACAGGTCAGAAAACTCAGCCACTCCCGAAACGGCGGCTACGGTCAGTGCGCCGGCAAGGGTAGCGTCACCTGGATTGTCGAAAATCGAGAGCGATATATCGCCGGTAAATCCGGTATCGATTTCTCCAAGCTCATCGTATGCTGTTACCACAACCGCTGGAGAGATCGACGCTCCAGCGTCAACGTTGCTCGGCTGCCCGGTGAAACCGAGGCTCGGTTCCACGGGTACGGTTGCTGTCGCGCTGAGAGAGGTGAGCAGCCCCGGAACTGACGGCGCCGTCGCGGTCGCCGTTTGCGTTCCACCATTCGGACCAAGTGTCCAGAGGGTCGTCACCTCACCCTGGTCGTCGCTAGTGCTCATTGCCGGGTTGAAAGATCCCCCATCAGTGGTTGTAAACTCGACCGCTGTACCCGCGACGGGACCGTCAACGGCACTCACCTGAACGACGATGGGGTCGGCGAGCTGGATACCCGCCACTCCGGTTTGACCGTCACCAGTCAACACCGAGATGGAACTGGGCACCGGCTCCACAAATACTTCAACAGTGTCAGCCTGGCCTGTCAGCAGCCTCGCCTCAATCAGAACCCAACCGCGTTCCACCCCACCAACCACACGTCCGACCCCGCGATCCGGAACACCTGCTCTGAGCGAGTTGTGTGAAAGCCATTCGATTGGTGTACCTTCGATTTCCACCCCTGAACTGTCCAGAACGATTGCATCCAACAATAGGTCCGCCCCGAACTGGACGGTCAGGTCACCGCTCGTTACTTCCACGCTGGCAGCATTGTGCCCGACACCCACATAGGTGAGTTCGACCGGCTCGAGCACCGGAGCCGGCGACCCTGAAGCTCGTGCCGTCACCTCTTGAGGGCCTGCCGTAAAGACGATCTCACCAACGGGAGATAGACACTCAATCGTGAGCAGCAACACCTCGCTGGACTCTTGGATCAAGATGGAGAGCGTCAGATCAACAGAGTCAGCCTCGGCCGGGATCGTTACTGTGGTATCCAGCGCAACAGACCCGTCCAATGTACGGGTCAGAGTGATATGAACCCTATCGACATCAACTATGCCAGCCGAGCTACTCTGAAATGTGGGAGCGATCGCGAGATACGCCGTCCTATAATGCGGAGCAGACGGGTCTTCAAGACAGCTTACGACTGCCAAGGTGACAACGAGAACGAACGAACCTGCTGTACCAAAACTGAATCTTGAGGTGTGCATCTGTCTGAGTCCGGATCAGGAGGCGAGACTGAGGTCAACCACATCTCAAGTATGCTCCCGAAATTCGGGACTGTCCAGATGTGCAACATCCAATTGGCTTCGATCCGCATTCCTATCGATGCAGGTTCATCCGGCACAAAGATGAGATCGATCGATATGGCTCGTTCGTTGGCCTCCTAAGTCAGGCCAGCGTCAGCCATCGCGGCCAGGGGAACGGCAGCCACGTCCCGTGACAGTGGGAACCGTTTCTCACCGGGATAGACTAAGGCCGCGCGCTTTAGTCGCAGGTCTTCGATCGCGATTCTGATCGAGCGCGTGAGCCGAGGGGTGTCGGTGCGCTTGCACTCCATCCCGAGCAGCTGGTCACCCAGCCGTAGCACCACATCTCGCAACGCAGTGGCGGCAACCGTCGTTATTTGATGTAGGTCCAAATTGTTCTCGAGGCACGCGCCTTCGACCGCATTGGTCATCAGCACCGCTGCCGAGTGGCGGATTAGCGGGGGTCTGTTTTGGGGTCTGTAAAGTACGGCAATGTACGACATGAATGTCGTAAAAGTACGGCACCGACGCCCGGAATCCCTCGAAAAACCGACATAATGTCGTTTTTCGCATCCCGTCCTGTTCCAATATTCGATCGACCGATCAAGCGGCTTTTCGATGGTAGTGGCTGAGGATGCCGCCCAGCCTTTCCTGTCGAACGACCGGCCCTGAGGCGAGTTCTGGAAC
>JBDHHK010000383.1:0-2567 GCA_039589395.1 Gemmatimonadota bacterium
AGCAACGCCGGATCGGATTCAGACCGCGCAATGACTAGCAGCTGCCAGAGGAGTGTATGGGGGACTGCGCGACCTCTTACCGCCTCGGGCACACATTCCGCGCGGCATGCTGCAAGAAAAAGTGTGGCTCCCCTTCGTGGACGTATATCGAACTTTTTGCGTCGTGCCGTCAATGACAGTACGAGGGGCGTTTGAGTCCTTCAGATCATGATGGCGGTTTACGGCTTGCGTCAGCACCCGTGGCTTTGGGGGCCTGGATCACAGAATCCAGTCGCTCGCTGGGCATCAGGTTGGTCCACGAGGCCGGGGGAACTCCAGTCTTGATCTACGACAGACTTCCGGCTGATATGAAGTAGGCTAGGGCCGTCACGCCGGGCTTTGTCACCTACCCGGTGGCGAAGGGCGGTTCCCTAGGAGCAGGATGATCAAACTTCACTACGCACCGAAAACCCGATCGCTTCGCATCCTCTGGCTCTTGGAGGAGCTGGGCCTCCCTTACGAACTCGTACGCGGAGAGTTCGAGCCGACGTCGACGATTTTCTTCCAACAAAAGACGCCGCTCGGGAAGTACCCGACGATTGAGGATGGCGAAGTCGTCATGTGCGAGTCGGGCGCCATCGTCGAGTATATCCTGGAGCGCTACGGGCGGGGACGGCTCGCTCCGGCTGTCGGCACCACGGAGCGCGCCGCGTATCTGCAATGGCTCCATTTTGCAGAGAGTACTGCATTCCCTCCGCTCGGCATCGTTGTGTGGCTGAGCCGTTATCGTGAGGGGCAAAATGACGATCCCGGAATTCTCGCGGACGCACGCGCCCGTGCCGAGACGGGCTTCGATTTCTTACAGCGCGAGCTCGGAGAGAAGACATACTTGCTCGGTGACGAATTCTCGGCCGCAGACGTGATGATGGGCTTCACGCTGGCAGCGGCATCGATTGTCGGAGTGCTCGGGGATCAGCATCAGCCTCTCAAGGACTACCTCGAGCGCCTGATGTCGCGGCCCGCATTCGCAGCAGCGATGGCCGCGGGATAGCGATTCAAACGGAGCCTCGGCTGGTTCGTGGCTGCTCGCTGCTCGCTGCCGGTGCGCTGAGTACCCAAAGGTTGAACCCACGGCCGATGCTACGGGCTGCCTATGCCCCGCCTGTTTAAGGTAGTAAAAAGTGTGGCTCCCCTTCGTGGACGTATATCGAACTCTCTGTCTCGCACCGACTGCGGCTCTGCGAGATCGGTTCGAACGAAGGTTACCTCGATTTCGATGTACGTGAACAGGGTGCCGTTGTAGGCGGCGGCTGATGCGACAAAGCCTACTCAACTGAGGTCAGGGAGCGATTGCTGGCAGAAACCCTGTGGCCCTGGACAACTCAGGGGCAGGCGAGCGGCCCGAGTGGCAACGCTTGGTCAACTGCGAAACCGATCTCGAGATCACTTTGGTGCCCAGAACCGAGATAGTCGTGGACCTCTTCGGTAACGCCTGCGATGGATCCGTTGGCGATGGGCCCGGTCTCATAGCCGGCACTCGCCACTACCGCGCGACCGTTGGCGGGGTTGCGTACGATCATTCGGGTGCCTCCTGCCGGCGGATCACTCCAGTACATGCTGACGTACCACGCTTCGTCGAGAACGGGGACGACCGCGCCCGTTGGGCCCTGCCCGATTTGTGAGCCGCCTGTCCCCTCTGGGGCCCAGAATGCCGTCCTGCTCATGACATACCCAGTGGCAGCTTCGCTGACCGCATAGTGGTTCGTGATTTGATCGGAAACGGAGGTCGGCCAGCTGCCTCCAAAACCATCCGCATCGGTAACGAGATGCGGTTCTTGTACGACTGGCCCGACCGTGGGCGTTGCAAGATAAATGTCAGGGCCTGAGACAAAGCAGTCCGGCACTGCACACGTTGACCAGAGCATCCGAACGTCCGTGGCCGCCATCGCACAAGGCGAGAGAGACGACAAGGCCTCTGCTCGGCACACTTCGGCTTCGGTCATCAGTGCAGCACAATCCTTGACGGCCAAAGTACAATCGCCTTGCCCTTCGGCCTTCGCGCACTTATCGGTGAACTTGTCGAAGCATTTCTGCTCCTTCGCGGCGTCTACGGCTTCATTTTTCTTGGCCGCCTTCGAATCCAACTTCGACAAGCAGGATACCTTTTTCCCGTGTTCCTTCAGCTTTCCGGCGTCGCATTTTGACTGGGCGCTTGCCGTGCAGGTCAGGGTAACCGAGACAAGCAACGTTAAAGAGAAAATAGAAATCAAGGACGTTCGACCTTTATGTAACATCGTTTTGATCTCCTCACGCTCCGACAGGCCGACTCCAACGCGAAGTTCGTGGAATGCTCGAGCATGCTTTCGATGACAGACCATAGGTTGGACGCTAACAGCGTGCCGGAGTTTGTGTCAAGAAATACTTAGAAATGCGCGGCTGGGGGAGAGGGGAGATGGTCAGCTACATCATAGCCAGGTAACATCGCAGCCGGACCAGATCGAGCAGTCCATCTATCCGATCCAGGGCGAGAAAGTCATGCTCGACCAGGACTTAGCGACTCTCTATGGGGTTGAAACGAAAGCGCTTGT
>JBDHHK010000384.1:0-2538 GCA_039589395.1 Gemmatimonadota bacterium
CACACCGCGTTGACGCGGACCTTTGGAGCGAGTTCCAGCGCCATGGTACGTGTCAGCTCTATGACGCCCGCCTTCGACGCATTGTAGTCAGAATAATATGGGCTGCCGATCAGGCCGTTGGTCGACCCCATGTTCAGAATCACTCCCCCGCCCTGGTCTACCATGCGTGCAGCCGACTGCTGGGCTACATAAAAGACACCGTTCAGGTTCACGTTCTGCACACGTTGCCACTCGTCTGGTGTGATATCGAGAAAGGAGTGTCGAATGCTGATGCCGGCGTTGTTCACGAGTACGTCAACGCCAGACAAGGCGGCATCTACCTCGGCAAACGCACGCGATACCTCATCAGGATCGGACACGTCGGCCACGATGCTGCCTTCGAGATTCGGCAGCGCCTCGGCGAGCTCGTCGTTGCCCTTTGCATCGCTGTCGATCACCAACACACGTGAGCCTTCATCGAGGAACCTTCGTACCGTAGCCGCACCAATGCCACTTGCTCCACCGGTAATCACGACCCGTTTGTTTTCGAGTCCTCGCATGTTCACTCCTGGTTCGATTCTGCGATTCTCTATAGGATGCTGGAGGCACGAGCGGCCAGAAGAAGAGAAGGATCTTCCACTGGCCGCACTATGTCCGGGTTGGTCCTAGGAACGGCTGGGACCGCCCCAGTCGCGTCTGAAGATCTGAACGTGACCGCAGCGGTTACATGCTTCAATGTGCCAAGGCATGCGCATCACGTCTTTCCCTTCTTCCACGGATGTGTCTCTTTCAATTCGCGCGACATATTGCCCCTGCAGGCATACGATGCACGTGCGCTCGGGGTTTGACCGACGGTCACTCATAGAACGGTCTAGATCTCTTCAATCCAGCCATTGGGGTCTTCTGCTTTTCCGTACTGGATATCAGTGATGGCATCGTAGAGCTTCTGAGAAACCGGCCCTACCGAACCGTCGCCAACCGTGATCTCGGTATCTCCATATTTCAACTCACCTACTGGCGACACCACCGCAGCGGTCCCCGAACCAAAGGCCTCTTGAAGCTTGCCTGATCCATGCGCCTCGACCACGTCGTCGATGCTGAGGTCGCGTTCAGAAACGCTCATGCCCCATTTCTTGGCCAGGTAAACCACCGACTCTCGAGTTATTCCGGGCAGAATACTCCCGTTCAGTTTCGGAGTGATCAGTTCGTTTTCGATGAGGAAGAAGATGTTCATCGAACCGACTTCCTCGATGTACTTTTGGTTTACACCGTCCAGCCAAAGCACCTGCGAATAGCCTGTCTGGCGAGCTTTCTCACCTGCATAAAGGCTTGCGGCGTAGTTGGCGGGAGTTTTTGCCTCACCCAACCCGCCGCGGACCGCACGGACGTAGTCCTTGGTCACGAGGATCTTCACCGGATTGAAGCCCTCGGCATAGTATGCTCCTACTGGTCCGAGGATGATGAAATACCGGTAGGTGTTGGATGCCCGTACTCCCAAGTATGGATCCATCGCAATAATTGTCGGCCGGATGTACAGCGCGGTACCTGGAGCGCTCGGCACCCACTCCTGATCCAGTGCAATCAACTGTTTCAGCGCATCGAGAGAAAAGGCCTCATCTATCTCCGGTATGCAGAGCCGGCGCGCCGACCTGTTGAGCCTAGACAGATTGTCTTTTGGGCGGAACATCTGCGCCCCACCATTCACATTGCGGAACGCTTTGAGACCTTCGAATATCGCCTGGCCATAGTGTAGCACCATGGTAGCCGGATCCATCTGTATGTCTGCATATGGTTCGATACGAGGATCGTGCCAACCCTTGTCGGGGTTGTAGTCCATCGAAAACATGTGATCTGTGAAGACATCGCCAAAACGCAGGTCAGAATCGTTGGGGTGAGACTTGAGTTGGTCTGCTCTGGTGATGCTCAGCTGCATCTATTCCTCCCGAAGTCAGGACAAGTGTTTACCCCTATAAGGTAACGGAGAGTGCACTGTGGTGAGAATCTCCGGCACCATAATCTCCGCGCGTCTCCGCAAAGCCCAAAAAAACCAGCCGCCGGTGCAGAAAAACACCAGCGGCTGGATACTCCAAAACGCAGATTTCTTTATCTGCAGCTCTCAATGACTGCTAGTACACGCCCTGCGCCAGCATGGCGTCGGCAACCTTCACGAACCCGCCGACGTTTGCGCCGTTCACGTAGTTGATGAAGCCATCCTTCTCAGTGCCATACTCAGCGCACTTTTCGTGGATGTCCTTCATGATCTGCTGCAGCTTGTTGTCGACCTCTTCCCGGGACCAGCTGTAGCGCATCGCGTTCTGGCTCTGCTCGAGACCGGAGACCGCAACACCACCCGCGTTCGCTGCTTTGCCCAGGCCGTAGGCGATCTTCGCGTTCATGAAGATCTCGACGCCTTCGGGTACTGTCGGCATGTTGGCACCCTCGGAGACACCGATGCAGCCGTTGTCGACCAACGCTTTCGCGTCCTCGGCATCGATCTCGTTCTGGGTCGCGCTCGGGAAGGCCAGGTCGCACTTGACGTGCCACGGACGCTTGCTCTCG
>JBDHHK010000385.1:0-3943 GCA_039589395.1 Gemmatimonadota bacterium
TACAGCCAAACCGCGTGACTTATGATCTGGGGAGGAAACCTGTGCCTGTGGTAACGACTCACGTTGCTGTTCATCACCAAAGTCTGGCAGCTCGGTGATTAACTTGACAATACCGTTTTAGAAGCGCACCCGGATAAAAGTGCGGAGGCAACAACTACATTCGATATTACTCTGTCGCGGCAAGGCGCGCGCCCTTGGAGCGCGTGTAAACCACAAACCACAGTCGGATCCATAGCTGATCGTCTTACCGTCCTGCGCTCCCGCTGGTACTTTCCTGGCATCCCCAATGCCCCTCCGAAGGAGGCTGTCATGAACCGGACACGAGGCTTGCGGATCCTGATGGCCACAGCGCTGCTCTTATCGATCGGTTGCGGTGAGTCACCGACCCTAAAGGTGAGCGGAATTCTGGTCGGACACGATGCTGCACCCATGCCGCTGGCGCACGTTCACCTACTGCGCCCCATCGACCTGATGTTCGGCACCGAGCAGCTGATAGCGTCTGATGAGGTGGACGACGATGGTCGGTTCGAGGTCACAACCGCTGAGAGCGGCACATTCTACCTCCAATTCACCGGGGTGAATCATGCCAGCAAGCAGTTGCCGGTGGTGGTGGAAGGTCCTAAGGAATTGGAGCTAGAGGTACGTCTCGCGCCGCTCGAGTACGTAGATGACTTCGGTGGCGTGAAAGCCATCGGTGACTTCAACGAATTCGAGGCTAGTTCGGCGAGGGAGATGAGCGAGCAGCCGGACGGCAGTTTTGTCGTGGAGATCGAGACGGATGCAACCACTTCAGCGTATCAACTCACTGGTGTGGTCGAGCCAGGGTTCCGTTTCGCCGGCACTGACTTCGACTCCTGTTTCCACGCCGGTGTCGGAGATTACCGATCGGTGGTACGCGCCGACGGCGGCACGATCACGATCAGGTTTGACCCAGCGAAGCTCCCGCAGTCCAAGGACCCGGCTAGCGTAACCTTCGATGATCCCAGCACTACACCGGCGCGTATGGCTTCGTTTGTAGAGGAGCTGGAGGAGCGCATAGCAGAATGGGCCGAAGCTCGTGAAGAGGTCACACTGGCCGGCGAAGAACTAAGCTACGATTGGACAAGTACACTCGAGGACCTAAGGACAAGGGCAGAGGGTGAGGAAGACCCATTGATTCGTCAGGCTCTCTACTACGGCATCCTCCAGTTGAATTCTTATGGAGCGGATCTCGACTCGGCGAGCGCTCGGCTGGCGCTCGACGGGCTACCACCTACTTCGCATCTCTGGTCCTTACAGCCGTTCGGACTCTATTGGGTGCTCGCAGACGCGTTTGAATCGCTGAAGGGTGAGAGAGGTTCTTCCAGCGAGTCCGACACAGTCCGCCCCGTCTGGCTGGAAGACTACGTCACATACATGGAAGACGGTGCTGCAGCGCACCCCGATGAAGACGTCAGGGCGACCATGCTAATGGGCGTGGTATGGATTGCCCACACTGCGAAAGACGCAAACCTGGGCCGAGTGTATCACGAACGACTCATCGCTGAGTACCCGGAGTCGCCTGCCGCCGACTGGGCGCGGGAATACGCGCCCGACCGGAACATCCAGTTGGGGAAGTCGATCCCAGAGTTCGCTTTCGTGTCCCTCGACGATTCCACGGCAAGTGTAAGTAGCCATTCGCTGTCGGGTTCCGTGTACCTTATGGATTTCTGGGCGACCTGGTGCGTCCCGTGCATTGCCGAACTGCCGAATCTCCACGAGCTTTATGAAACGTACGGGGGGCGAGGATTCGAGATCGTCAGCTTCTCGTTCGATGAAGCCCCGGACGCGGTGACTGAGTTCCGTCAGGAAGACTGGGAGATGCCCTGGATACACGTGCACGTCCCTGACGCATGGGAAAACGAAGCGATCCACCCGTTCGAGGTGTTTGGAATTCCCAAGGTCATTTTGGTTGGCACCGACGGCGTGATACTCGGGACCGACGATGACGTCAAGGGAGAGAGATTGCGTGAAACGCTGGCACGGGTTCTCGGCGAGCCGTAGACCTCTCGGCGTGTGCGTGAGGACGTCTCAACCAAAGGGCGTTCCCGTAACAGAGACCCTGTGTTAATACGCGCGCCAGTCTGGCGCGTGTAAGCTAGCCATCGCATGATCCACGCTGCATCTTCGCCCTTACCGAAGGGCACATCAAGGACATCCTCGATCCAGTCAGGGATTACGTCTCCTCGCTCGAAGGCACCGGATATGTCGGAGTTCGGATCAAGCACGTGCTGCAGATGTCCTCCGGCATCCGCTTCACCCGGGCCTCAATAAGTTGACATTGCCTGCGTCGGGACCCAAGTAGGCCACCCCGGGTACGTACGTCCATGGTCCATACAGATCGACGCAACTGGCAACTATCTCAAAGCACAATCTGGCCGATAGCTCAGTGATGCCGAGTCGTACTCTGTCAAGCAGTAGCACATTTTTGACATGCCTGGCGATGCTGTTGTTTTACGCATGTGCGTCTCTGCAGTCGTGATTCACCACGGGTTGATTACGTGGGTGGGAGATGTTGCCAAACTAGAGGTCCCCGAAAACGCTACAGTGGTAGAACTGAATGGAGCTTCGATGCTACCTGGCTTCATAAACGCACATGTACACAATGGATTCAACTCAGACAACCTGCGCGCTTGGGCGTGGGAGGGTGTAACTACAGTTCGTGACATGGGTGCCCGCTACCACTCGAGGCTTTTTGGTACGCGTGACGCGCTGAATTCTGACAACAGGAACGCGAGGCTCGTTGCGGCGGGCCCGTTGGTCACAGTGCCAGGCGGATACCCCACAGTACCCTGGGGAGCACTTTCCGCTTTTCCCGTTTCATCTCCCGAGGACGCGGCCAGCGAGACGGAGCGCCTCCTCGACTCAGGAGCTGACTTCATAAAAATCGCTCTGGAGCGTGGAGACGTCTTCGGCACGACGATTCCCGTGTTGTCCGCCGAGATGACGAGTGAAATAGCACGTGTCACACATGGAGCCGGCACACTCGTGTCGGCACATATTACAGCCGCTCGAGACCTGGAGTTGGTGTTGGACGGAGGTGCCGACGACATCGCCCATATGGCCGCAACAAGGGTTTCCGATGAGTTGATAACACAACTGGTAGATGCCGACATCTATTGGGTCCCGACTCTCGAACTTTGGCATGGAGTGGGAGGCCCGAGCGCAGCGACAGCTCACGACAATCTTCGAAGGTTTGTCGATGCTGGGGGAAAGGTCGCTCTTGGAACGGATTTCGACGGCTACAGCACACCGTTCGATCTCGGAATGCCGATCCGAGAGCTTACCTGGATGTTGGACGCCGGAATGAGCCCGATGGAGACTATCGTGGCCGCCACTTCGAACGCGGCGCATGTGTGCAATTTGGCTGGACAACTAGGGGTTATCGAAGTCGGTACGATCGCCGATGTGTTAGTAGTTGCCGGAAACCCGCTTGACGATTTAGAGACCGCGCTGAGAGATGTACTCGTGGTGATTCACAATGGAGTCGTGCTGCGCGACGAGCGCTGAACTGGAGTCCGTCGGATTAGAACGGGTGTTGTCAAATTCAGCCTGCCGCGGGTGACAGCGTTTTTGTGGCGTCCGCCCACTCATCCGTACTTTTTGCCCCGCGCGTCAAGCGTATGTTGTTTTGATAGGAGCGGATGACCGAATCTATCTCTCTGGATCCAGCGTACGTGCAAGTGCCGGCGTATGTGCCTTTCATCGCCAACCAATTGACGGAGCAGTGTTTCAAGGAGAGGTGTCGATACTTCCGAATCCACGCGCCAGTCTGGCGCGCGCCTGATCTGGCGATCTCGCGTTTCCTGCTGCTTTGGTGCATGGCTCGTGACTTCGGTGCATCATTGAGGTGATGCCCCGATCCGGAGACGCCATCGATGAAGTATCCGAAACGGAGTCAGTACAGGTACGCCAAACCCCCATA
>JBDHHK010000386.1:0-2470 GCA_039589395.1 Gemmatimonadota bacterium
GGTGTCGAGATCGCCTTTCAGGCCGCGGAGGTATTCGCCGAGTGTCTCCACTTCGCTCTCTGTGAGCTGAAAGTCAGGATGTCGACTGCCCGATCCGGGGTAATATCCGAAAGGACGTACGGGTGTTGGTGCGCGTAGGTGCTCATCCAACCATTCGGGTGTAGCTCTGGCACCTTCAAAACTGTGGTCGGGACCGATCTTCGTATCCCACTCCACCGAGAACGACTGCTGGTGGCAGACGATGCAACCCAGTGAAGTGAAAATGTCCTCGCCGATCTCTGCGGTGATGTCGGGGTGCGCATCTCGCACTGCTACGAACGATGCCTGCAACGGGTAGGCCGGCGGCTCGGCACCGATTGGGAGTAGCGTCTGGAGATACAAGGCTAAGGCCAGACTCTCCCGTTGATCCAGGTGCATGATTGGCATTCTCGAGGCGCCTATGTACTGCCGCATCTTGATCGGATACTGTATGTAGTCGAACACCCAATCGGGGCCATACCGCAGCCCAGCCTGGCTCAGATCCGCGGCCTTGTCGAGAATATCGCTCTCTATGTCGATGCCTTCGTGACACGATCCGCATGCGAGATCGTTCAACAGCTCCTCGGCGGTTGGAAGCTCCTGCGAAGAGCATATCGCGTAACAAGACCCCAGAATCACAGAAAGAATTAGCACTGATCTGAACATGTCTACAAACAACACCTCTGCGATATCAAACGGTATCCTGCCCCAACTCACCACTCACCATACCAATCTCACAGCCATTATCAACAATGCAACTCCCAACACGACCTTGATCGGCCTCTCTCCTCCTCTCACCGATACTCGAGTGGCTACAATCGCTCCCAAGGCATTTCCAGTTGCAAGCGCAGCCGCGATACCCCACACAACGTTGCCAGTCCAAATAAAGACCGCAAGAGCGGGCAAGCTGAATATCAACACAATCAAGACTTTGTGCATGTTGGTGCGCACCAAGTCAATACGAAGCAGCTGATGAAGTACCAACATCAACAGGAAACCGACGCCGGCCTGAATGAACCCGCCGTAGAATCCAATCCCGAAGAAACCAACGAACGCCAGAATCCTCGCCCGCGCCGACGCGGCCCCACTCACCTCTTTTTGTTTACTGGGAAACAAGAGGCCCACGACCGCAATTGCCAGCACGCCGGCAAGAATCGCCCGAAACGTTGCTTCTCCGACCCGCACGGCAACAAACGCCCCAGCGAGCGCCCCGGGGATTGTTGCCGCGCCGTATGCTATACCATTCCGGAAATCCGAATACCCCTGGCTTCGAAAACTTCCAACGGCAGCGATATTTTGGACTAGAATCGCGACCCGATTCGTTCCGTTTGCCGCAGCTACCGGAAGCCCCATGAAGATCAAGAGTGGCAGTGTGATCATCGAGCCACCACCGGCCATCACGTTCAAGAAGCCGGCGATGAGCCCTACACCGAACAGCGCAATCAACATTAGCACGGAGGGAACCTAGCTCACGGTATTGCAGTTATCCATTGCCAAGCTCTCGGCACTTGCACGTTCGACCGATTAATATTCTTCGCGATCCAAGCAACCAGGAATCCGATCGGGGAAAGAAGAGAAACATCATGATAGAAGAGATGTTCACCAAAGAGCAGGTCGATCTCAGGAACCGCGCGCGCGAGCTCGCCGAGACTGTCATGCGCCCTCTGGCGGCAAAATACGATGAGGCGCAGGAATATCCATGGGAAGTGAAAGAGGCAATTCAGGCGGCAGGTCTATCCGGTGTATGGATCCCTGAAGCTTACGGAGGAATGGGGGGCGGCGTACTGGATTTGTGCCTCGTGGTCGAGGAGTTCTCGCGGGCCTGTGGCGGCATGGGGGTCGGATTCGCGGTCAACGCACTGGGTTCGTTCCCAATAATGGTTGGTGGTACCGAGGAACAGAAACAGCGCTACCTGCCTCCGATCGCAGCCGGCGAGAAGTTGATCTCGTTCGGCCTCTCCGAGAAGGAAGCTGGCTCAGACGCCGCATCCATGAAGACTCGGGCGGACAAGGACGGCGACGACTACATACTGAACGGTGAGAAGAAATGGAATACCGGCGGTGCGGTCTCTTCATACAACACCATTTTCGCGGTAACCGATCCCGAACGAGGCGCACGAGGCGTCTCTGGATTCGTGGTTGAGGCAGACACTCCCGGGTATAGGGTAGGCAAACACGAGGACAAGATGGGCATTCGCTGTTGTCCAGTGAACGAGATTCATCTCGAGGACTGCAGGGTGCCCGCGGAAACGCTGCTCGGTGGCCGTGAGGGGCACGGCTTCAAACACTGTATGGCGACACTCGACCGTGCTCGGCCCGGAGTTGCGGCCCAGGCGGTGGGCCTTGCGCAGGGTGCGATGGACTTGGCTATCGAATACACTCACGAACGCCAGCAATTCGGCCAGTCGGTCAGCTCGTTCCAGGGAGTCCAGTGGATGTTTGCCGAGATGGC
>JBDHHK010000387.1:0-2441 GCA_039589395.1 Gemmatimonadota bacterium
CATGCCTGGAGGAGCGACGTGTCAGCGAACATGATGCCGCCCAATCCGGATTATGCGCCGTAGACCTGAATAGCGGTCAGACTTCACGGATGACGACACATTTCGAAGGAAGAACGCAACGAAAGCAACAGTGCGACTGTTGAGCGCCATCGTCTTTTTCGGGGTTGCAACCCAGGTTTGGGCGCAGCAGGATGACCGGCGCATTCCCGCTGAGGATGTAGGTCCAATAGGACACGGCAAGAGACCCTCCCCCAAAGAAATCTGGCTCCCCAATCACTACACTCAGCGCATATGCGCTGTGAGATTGTCGCTGGCTGACCATCCGCTACAGGAGCGCATAATTAGGTCTGCCGTGTTGGTAATCCCTATCGTCATGAAACGCAGGAAACAGTCAATCATATTATATCCTTCTGCCTTTCAGTCTTACAACTGATTCCCTTTTCCCGGAGATACCGTGCCCAGATCTTTGTGCATTCGTCCACCAGAGCCTTCAGGGCGTGATTGCTCCTATGGCAAGGATTCCCATTCCGCTGAGCTGCTCCAATATCGCGTCCCATCGTCTATCGAGCCGGAGCTGGTGCCGCCCGGTGGTGAAGCGTCGCGCAAGAACAGTCGATCACCCACAGACGGGAAAGCCGCTTCGCACTGACTCAGAATGGGACCCCATTTTCCGCCTAGGAACTGCCCTGAAGAAGCGAGTTGCGACAAGACCTGGCCGGGGTGGGCTAACAAAGGGATAGGTCTGGGATAAACCATTGTCAAGAAGACATTTGTGAAGATGAAGGACTTATGGACAATCGTCGAACATACGGTGCGATTGTATAGAATGCTTCACCGCGATTCCTGCGGCAGGGGAGTGCGAGTTGGTGAGAGACGAGAGTAAGACCAAAGTACAGCTTATCAGCGAGCTGACCAAATCCTCTTCATTGATAAGGCATCGACACTGGTGGATCTTGCGAAGCGCATGTTGGAAAGCTTATGCTATACTGTAACCACCAGAACCGATAGCGTCGAGGCATGTCCTGGACGGATGAGGTCGACTGAGTACATCAGTTTAGAGATACCGCAGCGCAGCCAAGGCGACGACGGAAAATCATGGCCAACGTATTGGTGATAGACGACGATGAGATGTTGTGCGATATGGTCTACCATCGTGTGCAGTCCATGGACCATGAGGCTGCGTATGCCCCAATCTGGAAGAAGGCATGCGGAGACTCCAGGCTGGTGGGTTTGAGCTGGTGATCCTTGATGTCGGGTTACCTGACGGGAGTGGTCTAGCAGCGCTCCCTGACATTCGGGAAACGCCATCGTGTCCGGAAGTGATAATCCTCACCGGCGAAGGTGACGCTGAAGGGGCTGAGAGGGCGACTATGGTTCAGAGTAGGAAGGAAAGGAGAAAAGTCAACATGCTGAGAAATTGGCGGACGCTATTTGGCACCGGCTTGGCTATACTTGTGTTGACGGGGTACAGCAACGCGGACCCAGTCTATTACTGGAGCTTCGATGACACCAAGGAACTGGAGATCCCCTGGGGAGGGGGAGAAGGGGGAGAAACCATCATTCCGGGCTCTACCCGGGAAGAGGTTTCGGGCGTGGACTACGACATTCACGGCTTGGCGAAGTACACGACAGGTGTGTCAGGCAGCGCAATGAAATTCGATGGGTTCTCGTCCTACGTGAATGGCGGTACGTTTACCGGTCCTTGGGTGGATGGTTGGGGGGAGATGCCGGAAGAACTGACCATCGAGGCGTGGATAGCGCTCGGTGCATATCCTTGGAACTGGGCGCCCATAGTAACGGTAGGCAAGTTCAGGGTTACCGGTTTCTTCTTTGGCGTCGACAGCAGCGGTCGTCTTGGATTCCACGTGTCCGATGACACGGCTGTGTGGCACGAGTGCAATTCCAGTTTGGACCCGAAGACACACGCCGGCCTGGAACTGAAGAAATGGTATCACGTGGCGGCGACGTTCGACACGAAGAAAGGCACGGCGATTTACATCAACGGCACGTTGGCGGGAACCTACGATGAGTTCCGAGGCGACACGAAGATCGTCTACAGCAACATGGACGAGGGATTCTATCTTGGCAAGAACCCCGTCGATCTGGCGCCGACCGATCCCGTTCGCACCTGGGCAACGTATCCTTCCCGCTATAGCTTTGACGGGATCATCGATGAAGTGAAGATACATGGTGGAGCGATGAGTGCCGATCAGGTGGCCAGGCTTAGCAAGTCGGTCACGCTGGAGGATGCGCCTGCCTTGCCGCCGCGCAAATTCCCGTCGGTCAAGCCCTCGGGCCGTTTCGGCGCCAACTACACCCGCCTCAAATTCTATGACGAATGGGACGCGCTGTGGCCGGTCGGAGATCATATGGATGTTGTCGTGCAGTTCGACGAGTATCCGACGAAGGTCATGTTCTGGCGTGGCACGCGGTATTCCCCC
>JBDHHK010000388.1:0-2431 GCA_039589395.1 Gemmatimonadota bacterium
TGCTGATCGCAATCATCCTCTTTTTCATCATGCTGACCCTCAGGAGTTTCCTCAACAAAAAAATCATCTTCCCGCTCGAGGCAATTACCTCCGCAAACCGTCGCCTCCAGAATAACGATTCCGACGCGAGGTGGGTCAACTTACCAAATAGCACCCCAAAAGAGATCAGAGAAATCGTAGAGACTCGATCCGAGATGTTGGGGACCATCATCAAGGTATCCGAGGAACGCCTGCGATTGAGTGAATTTGTTCGAGAAACATTTGGACGTTATCTGTCAAAGGATGTTGTAGAGGAAATTCTTTCTTCACCAGAGGGACAAAAAATAGGAGGACGACGAGAAACGGTGACGATCTTGATGTCGGATTTACGTGGTTTTACGTATCTGTCGGAAACGCGAGATCCGGAAGAGATGGTTCAGCTGTTGAATCGTTACTTGGAGCGAATGTCAAAGGTGATCGTGGAATACGAAGGAACGATCGACGAGTTCGTAGGGGATGCGATCCTGGTGGTGTTTGGCGTGCCCACGAAGCGAGCAGACGACCCGGCACGGGCGGTGGCCTGTGCGGTTGCCATGCAGAAGGCCCTCGTCGAGCTCAACGACGAGATCGTTAGCGAGGGATACCCGTCGTTAGAGATGGGTATCGGCATCAATACGGGAACCGTTATCGCCGGGAACATTGGTTCCGAAATGCGAGCAAAGTACGGAATTGTAGGGTCCGCCGTCAATATTGCCTCCCGCATAGAATCCACGACAGTCGGCGGACAAGTTCTTCTCAGCGAATCCACCTACCGGTTGGTTAGCGGCATGGTAACGACAGATCCGCCTCAGACGTTCATGATGAAAGGTCTAAGGAAAGTTCTAGTAAGCTACCCGGTGTCTGCAATCGGAGAGCCCTACAACCTAGTGCTTCCGCTTGAAGAAGACCACCAGGACGGAATCCAGCTCAGCCTTCCCTTCCATTGCTGGAGAGTAGAAGAAAAGAAGATCACGAGTGATTCAATGTACGGAGAAACAAAGCTTCTGAACGAGAACATGATGATTGCAGTAGTTAAACCACCTCTGGAGGAATTGACAAACATCAAGCTGATATTCGATTTCTGCGTAGATGCCCATTGCTTCGAAGAGATCTATGCGAAAGTCGTGCACGTTGAAGATTACAAAGGGGAGTCAGCCAATCACATCAGGATAACGTCCATTCTCCCGGAAGACCGGGAGATGCTGAGAAAATGGACAGCAGAGGCTTCCTGACGTCGCACAATCAATACGAACAATACGGACAAGCGCCAGTGTGTGGTGGGGCCGGCTGCAAACGCATGGGCTCCCTGGTCCTGGACTAGATGCGAACTGAATCATCTACCACGAAGCACACGAAGTGTTGGATGACAAAGCAATTTGATTTCCTGAGAGTGGGAAGTGCCCTATCAGGGCGCCATTTCTTTCGGGATTCTTTCGTGTTCTTCGTGCCCTTCGTGGTGATTCATGGTCGGCCCGAAGTTCAACTCCCCCGAAAGTAAGAGTCCGAGCCGTACGCGGCCCCGCCTCGGTCCCCGGGGGCGCTCCCGCAGTCGTCCGGGCTACCTCCCTCGACTCCCTCGTCAGCCTTTTCGTGCCCGCCCCAAACGCGATACACATATACGGGGCTGCGGTACAGATCGTTGGCGCGGCGCACCTCCGCGGGTGTCCACCCGGGCACGGCAAAGAAGTTGCTGACGACGAAACTACCCGCCGAAAGCTCGGACTCGAACTTCTTGCGGAGCCCAGCCATGCCTCCGGGGTAGAGGTAACAGACCACCAGCGCGGCCTGGCCCAGGTCGGCTCGATGGAAGTTCTGGCGGTGAATCGTGAGGTTGGGACACGGGGTCAGCAGCTGCCGCAGCAGTGAGACCAACCAGGGTACCGGCGACAGCTCGTAAGCCTCCACTGGGCACTGAGGGTAGGCGCGGGCCAGCGGGAATGCGAGCGTTCCCCAGCCCGAACCCAACTCAAACACCGGTCCCTCCAACTCGTCCGGAAGGGTGGCCATCAACGAGGCCCGAACTCTGGGCGAAGTCGGCACCGGTGAGATCCCGGTTCGAATCGTGTAGACGAGGGTGATGAGGATTGCGGCCCCTGTCACCAGGACCACGCTAAACTCGAGCAGTCGTCGGCCACCTTTCCCCGCCCGCGGGAAACCGAGAACTTGCGTGCACCTTACCCGGACGTTGCGCTACGATCCAGCCCCAACGTGAAGGGACCGCGCAGCTGGGAAAGCTTTGACGGCACGCCCCGATGGGCAGCACAATGCGCGAGCCGCGAAAAAACGCCGGTACGGCGAGACCGACATTGATCAACCTTCGGGTGCAGGGATTTGATATTTTTGGCACACCGAAGGGCCAAGCAGTTGCAGGATCTTCGCTCGGAGGTCGGTGAGTCCCTCCACAAGCACGCGC
>JBDHHK010000389.1:0-2415 GCA_039589395.1 Gemmatimonadota bacterium
CTCCGTACAACCCAGGATGCTTTCCGCAGGTACTTCGGCGGAAGTGCACCAATGATCGTTGTGATCGAGGTCGGCACGCACTCACCGTGGGCTAGCCGTTTGCTCGAGGAATGCGGGCATGAGGTGCTCGTAGCAAACGCTCGTAAGGTCCGGCTGATCTATGCTTCGGACAACAAGACCGACAAGGTCGATGCTGAATCATTGGCTCGACTGGGTCGTCTGGATCCCAAGCTTCTCGCTCCGATCCGTCACCGTGGAGCTGAAGCTCAGGCTGATCTTGCAACCATCCGGTCTCGCGATTGTCTGGTGCGTTCGAGGACACAACTGATCAACCACGTGCGCGGTGTCGTGAAAGCCGCAGGCGGACGTTTGCCCAGTAGTTCAGCAGTGTCGTTTCCTAGCAAGGTGGTTGAACACATACCTGTCGAGTTGTCGGACACGTTGAAGCCGGTGCTCGGAATGATCGACACATTAAGTGATCAAATTCGTCGAGCCGATCGCCGCATCGAACATCTGGCAAACGAGCGCTATCCGGAGACAAAGCGCCTACGACAGATAGCAGGTGTTGGACCAATCACCGCACTCTGCTTCGTGTTGACGCTCGAGGATCCAACACGATTTCCAAACAGTCGATCTGTGGGTGCATACCTCGGTATGTGTCCCCGGCGTCGTGATTCCGGAGCGCATTCACCGCAACTACGTATCACCAAGGGCGGTGATACGATGCTGCGTCGTCTGTTGGTCAATTCGGCGCATTACATCCTCGGACCGTTTGGTCCCGAATGTGACTTGCGTACCTGGGGACTCAAGCTTGCCGCGCGCGGCGGGAAGAACGCGAAGAAACGCGCTGTGGTTGCCGTAGCGCGGAGGCTCGCCTGCGTGCTCCACAGTATGTGGGTGAACGACACAGACTATGAACCGTTGCGACTGGAGAACAGAAGAAAAGCGGCGTAGACAAAAAAAGGAGACGACAGACTCAACCAGCGTTCGGGTGACTGCGATCGCAGCTTTGGTCCAACAAGAGACCGCGCATAAGAATGCAGCACCCGGCTACCTAGAACCCCAACATGCACCGGGCGAAAAGAGACGCCCACTCAGAGTGCGGATGGAAGCATTACGGTGAGTTCCTGCGTCGTCGGCCACCACGTTGGCCTTGACAATCTATCCTTCTCATGGAAGCTGCGAACGCCAGCTCTTCTGCAGCAACAAGCGATTCGTTGCCTTTGGATCCACCATGAGCACAAACCTATTGTTCCCCCAGCGTTCGACAGCCTTCATGCGCCTGATATTCCCAAGAAGTGTCCGCAGGCGTAACGTTCCGTTAGCAGTCTCGAGTATGCGTGATGCGTTACCCAGGGGGCAACACATTCGCAGCTCATGGGTGGCCGCGCCTGGCAAGCCCACCCGCCTAACTGACTCCGCTTCGCGCGGGCTCACGCGCTTGATTGGGAAGCCAGGCGTTGTGCCAGGGCAGTATCTGGGACCGCTTCTGTGAGAAGCGACTGACCGGTCTAAACGGCATCGGCCAGGCGAGCCCAAAATGGTGTTTGGACGCCACTCATAGTGACGATCCAACTTCGATACTACTAGCATTTGCCACACTTCGGCTGCGAAACGAAGACGACGACAGCAATCGACACGGCGACTTCTTTAGTACTCCTCTCCGTCTGGAATTACTACGCCCTCTTGACTCTGAACTTCTTAATGGTGTTAGGCAGACCCTTGCTTCAGTTCGTCACCAAGACGGCGGCTTCCTAATAGTTGTCCCCGGAATCGGGTCCGCGAACTGTGAAGCTGCAAGTCGACTCCGACTCACATGGCGCACAAAGGATGCAACATTCCTCAATGATCGAGCAGCGTTGGAAGATGGGCAGATGACACCCACGGGTTTGCTGAGCTCCTCCTTGACCATGCGAATTGGCTCAACGAGGTCTGTATCATTCGACAGCACCACACCGACGTCGAAACGGTCGTTGAACGCGTCATTTAGCAAATGCGACGCGAGGTTCACATCAGACCCCTTCTCCTCCGTTTTCACAACTGATACTGTGACCGGATTCGGTTTGACGAAGTTAGAGGGAGGGTTCGCGATCTCTGCCCACTTGATACTAGAGAGGAAACTGCCTTTGTGAATCGATACTTCAGCTAGCGTCTTAAGCGCCCGCAAATACGCCTGCTGTCGATGCGGCGCATCTTTGTCGCGCCGTCCAGAAACATCCGCTGTGAAGTAACGAAGCCTTTGGATCTTGTTTTCAGGGTTGAGTATCAGCCGACAAAGCCGAACCAAGTCAAGCCACTTGTGAGGAGTGTTTCGAACCGCGCGATAGTAGAGATTGAAACCATCGACGTAGACGTACGTGGAAAGGGGCTTACTCACAGGCCCTCCAGATAAAGCAAAAGCCGCAACCGGGTCGC
>JBDHHK010000390.1:0-2815 GCA_039589395.1 Gemmatimonadota bacterium
TCCTTGGACTCCGATACCCTGAGTCCGTTGGTGGCAGCAACATGGACTGCGTGTCGTACTGCCTGGCAATTGAGGAGATCGCTCGCGGTTCACTTTCTCTCGCCGCATGTGCGGGGATGCAGTCCCTAATGGGGACCCATTTCGTTCACGCGCTCGGCAATGAGGACATCCACGAACGATTGCTGAAACCTGCTTTGAACGGTGAGAAACTCGGGACGATCTGTATCACGGAACCCAATGCGGGTAGCGATCTGTCATCTATCTCCACCTCCGCTGAAAAGGTGGATGGTGGGTACAGTCTCAATGGGCAGAAGACCTGGATAACGGCTGCGCCGGTCGCCGACTTCTTCACGGTTTTTGCACGCACCGGGGAGGAAAACAAACTCACGATCTTCCTCGTCGAAAAGGACTTTGCGGGTCTCGAGGTTGGAAGGTCGATTGAAAAGATGGGAGTATGGGCGTCACCGACTGCGGAGGTCTCGTTTTCTAACTGCTTCGTGCCGGACGACTACAGGTTGGGAGCGGAAGGAGCGGGAGAGGCGGAGTTACGCAAGCTGCTGAACGAAATCAGGATTATGACTGGGGCGCTCGCCATTGGCGTAGCGCGAGCCGCGGTGGATGACGCGGTGGAGTATGCGGCACAACGTCAGCAGTTCGGACGCCCGATCAACCGGTTCCAGGCGGTGCAGCTCAGGCTCGCAGATATGGGCACCGATCTCGAAGCAGCAAATCGCCTGGTGTACTACGCGGCATGGCTCAAGGCGACCGATAGACCCCACATGCGGGAAGCGGCTATGGCAAAACTGTTTGCCACGGAACGCGCGACAGATATCTGCGAGCAGGCCAGTCGAATCTTGGCGTCTTACGGATACGCGATGGAATATCCAATCCAACGCTACATGAGGGATGTCCGGTTTACGCTCTATGGTGGCGGCACGAGTGACATCCTAAAAACGATCATAGCCAGGGATATGACAAAATGAGCGACAAGGTCAGAGTCCTCATCGCCAAGCCCGGCTTGGACGGACACGATGTTGGCGCCAAGATCGTCGCTCGTGCATTGATGGATGCCGGGTTCGAGGTGATCTACACCGGTCTCAGAAAGAGCGGTGAGGAAATCGCTGCAGTAGCGGTTGAAGAGGATGTTGATGTTGTTGGGCTGTCGGTCTTGTCGGGATCCCATCTGCCGATCTGCGTCCGCTTCAAGGAACTCCGGGCAGAACACCAGTTGGAGGACAAGCTCTGGTTGGTAGGAGGGAACATTCCACACAAAGATGTTGCCGCACTCGAGGAGCTTGGAGTGGACGCTGTGTTTCCCGTCGGCAGCCCGCTTCAGTCGATCGTAGACCTCATCAACGAGAAGGTTTCATGAGCGACGCGGTATTCAACGAATCGGGCATCGAGATCAAACCCGTATACGTTGCCGAAGACGTTTCTGATCCGGATGGAGTCGGTAAACCCGGTGAGTTTCCGTTCACGCGAGGCATTCACGGACTCATGTATCGCAAACGTCCGTTTACGATGCGTCAGTACGCCGGGTTCGGAACTCCCCGTGAGACAAACGAGCGGTTCCACTATCTGATTGGGCAGGGCCAGACCGGTCTCAACGTGGCCTTTGATCTACCCACGCAGGTTGGTCTGGACTCCGACTCCGAGATGGCAATGGGTGAGGTCGGCCGAGTCGGGATGGCTGTGGACACGCTCGAGGATTTCGAGGTTGCGTTCGAAGGTGTCGATCTCGAAAAAATCACCGTCTCACTCACGATCAATGGTTCGGCGGCAATCCTGATGGCGATGTACTTCGCCCTTGCAGAGAAACGCGGCTACGATCTCGCGAAGCTACGCGGCACCGCACAGAACGACATCCTCAAAGAGTTCGTTGGGCGCGGCACGTGGATCTTTCCTGTCGAGCACTCGATGCGACTCGTCGGTGACACAATCGTTTACTGTGCCGAGAACATTCCTCGCTACAGTCCGGTGAGTGTTTGCGGGTACCACATTCGTGAGTCCGGCGCTAACCCCGTGCAGGAAATGGCGTACGGCTTTTGTATCGCAAAGGCGTACATCGATCTCGTACTCGAGCGCGGGCTCGACATCGACGCGTTCGCCTCGCGGCTGTCGTTCAACTTCGACATCCACGGCAACTTCTTCGAGCAGATTTGCAAGTTCCGCGCGGGAAGACGCCTGTGGGCGCGGATCGTTCGGGACGTCTATGGAGCGAAGGATCCGAAGTCGATGTGGCTGAGAATGATCGCTGGCGGTGGAGGCGGTGGCTTAACGATAGAACAACCCGAGAACAACATCGTGCGCGGTGCCTACTACGCGCTGATCAGCGCTCTTTCGGGAACGCAGACGATGGCGCTCTGCTCGTTCGACGAGGCCTACACGATTCCATCCGAGCGGGCCGCGAGTACGGCCGATCCGTTGGGTGGCTCGTACTACGTAGAATCGTTGACAGACGAGATGGAAAAGAAGATCGAAGCAGTAATGGCCGAGGTCGATTCGCAGGGCGGCATCGTGCAGGCGATTGCCGAAGGCCACATTCAGAATGCGGTGTCACGACAGGCATACGAACACCATCGAAAGCTTGAAAGTGGTGAGATCAGGAAGGTCGGCGTCAACTGCTATCAGGTCGATGAAGAGCAACCTGATATCGAGTTCCATCCGACCAACGAGGATGAGTGTCGTAACAAGATCGCAAGACTCGAGACGATTCGCGCTGAGCGTGACAACGCACGAGTCACTGAAACACTGAGCGCAGTACGGGAAGCCGCAGCTGGGGGTGAGAACGTGATGCCCGCAATCATGGATGCGG
>JBDHHK010000391.1:0-2411 GCA_039589395.1 Gemmatimonadota bacterium
CGATCGTCATCGTCCAAGAGCCGCCCAAGCGGTTCCACGGCTCTCGAATCCTCGATCTCACCCAAGGCCCACACTGCGGTGCGGCGGATCTCGACATCGTCTTCACTGAGAGCGCTTACCAGAAACTCAATTGCATTCGGGTTCTCAATTTCACCCAGTGCCCACGCGGCCGTTCTCCGCACCCGTCGATCCTGGTCGTCTTCCAGTGCCTGGCCTAGTGCCGGAATCGCGCGAGCGTCTTCCATCTCGCCAAGCGCCCAAGCTGCTGCGCGTCGCACCTCGGTATCTGAGTCGTTCTGCAGCGCCCGAGATAGCGCCCTGAGGGCAGTGTCGTCTTGAGATACTCTCTGTGCGGCTGCCAACTGTGCGAGTCCACCCCAACCGATTGGGGCGAGAACAAGCACGACAGCCAGGATCGGAAATCGCATCGGCTCCTCCAGGTTCTTCAATTAGAGTACTGGAGGGTCGGAAATGTTCGGGCCGCCAAGCCCAGAGGACTTGGCGGCCCGCTCCACCCGATAACGAAGTGACTCTGTCTAACGATTTCCGGTGTATCCCGGCCCCCAGACAACCATACCGGGTTTGGCCCCGGTGTGGCGGCCATTCCGCACCACTGGTACACCGTTTACGAGCACGTGCCGCATCCCCTCCGACAGCTGGTGCGGTTCCTCAAACGTTGCGTGGTCGATGATCGAGGTCGGATCAAACATCACGATGTCTGCATACAGTCCTTCACGCAAGACGCCACGATCCTGTATTGAAAGTCGCGTCGCAACCGCCGACGACATCTTGCGAATGGCATCCTCCAGCGGCATCACCTGTTCTTCCCGTACGTACTTTCCGAGGATACGAGGGTAGGTACCGTACGCGCGTGGGTGCGTTAGCCCCCTGGCGCTGTCAGGATCCGCGCCACCAGCGTCGGTGCCGAACTTTATCCACGGCTGTTTCATTTGTAGCGCAACATTGCTCTCGCTCATCATGAAGTAAACCGCTCCCACCCGTGACTCCTCCGAGACGATTAGGTCCATCGCTGTCTCAATCCAGTGCTTGTTCTGTCGCTCCGCGATCTGTGACAACCTCAGCCCCGAGAATTCCCGGTTTTCCGGCTTCGCAAGCCCGAGAATCAAGACGTTTTCCGGAGTCGATAGCTGACAGAGGTTCTCCCAATCAGTGGTTTGGTGCAGGATCTCCTCCCGAATGCGTACACGGGTTTCGGGGTCTTGGAGGTTCTCGAGCAGCAAACCATCCGCGGCGGTCCACGGGGGTAGGCAGGCTGTGAGGCCGGTGCTGCCCGCGATGTACGGATACATATCAGCTTGTATGTCGATGCCCTCCGCACGAGCCGAGTCGATGAGCGCGATGGCGAGTGCGGATTTGTGCCAGTTGCGCATGCCTCCGGCTTTGAGATGATATACCTCGACGGGTACGTTCGCGGCCACACCGATTTCGATTGCCTCGCGAAGGCCCTCGAGAAACTTGTCCGCCTCGGAGCGGATATGGGTGATGTAAACGCCTCCGTACGGAGCCGCAGCCTTGTTGATCTCGGTTAGCTCTCGAGTTGACGCAAAAGAGCCAGGCGGGTAGATCAATGCCGACGCGATCCCGAACGCCCCACCTTCCATCGACCACCTCACAGCCGTCTGCATGGAGTCGAGTTCGGCCGGCGTTGCCTCACCCATCGCCATTCCCTTGCCGTACACTCGAATCGTTGCGGCACCCACGAACGACCCTACGTTTGGCGTCACGCCACGCGATTCCATTGCCTCTAGCCAGTTGCTGAACCCCTGTGGCCCCATGAGCGGTGCTGCCTGTTCCAGCAGTTCTGGAGTCACTTCCCCCATCGCGGCAAGTGTCAACCGGTTGGCCGGCGCACTCGTCGCTCCTTCCCCCAAAATCTCCGTGGTGATTCCCTGCGTGATCTTGCTGACGACACGAGTGTCCCCGGCCTGGAGTGCTCTCAGCGAGTGGCTCTGTATGTCGATGAATCCAGGTGCGACCACTAACCCGGTTGCATCGATTCGTTCCGTGGCCGGTGTTTCGCTCAGTAAACCCCGCGGGACGATTTCGGCGATTCGACCGCCTCTCACCCCGATATCACCGTAGAACCAGGCGTTGCCGGTGCCGTCTATTACCCGGCCATTTTCGATGACAACGTCGAACACGTCGGCTGATGGGGTCGGCTCGAGACTTGGGCCCCGGGCACATCCCACCGAAAGAGCCAAGAGTATTGAGGCGTACACTTGAAACCGCATTGTGAGCTCCTGTTTTTTTTGGTGTCTAGTGAGTGGTGAGTATTTACGTCTGAGGACATGGGTGACAATAAGTCTACGGACATAGGTAACACTTTTCACTGGTGATTGGGATCATTGGATCCCTCGATTGTGAGTTGGTCTTCCAAAAACAATCCTAGG
>JBDHHK010000392.1:0-2387 GCA_039589395.1 Gemmatimonadota bacterium
GGTGTCTAGTTGGACAGTGGTCGAACACCTTGATCACGTTGCCGCCGTCGACCTAGAAATCCTACAGCGCCTACAGAAGATCGCAAACGGCACCGCAACTGGAGAAAACGGTCGCCCGACTTTGGTTGGCCGATTGGTGTTAATGACTGGCGCGATACCGCGAGGGAAGGGCCAGGCGCCCGATTCTTTTCGGCCAACCGGACGCTCTTTGGAAGCTATTATCGAGGCTATGAATGAGGCTCATTCCATGGCCAGCGCACTCGACACGAAAATACCCAACCTCTCAAGCAGTCCAACGAAAATGCGGCATTTCGCGTTCGGTCATCTGAACGCCTATCAGTGGATCAGGCTCGCTCATATACATCACAGGCATCATCGTCGCATTATCGAAGACATTCTAGAGGCGTAGTCTTAGCACACTGACCTGGCAACGCGCTACACCGCACGGTACACTTCGGCTACCGCAGTGAAGGCAAGCTATTGAGTCACCAACCTGGGGAGTACATCGGATGTTCCTCACAAGGGTAATGCGTTCGGTAGGTTTCGAACGTGCGTGTATAATCGCCGTATGCGTTTTGCTCATTGGATCGGCAGGAGCCTACGCACAACTCACCACTCCAGAACAGTTCTTCGGCCACGAGATCGGCGCGGACTACGTGCTGCCGAACTATCGACAGCTAACGGAGTATTGGCGGATTCTCGAGAGCGAATCCGACCGCATGAAAATGGTTGATATCGGCGAAACCGCTGAGGGGCGCAGGCAGTACATGGCGATCGTAACGTCGCCGGTAAACCAAACCAACCTCGAGCATTACAGACAAATCTCGGAGCGGCTTGCGCGCGCCGAAGGCTTGAGTGACGAGGAAGCCCTGGAGCTAGCTGCAGAGGGCAGAGCGGTAGTATGGATTGATGGCGGTCTCCATGCCAGTGAGGTACTCGGTGCCCAGCAACTCATGGAGACGCTGTGGCAGATGGTGAGCGGCATGGACGACGAGACAATGCGCATCCTCGATGACGTCATCATTCTGTTCGTTCATGCCAACCCCGACGGCCACGATCTCGTGGCCGACTGGTACATGCGCATCGACGAACCCACCGAGCGATCGTTTGCTGGGTTGCCGCGCCTGTACCAGAAGTATGTGGGCCACGACAACAACCGCGATTCCTTTGCATCGACGCAGCGCGAAACCGAGAACATGAACCGGGTCCTCTATCACGAGTGGTACCCGCAGATCATGTACAATCACCACCAAACCGGCCCACCGGGTACGGTGATGTTCGCGCCGCCGTTCCGGGATCCATTCAACCACAACTTCGATCCACTGATCATCACTGGGATCGATCTAGTTGGCTCGGCGATGCACAACAGGTTCGTTGCGGAAAACAAGCCAGGCGTAGTACGCAGAAGAGGTGCGAACTACTCGACATGGTGGAATGGCGGCCTGAGGACCACGGTGTACTTCCACAATATGATTGGCCTCTTGACTGAGACGATCGGAAGTCCCGCTCCGATGGACATTCCGTTTGTAGCTGAGCGTGTGCTGCCCAGCGACAACTTGCCGTATCCAATACGTCCACAGCCGTGGCACTTTCGCCAGTCGATCGACTATTCCGTGACCGCAAATAAAGCGGTGCTCGACGTAGCATCACGACACCGCGAGCAGTTCTTGTACAACATCTACCAGATGGGCCGCAACTCGATCGAGCGCGGCAGCAGGGACAACTGGACGATCCGGCCCAAACAACTCGAAGCGGTACGTGAGGCATTGAATCAGTCATCTGACACGCCCGATTTCGCCGCCACTATGGGTGGGTTCGGAGGTATGCCGATGCCTGCATCCGAATACGAACGCTTGAACCATCCGGATGCGAGGGATCCGCGGGCTTTCATCATTCCGTCCGACCAGGTCGATTTCGCTACCGCCGCACGCTTCGTCAACGCACTTCTCGAGAACGGCGTCACCGTGCACCAGGCCACCGCGGACTTCAGCGTGGCCGGGAAACGGTACCCGGCAGAATCCTATGTAGTTCTTGCGGCACAAGCGTTCCGACCACACCTGATGGACATGTTCGAGCCGCAGGATCATCCGAACGATTTTTCGTATCCAGGTGGTCCTCCCACTCCACCATACGACGCCGCCGGCTGGACGCTGGCGTTTCAGATGGGTGTCGAGTTCGATCGAATTCTCGAAGGCGTCGAGGGACCGTTTGAGCGGATAGAAGAGTGGAACGTGTCGCCACCGCCGGGAGATGTCACTGGGAGCGGCGGAGCGGCTGGTTACCTCCTGAGCCACCGCGTGAACGATGCGTTCAGGGTTTTGAACCGGTCGTTCGCCCGAGAAATCGACGTGTATTGGATCACCGACGGTACTGGAGGTATTGAGGCG
>JBDHHK010000393.1:0-2359 GCA_039589395.1 Gemmatimonadota bacterium
ATGCCCAGCTTCTAGAGCATTTGGGGCGACCGGCTCCATGTCTCGGCTCTGCTCTACAAAGAATACTGTACCTCATAGTAGTGGATGTTTAGAAATACTGGAAATGTTCACAAATACTGTAATTAGGCTTGTATCTTGCCTGACCCATTACTGCTACTTTTTCTCTTGCCGCACGCGGGCTTAGGAAGCCAACCGCCGCTTGCCCCCGCCAAACGGAACATCAGGAAGTTAAGCCTCACTGAACGGTGTCCGAGAAACTTGACTTTCATACTCGGTTATTGACGGACCTAAAGGAGACGCCCCTCACGCCACACAGCAGAGGGAAGTCCCTACATTGGCTCGTTTTTCGTTGACATTTCGTTGGAATTCCGTGTTGAATGTTGTCATAGAACATTTGTCCGGGTCGGGCAGGGCCAGATGCAAGACTCAGCACCAGCGGCTACCGCAGCCAAAATCCCCATCAACACACTCAAGATTCTGCTGACATCGTCCTCTGTACGCACGCGGTCTCGCACCTGTTCAGAAGCCTGAGCGGGATTTTTCGGGGCCCGCGAACCGGGCCGTGGATCGCCACCCGGCAACCTGAAAAGGGAGGGGAAACTTATGCGAACTCAAACAAACCTCGCGCTCGGCGCTCTCGTGCTCAGCTCAGCTCTCTTCTTGGCGAGCTCTGCACACGCCGTGGATGGCGTGATCGAGATCAACCAAGAGAAGGTGCTTGCAGCAGGAGGGTTCCCGTATGCGATCGCCGCATCCGGCAGTTACCGACTCACGAGCAATCTGGACGTGACGGGCCAACCCAACCCGGAGAACCTCACGGTCATCTCCATACAAACTAACAACGTGAGCATTGACCTAAATGGCTTTGCGATCATCGGTCCGGCCAACTGTTCGGGAACTCCGCTGGTTTGTTCGCCTTGTGGGGCAGGTTTCGGAATCGCGGCGAGCACGAGGAGCCACATTACTGTCCTCAATGGGACGGTGCGGGGTATGGGGTTTAGGGGCGTCCAGGTGCAACACTACGCTCGTGTAGAAAACGTCCACGCCACGCACAACTGTGCCTACGGCATCTATACCGGCGATAATTCCCAGTTGGACTCATGCACAGCCGAGCACAATGGGAGTGACGGCATCCACACCAGCACTTCATGTGTGCTAACTCGCAACATTTCGTATTGGAACGGTGGCCATGGATTCTATAGCTCACACCATAGTGTATTTGAAGGGAACGTCTCTAGAACCAACGGAGGTAGTGGTTTTTACATCAATAACGGCTCAACAGTTAGAAACAACACCGCTACCTCGAACGGTACCCATGGTTTTTATGCGGGTTTGTCGTCGTTGCTAATTGGCAACAGCGTGCTGGCTAACTCTGCCTATGGCCTTTACGCCGCCGACTTCACCACAGGATATGGTCACAATAATTTTTCCAACAATAACGGTGGCAATACGAATCCGCAGGTCTTCAGAGGTACGGAGATCGATAACAACATGTGCGGCTCTAATCCGATCTGCCCGTGAAGCAGCCAAAGAAGACGTGAACAGATGTTGCGCGCACAAGCTCATGGTTGCCATGCTACACGAAGTTGCGTGGCATGCGAGGAGCTAGACATCTCTTAGCATGGGGTCACGATCATGGAACAGAATCCAGTGCAAGAAGTTTGGAGGGGTCTGGTGACCCTCGTCGCCCTGGAATTCTTGATTTGTCTGAGCTTGCTTCCCTTCCCAGTGTGGGCCGCGGTGAGCGTGAACGCGGTGACGTACTCGCCGGATATCACGGTGGGACTGGGCGGACTCACTGTCGAAGACGAGGACATCGCGGATGACGATCTTGCAGGGACGGTGGTTCTGATACCGATCGGCAGCATCCCGCCCGAGGCCGACGTGAACGCGTATCATCTCGATCCGAACGGGGACGAGTTACTCTCCTTCGACACGACGGTCTCGTTGGCAGGAGGCGTTACGGCCGAGCCCCGAGACGTCGTGCGGTTCAATGGCATCTTTTTCTCGCTCGAATTCAACGGCGGCTTCGCTGGAGTGCCATCGGGGACGATGGTCGACGCGGTGAGCCAGATCAACGGGGGCGATCTGCTCCTCTCGTTCGACACAACGGTGACGCTCAGTAGCACGACCTTCGACGACGAGGATCTGGTCCGCTACGACGACCCGAACGCCAGCTTCAGTCTGTTTCTGGATATGTCCGCGGCGGGTGTAGCGGAGCGCCTCGATGTGGACGCGGTGCATCACGGGGACCTGGACGGTCGCGTCTATGTCTCCTTCGGTGGAAGCGGCACGGTCGGCGGCGTGGATTTCGATGACGAGGATGTGCTCGCGTACGATTCCGGGGGCGGCACCTGGG
>JBDHHK010000394.1:0-2358 GCA_039589395.1 Gemmatimonadota bacterium
GTCACTGAAGTCTGATGCAACCGCCCCTTAATCAATCGACGTCAGAGCAGAGGGCAATGCCATTGAGAAATGATCCGCTCCGCAATTTCCGGTTTCGTCTAGAAATCGACGGGACAGAGCAGGCTGGGTTCAGCGAGGTTAGCGGCCTGGATGCCACGGTCGATCCGATTGAGTACCACGAAGGAATCGAGCCTAGGCAGGTTCGCAAGTCGACGGGCCTGACCAGGTATGGGAACGTGACGATGAAATGGGGGGTAACGGGCTCGAATGAATTGCACGATTGGCATCGTCAAATCGTGGATGGCGAGATCCAGCGGGAGAACGTAGTCATCATCGTCGTAGATGAGTCCGGCCAGGATAGGGCCCGGTTCGAAATTGTCGAGGCATGGCCTTGTAAGTACGCCATCATGGATCTCAAGGCGAAGGGAAACGGTGTGTCGATCGAAACACTCGAGCTCTGCAATGAAGGAATCACGCGCATCGCCTAGGTAGGCGTCCTGCCACGTGCCGCGCTCGCAGCGCCAATGCAGTCCCTCGGCGTGCTGATTCGATTGAACATTCGCACCTGGACTGCTGCACGGTGGCGGATCATACTAAGTGAGCCACCCTCGCGTGATGCGATTTCCAATAAGGTGCACCTGAATCCGTAACTTGACTTGACGGCAACCGTAGTATCTCCGCGCCAGGCTGCGGAGATTCGCGAAGCGTGTGTGTCATAGCAGTCGCCAGTTCAATGTTAGATAGAAGGCCCATTTAACATCATCTCGCCCCACTACTTTTCGACCCAGGACCTTTCCCTCCAGGGTGATTCTGGGCCCCTTATTCCGAACGGGTATGCCCAAACCGCCCCCGAAAGCCAACAACGGATCCCAGTCTGATTCGTGTATGAAGCCACCGCCAAGCGTGGCAATAAACCACGTATCGTGAAGGAATAGCACGACGTGTGGCAAGATCGAAAGCCGCGCATCAATGATTTGAGAGGCTGGTGAAGTATCGGGTGAGGAGGCATCACTGGATGCCCCTCTCCACGCAAACTCGGTATCGAGTCTGAAGGGAATGGTTGGTAGAAACAGATACCATTGGGCGTGTTGCAAAGACAGGCCCACGGTTGTCCATGGTGATCGGATATACGGGCCGACAGCGACGCTAAAGCTCAGATCAGAACTGCAGCGGGGGGCCCGCACCCAACTCCAGCTGACTTCTTCGCAAAGATACAGCGGCGGCTGCAATTCAATCGAGAACGGCGGTGCATGTTGTACTGGATCGGGCGGCTCGATATATGGAATGGTGTCGAAGTCGAACGACACAGTCAGATCACTGATGGAAGTTAGGGAGTCGTAGTAAGCCGCGTTGTAGTCGTCGGCTCCCCTTGAGTGCCGTCGCTTCTCCGGCTGGAAGTCCGACAGGTCCATCCGACGTATTGCATTTGCTTGATTCATCTGTGCCTGGCTGCCAAGCGCATTGTCTGTAATCTTGAACGCCGAGCGAGTCCCGCCTTCCGCTCCGGGAAGGGCAAAGTCACCTTGCCACGCAATAGTGATTTCTGCCATCAGAACGGCATCGGGAGACTTCTGGTTAGGGTTTGGCCAGCTCGCGGTCACAATCAATCCTTCACCAGGCACCCAAGAAAAGACCGGCGTCCCCATGGGTCCGGCACTGCTAACCCACGACTCCGCCGAGATAATTCGGGGAGCACCGCTGGTGCCTTCAGGTTCTTCGAGGTTGAAGCGATAGCGATTCGTTGTTGTGTCCTTCGGGTTGGTGGCTCGAAATACGAACTGGGCTTCAGGGGAACAGTTGCCTTCGTTGCCGCGGTCTCGCACCAGGAGCTTCCAGTGATGACGCGCTTCATTAGCCGAGCGCGGCTCAACCCTGTCGAGCAGGGCCATGGCATAGACCGGGTGCACCTCTGCATGTCCGTGATGAACCAGATCCAGGTTGAACAGACCGGTAACGATCACGCGACCCTCACCGAGGAGAGCATCGATGGCTCGTCTTGTTGACTTCGAGTCATCGTTGGACAACGAATCCAATCGGCTCCACCAACGTGAATTGGTGGTTCTGCTTAGTCGACGTGTGGTCTCGCGATAATCAAATTCAGTGTGAAGAGCATACAACGTATCAGCAACCGTATTGATACTCGTTGGTGTGTCACCGCTGAAAACCGTGTCCACCCGTTCGACTATCTTTCGCGCGTTCCATCGGGTACTTGGGGCGGTGCCATCCGCAAACAGCTCGAACGTGAAATCGTAGTCGCCGCCGTCCGGGTTGCCGAGTCCGTTGTACTGAAGGGCTCCTGTAAAAGTCACGGGGAACCAATTCAAGTGGCCGCCGGGTGATCCATCGCGTAACGGCTGG
>JBDHHK010000395.1:0-2349 GCA_039589395.1 Gemmatimonadota bacterium
CCGCGTGCCCCGTCGCGCCCATCTCGGTGTAGAGGCGGTGGGCTGGGATATCGGGGCGGCGCTGCGCGTGATGTTCTAGAGGGAGCGTGACCCGAGCTAGATGCCCGATGCACCTGCTATTATCCGCTGGCCATATACGATACTAAGAAAGAAGAAAGAAAGCATGAAAACAAAGACGACCACCATCCGCTCCAAAGCCGTCGCTCTCGGTCGTTTGTGGACGACAAGCGATGCTGAGTTCAAGGCTTTTATGAACACCTACGGAACATTGTTCACCGCCTCACCGGAAAATACGAAAGATGATTACGACAACGGTGTTTCACTGCAAGGCTACAAACAGGGCAGTAGCCGGGAACTTGAGCAATATTACAAAATCATCCATCTGCTGTGTACCCTCGGATCCGTCGAAAAGATGTATATGCCTCCAGTCATGGATGCACAGGAATCGGTCCTAGAAAACCAGATTCTGTTCGAACGACAAATGGCAAGAGATCTTGATGTAGGCCAAGGAGATACTGTTTTGGATCTGGGATGCGGCTGTGGTGCAATCGCCGAGCACATCGCGACCTTACGAGGATGTACCGTGTACGGCATCAACATTGATAAATCGCAGATCGAAAAGGCGTGGGAAAACCCGTTGTTGTCGAAAGATCGCTTTACAGTCGCTGATTTCAACAAACCTCTCGACTTTGGCGACAACATGTTTGACGCGGTTTACAATGTCCAAGCGTTGACATACGCAACCAATCTCGAATTCACATTTAAGGAGGCATTCCGCGTCTTAAAGCCAGGCGGGAAATTTGTCGTAGATGACGTTGCTGCACTCGACAACTACGATCGTGAGAACAACCACCACAAGTTGTTGATTCAGCATACCCGCGAGTTGACCGCATTCGGAGGGTTTTGGTACTACAAGTATTGGGAGGACGCGTTCAAAAACGCGGGTTTTGAGGTGATTTCATCCGAAGGAAAGAGTGCAGTGGAGATGATTCGAAAGGAGGACGCACTGTACGACAGATACGAGGCAATAGGCTCATATCTATCGAGAATGCACCTGATACCCCGAAAGATCGACACGATGATGCGTCGTATGCACATCAATTGCGAATCGTACATCAAAGCGGAAGAAGAAGAACTGATAACCCTGAATTGGAAATATGTGACGCAAAAACCGGAACGATCGTAATCTACGCTACCTCGTCGTCCATGTGAGGAATCAAGGGCTCGTGGTACTTAGCGCCTGCTCGCACGCTGGAATCGTCAACGTCGTCCAAGATGTGACTGCGTTGTTCGAGCCAACCCAGCTATTCTCGGTGATGGGCGGCCTCCGTCCGGACCGGCGAGCGAGCAGTGGATTAGGGACACGGTACGCGGTCTCGACGGACTCGGAATTGCGCGGCTCATCCCAGGACACTGTACTGGGTGGCGAGCGATTCACGCGCTTGCGCGAGTGTTCGGTGACGCCGTGATCCCCGGCGCCGTGGGACAGGTACACCGCTTCGACTGAGATCAGAGCCGCCGCGCCAACCCGCCACGCTCGCGGGCGGAATCTTTTGCTCAGGAGCGCAATCTCCGCAACGTGAAGCTCTTCCCGAAATCGACCCAAGAAGCGACCCACGGCTAGGCCAGCCGCAGATACCGCTCATTCGGAACGGGGTCCACCCACTCGACCTTCCAGTCCACAAAGCCGAGACCCTCGTAGAGCCGAGCCGCAGCCGTGTTGCCGGTCCGGTGGCTCGTGGCAATCATCTGTACCTCGGGGTGGAGGCGGAGGCGGCGGATGACTTCCTCCGTTGCGGCACGGCCGTAGCCGCGACGCTGATGGGCGCGATCGATCATCAGACGCAGGATAAAGCCGATCGCTTTGTCGATCTCGATCATCGTGAAGCCGACCATGGGAACGTCGTGGGCACCGAGCCGGTCTGGCGTGCCCGCGTAGACGGCATACGGAAACAGGTTCGGGTTCGTCCGCGCCTCGGCCAGTGAGTCGGCGTTGGACGCGACGAAATCGTCCTGCGACTCCTCGACGCGCAGGCCAAGGCACGCACGGAGGTTCTCAGACGTTATCGGGCGGAGTGTGACGTGAGCGATGGCTGCTTGGCCCTCCATGAGCCGGTGGTGTCGGAGGGGGGACTCGAACCCCCCAATGGGGGGGTCGGCATGGCGTAGGCGCGCCCGGAGCGGAGCCTACTTGAAGGGGCTGTAGTCGACGCCGCGCAGGCGGCCCCGCTCGGCGAGCCAGGCGTCGTTGTCTGCGGGCGGGGGGAGCTGCTCCTCGGGTGGCTTGCGAACCAGGCGGATCGCTTCCGTCGGACACAGGCTGATGCAATTGCCGCATCCGAGGCAGCG
>JBDHHK010000396.1:0-4352 GCA_039589395.1 Gemmatimonadota bacterium
TATGCCTCGTACGCCTGCGGTAGCACGACCCATCTCGCGTGCGTCTTTTTCTGAGAACCGAATGCTCATGCCCCTCGACGTCGCTAGAACGATGTCGTTAGTGCCGTCCGTGAGGCGCACGTCGATCAGCTCGTCATCCCCATCGATATTGATGGCGTTAATTCCGCTAGAACGCGGATTGCCGTACGCCGAGAGTTTGGTCTTCTTGATGGTGCCATCGGCTGTGGCGAACATCAAGAACTGCGTGTCGCTGAACTCCCGCACGTTCACGAAAGCGGCTATGCGTTCGCGCGATTGTATCTCGATCAGGTTGATTATCGGCTTACCACGCGCCGCACGTCCACCTTGCGGGATGTCGTACACCTTGAGCCAATACACCCTGCCGGTCTGTGTGAAGAAGAGCACGTAATCGTGTGTCGATGCGACGAAGAGGTGCTCGACCCAATCATCCTCTTTCGTACCCATCCCGTTTAGGCCGCGGCCACCGCGCCGCTGCCGCCGGTAGGTACCCACGGGGATGCGCTTGATGTATCCCGCGTGAGAGATCGTGATCACCATATCCTCTTCGGCGATCAGGTCTTCGATCGAGAACTCACCCTCGTCAGCCACTATCTCGCTGCGCCTAGGATCGCCGAAGCGGCTGACCATATCATCCAATTCGGACTTCAAGATCTCAAAGCGCTTCTCCTTGGACGCCAGTATGCCTTTCAGCTCCTTGATTTCTAAACGTACGTCTTTGAGTTCGGCCTCGAGCTTTTCGATCTCCAGCGATGTCAGCTTGGCGAGACGCATATTCAAGATTGCCTCGCTTTGCTTCTCAGAGAGATTGAACTTCTTTCTGAGGGCCGCATCTGCTGCCGCAACATCGCTGGCGCCACGGATGATCTTGATGACCTCGTCGATGTTATCGACGGCTATCTTGAGACCCTCGAGGATGTGTTCGCGAGCCTGTGCCTTGTCCAAGTCGAACTGAGTCCGGCGAGTGATGATCTCGTGACGATGCTCGACGAAGTGCTGCAGGATCTCCTTGAGGTTCAACACTTTCGGCACGCCATCCACCAGCGCCAGCATGATGGAGCCAAACGTGCTCTGCATCTGCGTGCGTTTGTAGAGCTGATTCAGCACGACCTTCGGATTCGTGTCTCGCTTCAGCTCGATCACGATTCTCATGCCGTCGCGATCGGACTCGTCGCGTAGGGCCGATACGTCGGTGATTCTCTTCAGGCGAACGCCCTCTGCGATCTGCTCGATGAGGCGGGATTTGTTCACCTGGAACGGTATCTCGGTGACAACGATCTGGGCTTTGCCGGACGATTCCTTCTCCTCCACCTGCACCCGTGCCCGCATCACGATCCGACCGCGTCCAGTCTCGTAGCAGTCGACGATTCCCTGGCGCCCGTAGATATATCCGCCGGTTGGGAAGTCTGGCCCGAGCACGTGTTTGCGGAGTTCGCCCATCTCGCATTCGGGATTGTCGATCAGGCACTTCAGCGCGCCGGCCACCTCAGTAATGTTGTGCGGCGGGATGTTTGTGGCCATTCCGACCGCTATGCCAGACGAGCCGTTGACCAGCAGGTTCGGCAGCTTGGACGGTAGAACCGTCGGCTCCTCGAGGCGATCGTCGAAGTTCGGGACATAATCGACGGTCTTCTTATCGATGTCCTCCAGCATCGCGACAGCCGTGCGGGTAAGCCGTGCTTCCGTGTACCTGTAGGCGGCAGCACTGTCACCATCGACCGACCCAAAATTGCCCTGCCCGTCCACGAGGGGGTAACGCAGAGAAAAGTCCTGAACCATACGGACGAGAGAGTCGTAGACCGCAGAGTCACCATGGGGGTGGTACTTGCCCAGCACGTCACCGACTACAGTCGCGCTCTTTTTGTATCCACGGCCGGGCTGAAGTCCCAACTCGTTCATCGCGTAGAGGATCCGGCGGTGTACAGGTTTCAATCCATCACGCACATCGGGCAGCGCGCGTTGCACGATCACGCTCATCGAGTAGTCGATGAACGACTCTTTCAGTTCGTCTTCTATCAAGCGGGAGAGAATACGTTCGCGGTTGTTGGGGCCTGTCATTTCGGTCCTAATCTAGATAAGAGAAAAGGGGCCGCACGGACCCCTTTGGAGGTCTCACAAATATACCTGTTTCTTCGCCCTAAATCAAATGGACGGTGACACCGTAAACTCTTGATTTGAAGAGACTTAGGGATAGGGGGTACCAGAGTCAGAGCTCAAGGTGGGCTGGCGTTGTCTGGATACGGCTCAGGGCATCAAAATCCGCCCTCTGACAACGTACGGGACGTCGCAGTGGAAAGGCGGAATGGCAACCGCAAACGCCCCATGTATCGCCCCGAGCTTTCGAACACGTCTAGAAAACGTGCGTTGCCTTCACCTGCAACGAATGGAACAACCCAAAGACGGTCTTCCTCGTCTACGAAAAGAGTCGAGAGGGCGGGTGACGCCGGTTGCTGTTCGAATTCGCGGGAAATCGCCATGGTCGTGTCGCCAGCGGCGGATATACGATAAACCCGATAGTCGCCGGTGTTGGCAAACCAGAGTTGGCCCGACGCCGACAGCGTCCAGCAGACTCCAGCTCCGAACGGCGTTCCGGTGCCCGTCAAACCATCCTCCGATTGAGGTTCGAAGTTGAGGTCTTCGGGTGGACGCGGTATGCGGATCGTGTCGATGGAGTTCATGAGCGAGTCGAACCGTACCATCACCAATCTGCTCTCGGCATCCGCGGCGACATCGAGGCCGTAGTGGTAAAACCTGCCAGCTCGGTCGAAGCGGCCCCGCCAGGGCACCATTACGTATCCACCCATAATCCGATTCATCGCCAGGTATGTGCCCGAAGTATCGAATATTGAAACTCGCACATTGCCCGGGTCGACCACCCACAGATGGCCCTTCGGTGACCAAGCCAATCCAATTCCTTGTATGAA
This sequence comes from Gemmatimonadota bacterium, assembly GCA_039589395.1. Taxonomy (GTDB): domain Bacteria; phylum Gemmatimonadota; class Gemmatimonadetes; order Gemmatimonadales; family GWC2-71-9; genus JBDGYW01. Next base: position 2,943 of record JBDHHK010000396.1, read on the forward strand.
TTCCCCAGGCGCACTTCCTTCGCCACCTATTGTGCGGACGTGAGCACCCGACGATTCGAAGACCCTAAGCTCCTGCGTCTGGCTTTCGAACACGAATAAACGGCCGAGTCCATCCACCTCTAGCGCCGATATCTGTCCGAACAGATCTGGACCGCTTCCCTCGAGCGTGCCTATTCGAACCTCTTCCTCCACGCGCCAGGCGGTGGACGAGTCCCAGATACCGTGGCTCGGATTGTTAACCACTACGGTACCGCTGGGGAGCGTGTCCACAGTACCATCCCAAAAATCTCGGTCGGTGCGGTCACCGGCGCATGCCGCGACAGTCAAGGCGGCCCAGCCCAGGAGGACCCTTTGCGAGGCAAACGAGGTCGTTGCGGCGAAAGTGTTTCTCGATCTCATTGGTAACTTTGAGCATAAGGCCATACGACTCCGACGCAACTCCGGAGCCGTGGTGGGACGCCACGGTATTGCGCCGAACGCACACCCGTTCCGTGACGAGTCTTGAACTGCCGAATTTGGGAGTGTTGTGACCGAAACTCCAAAGACCGAGTCAGTCTATTGTTGTTCGCTATTGCTTGCGCTGGTCACATTCTCACTTCCAGCGGCACATCACACTATTCTTGCCGGCCTCAGCGTTGATGCTGCGGGAGTGCGCCCCTTCGTAGAGGCTTAGGTTCTCGATCCACTGCGGCCGAGCCACACTTCGATCGGAGTTCGGCTGGGCAAGAGAATTCTGTTCGGGTCTTAGCCGCGAGACCTGGACACTCCAGGTTCCGGCCGACATAATTCGCATCCTCTAGTAAGGCTTCCGTCACCGTTCTCAAACTCAGGCTAACTCCTATGACCGTCGAAAGAAGTTCCCGTCTGTTACCACTGGCGTTGCTGCCCCTGCTCACAGCAAGCTGTGGCGACTCGCGTTCGGACTACCAGGATGCAGACATACTGATCACCAATGGCACAATCATCACCATGGATGCCGACCGCCGAGTGCTCGAGAACGCGGCGATAGCGGTCGTTGGAGACCGGATTGCGGCCATCGGTGCCACCGAGGAACTCGCAGCTACTTACCGTGCCGCTCAAGTAATCGACGCAACCGACAACGTGGTGATGCCCGGGTTGATTGACGGTCATGGCCACGCCGGTCACGGCCTGGTGAAGAGCTTGGGAACCGACACGGGCGAATGGTACGGTGCCACTGAAAGCATCTACGCACTGGGATCGACTGAGGGCTTCTGGCGGGCCGATGCTCTCCTCACAGCGGTCGAGCGTCTCAGGTTTGGCGTGACCACAGGCCTCACATTCTTCGGCGGTGGCGACAGCGTGATGCGCACAGACGATCCGCGTTATGGTGATGCGTACCTCGAAGCGATAAGGGAAGTCGGTGTGAGGTGGATCCTCGCTGTTGGGCCG
>JBDHHK010000397.1:0-3087 GCA_039589395.1 Gemmatimonadota bacterium
GCTTTGGTGCATGGCTCGTGACTTCGGTGCATCATTGAGGTGATGCCCCGATCCGGAGACGCCATCGATGAAGTATCCGAAACGGAGTCAGTACAGGTACGCCAAACCCCCATACCGGATTCGCAATTGGCCCGAATACGAAGCAGGCCTTCGTAGACGCGGCGACCTCACCATCTGGCTTTCCGACGACGCTATCAAATCCTGGCGGGCACCAACCAGTGGTAAACCCGGCGGCCAACGCATCTACGCGAACATCGCGATTGAGGCGGCTCTGACGATCCGCATGGTCTTTCACCTTCCGCTCCGCCAGACCGAAGGCTTCTTGCGATCACTGGCAGACATGCTTGAGGTGGAGATTCCCATTCCCGACCACACGACTCTGTCCCGGCGGCTCAGGACGCTCGGTGAGATCCCGTTTCGTGCGGTCGCAAGCAAACGGCCTGTTCACCTGCTCATTGACAGCACAGGTCTCAGGATTCACGTCGGCAAGCTGCGGAAGCCACCAAAGAGAAGGGCTTGGAGGAAACTGCACCTCGCCGTAGATGCGGATACTGGTGAGATTGTTGCCTCGGATCTGACCGGTCGCCGAACGCCTGATTGCGCTCGGATTCCCGTCTTGCTCGAGCAGATCGATAATCGAGTGGCGTCAGTCTCTGCAGATGGTGCCTACGATACCGAGGGTGTTTACGAAGCCGCTCACGCGCAGGGTGAGGGACGAGCAGTGAGGGTGCTCATCCCACCTAGACGCGACGCCCAGCTAAGCCCAAGGCCGTCAGCCGCAATGATGGAGAGGAATCAGAACATCCGCTCCATCCGCAGACTCGGTCGACGCGAGTGGCACAAGCGATCGGGATACAGCAAGCGCAGCATGGTCGAGAATACGATCTATCGGTACAAGACAATCTCATCGGTCGATGTATGAGCAGTCGCACCCTGGTGGGCCAACAGGTTGAGGTGCAACTCTCGTGCAGGATCCTCAACACGATGACCCGTCTCGGTATGCCCGATAGCTACCGAGTTGGGTAATTCTACCTCGGGGAACGGGGGATTCGTTTTCAACTCGGAGCCATGCAACATAGCCGCGCCAGTCTGGCGCGCGCCTGAGTAACAGCATGAGCTTGGACTGAACCGCCCCGATTCCTCGGTGACTCAATTGCGTGAGTGCTGTAGCGACCCCGCCGCCTCCCGGAGCGAACGGCAGTGAGCGGCGAACGGACTTGGGATCTGTAGGCCCGCTCGCGAACTGCAGTTCGCGGAGGGAGGTGAGCGGGGAGCGAGGGGGGCGTTGATCCTTCGATGTGATGCGACGCATGCAAATGCTCTTCACGGCGATACTCACGTAGAAGGGTCTCCGCGAAAACTGGGGCGACTCAGTTAAATTCAATTCAATCACGGGAGGTTGACCATTCAAAATGCTTTCTGACGACACGCCAACCGTCTTCTCGCGGGAGGAAGCAACACAGATCCGTGAGATGATGAAGGAATCTAAGGAACCGCCAAGATGCCCGCGGTGCGACGAGATTCTGGAGATTGGCCCCGCCGCCCTGCATCAAGTGCGTGGCAACCGGTACACGGTTCGGGCGCTGACCTGTCCGGTGTGCCGCCGGTTGCTCTCGACCAAACAGATGCCTTGAATAGGAAGCTGGTCGGCGCTCGGTCGATCAGGTTACGTCTCCCCACGACCTGCACGCGGGGCAGTGGCGTCTCGGATGTCAACTCCGGTTTGGAATTGCACACAAACGACGGCGAATATTGCACACATTGAGGTGACGAGCCTCAAGTCGTCTTCGACTCCTTTTTGGGGCTTTGTCAACTTAATGGTCCTCGGATGAAGTCAACGCCGGGGGTTGCTGCGTTTGCTCAGGCAGCTGTGGCCGCACTCCATTCCCTGAACGACCGGTCGCGTAGCAACCGGTAACGTGCTGCACGAAGTAGATGCCGCCCCAGCCTGAGGAGGTTCTGTACCACACCGTGCACCGAAATGAATCGCTGCGCTTGTCCAGCTGATTTGAACCGTCGCATCAAACGTTCTCGTTGTCGGGTGGATTGATGCGAGACTTCAGCTCGATTGTTGGCATAGCGTCGGATGTCACGGAAGCGTATTGCTGCTTGGAGGAGACGTTGCTGAGGAGCGGTTCCGAATGGCCGCTATTGAGTGCACAGGTGAGTGGATTAAGTGTGACATATTGTGGTATTTGGGGCAGGGAAGTGTGACAAATAGTGCGTTCAGTCGGGGAAAGTGTGATGTTTTGTCACAATTCAGGCATGCAAAGGGTCGCTCTCCAGGCGCTGCGCCTCCATCTGGAAGAGGCGACCGTCTACGCATTCGAGTTCCGTCCGGTCGCGCAAAGCGGCCCGGCCTAGATCGTCACTTCGGTCCGGCCCGGTCCGGCGCTTCGACTACCGGCTATCGCATCGTCGAGGCCGTCGGCAGCGGATTCACCACGTCGAGGTAACTCAGAAGCACGAGCTCCCCAGTCGTCGCGACGTCGGTGTAGTCGTACTGGTGAAGGCCGTCGGGACCGACCACGATTGCCAACGGTGGAATGAGTATGACATCGTAAGTCTCGTTGTCCGTTTCGAATGCGAGCAGGTTTATGTTCATGGGGTCGGTTACGTCGTATACCTTGAGCCCGGCGACGCCGTCGCACACGAACAAAAAGGAGCCGTCAATCCCCAGACCGAAGGGTCCCTGCATCGCGTAGCTTTCGACCATCTGCGGATCAGTGAGGTCGGTAATGTCAAGGATGTCGAGCCGATTCACGCCTCCCCCGCAGAAGCTTCCCGCCCTAAGTGTCACGTAGGCATAGTCGTCTTGGGCCACCACCGGATCGCAGCTGGTGACGTGTGCAAAGGCGGAGAGCTGCCTCGGGTTCTCAGGGTCGGTATTGTCGTATATGAACATCCCCGTGGTGGATCCAATGAACAGGTAGTCCCCGTACGGAAAGATCGTTTCGATACCCCAACCGACGGCGACCGTGCTCCAGAGACTTGGATTGACGGGGTCGTCAATCCGCACGAGCTGGATGTACGATTCGTGAAGGGCGTACAAGAAGGGTTCGACAATGGTGAACCGGGCCATCGATC
>JBDHHK010000398.1:0-2284 GCA_039589395.1 Gemmatimonadota bacterium
CAACCGATACGTCATGGGTAGGAACTCGATCGAGAAGGGAAACAGAGACAACTGGACATTCACACCTGACAGAATCGCGGCGGTGGAAGCGGCCATTCAGCGTGACGGCGCCGAGATGATCCAGATTCCCACTGGAGGCTCCGGTCGTGATCGAGGTTACCCACGTCAGTATTACGACGAAATCCTGCTCGACCCGGACTACAAAGACGCAAGAGGCTACATCATCCCGGCGGACCAGCCGGATTTCCTGACGGCAACAAAGTTCGTGAACGTTTTGATCAAAAGTGGCATCTTCATTCACCGTGCCACCGAGTCGTTCGATGTTGCGGGCCAGTCGTATCCTGAAGGCTCCTATGTTGTAAAGGCCGCTCAGGCGTTTCGCCCGCACATTCGGTCCATGTTCGAGCCGCAGGACCATCCCGACGACTACGCTTACGAGGGTGGGCCTCCGACTCCGCCATACGACGCGGCCGGATGGACCTTGGCGTACCAGATGGGTGTGGAATTCGACAAGGTGTTTGAAGGCTTCGACGGACCGTTCGAGTTGATAGAGGGATTCGCGGAGCATGGCGCCGGGGCGGTGACAGATGCTGATGGCGCTGGATTCCTGCTCAGCCACCAGGTGAATGACGCGTTCATTGCCGTCAACCGACTCATTGCGGGAGGAGACCAAGTGAACTGGTTGACTAGCCCGATTGAGGTAGGAGGCGAAGTATATCCGGTGGGAACGATGTATGTCCCCGCGGGCGATGGGACGATCGAACGGATCAACCAGCTTGCCAACGATGTAGGCTTAGACTTTGTGGGGGTAAACTCGGAACCATCCGGTCGAGCACTCCGTGTGCAGCCGGTGCGTATCGGTTTGTGGGACAGGTACGGTGGCTCTTCTCAATCTGGCTGGACCAGATGGTTGCTCGAACAGTTCGAGTTTCCTTATGAGGTGGTGTATCCGCAGAGACTCGATGCCGGGAACCTCATCGATCAGTTCGACGTGCTGATATTCGAGTCCGGCGCGGTGTCGCCGGAGTTGGATCGCTCAGGCAACGTGCGGGCTCAAACCGCCCAACCCGATCCCGGAAGTATCCCCGAGGAGTACAGGGAGAGGCTTGGGTCAATAACCTCAGACGTGACGATACCTCACATCCGAACGTTTATGAACGCGGGCGGGACAGTGATCGGCATAGGAAGCTCGGCGAGCTTGGGCTACCACGCGAGGCTCCCGATTCGTGACGCGCTGGTAGATAGGGCCACCGGTGGAGCGTTACCGATGGAGCGCTACTGGGCTCCAGGCTCTGTACACCAGATCCGGGTGGACAACTCGAATCCACTGGCTTATGGAATGCCAGAGCGAGTCGACGTGTACGTCAACAGAAGCCCTGTGTTTAGGATGACACCGAACAGTGGAGCACGCAGGGTCGCGTGGTTCGACAGCCGTGAGACACTTCGCAGCGGCTGGGCGCTGGGAGAACAGTACCACGAAAACGGTGTTACCGTGATTGACGCAGATGTCGGCCGAGGGAAGCTGGTACTGCTAACACCCCTGGTCAATCACCGAGGACAGCCTCACGCCAGCTTCAAGCTCCTGTTCAATGGGATATACTATGGGGGAGCTGAGGCGGTGAGGTTCTGAACTGATTCCGCGGCTCGGCAATCTGTCGCTTGAGCGAAAGTCATTTTGCCGAGCCGCGAGTTCACTCACGGTGACAGCCGGGCTTCAGCCCAGGGATAAAACGACACGATCTATGCACCCACGATCAATCAAGAACGGGGCTAACATGAGAAACCTTCATCTTTGTGCCGCCGCACTCCTAACCGTATCCATCTCCTGCGCACCTGCTGATTCCGACGAAGGAGTGGTGGGTCGCCCACTCCGCGAACGTGCCCGGATCCGCTCGGAACTCAACCTGGAACGCGTTGACCAACTACTGCTGCCGGCCATGCGAGCGGCCGAAATCGATTGCTGGATCATCATGTCACGCGAGTTCAATAAGGACTTCGTGTTGGAGTACATCGAAGACAACATGGAGAACACACCGGGCGGGCACAGAAACGCCTACATCTTTTTCGATAACGGTTCCGAAACCGTACGGAAGATCTTACTCGGCACACACCTGCCACGCGGGTCGCGGCTGTGGGATCAGATGGTGTCCTATCACCGGGGCGAAGGGGAACAAGGACCATCGCTGGCGCCGATTCTCCGCGAAACGATCCAAGAGCTCAATCCTCGGCGAATAGGGATCAACGAGTCGCGCACAAACCCCATGGCGGACGGCTTGAGTGTGGA
>JBDHHK010000399.1:0-2270 GCA_039589395.1 Gemmatimonadota bacterium
ATCTCATCCGTGACCGTGACGGTGCCTACGGCGAGGTATTCAAACGACGCCTCCGAGCAATGGGCATTAGGGACCGCCCGACAGCCCGACGCTCTCCGTGGCAGAACGGATACGTCGAACGTCTGATTGGATCCATCCGTCGAGAGTGCCTCGATCACGTGATCATCTTCAGTGGTGCTGTCAGTCTAATGCGGACCAGTCTCGAAAGTGCGCGGGATCAGGGGTCTCAGGCCGCAAGCTGACGCCATTCGGCCAGCGCGGCAGATCGGTTTTGCTTGAAGATATCGCGGCTGTTGAGGTGGCGGTCCTTATTGAAATGATTGTGGATCGAGGCGTGAGCGGAAGCAAACTTCTGCAGGGTCTTGATGTCCCTGAACCTGGCCATCGCTCCTTCTCGTCGTCGAAACGGTTGATGTGAGTTTTCGGCCCGATTATTGAGCCAACGCCCACATTCCTGGCGCTCCACATTTCCAATCACTTTCATCGCGGCGCCGTAAGATCGGAGCCGGTCCGTCACGATGGTCCATGGCCGGCCGTAGCGCTTCATCGTTCGTTTGAGAAACTTCAGGGCAGCCTTGCGATCCCGGCGTTTGTGGCGAAAACTTCGAGTACTTCGCCTTCGTGATCCACGGCGCGCCACAGGTAATGCTGCTCACCATTGATCCTGACGAACACTTCGTCCAGGTGCCAACGCCACCGCGAATATGACCGGTGTTGAACTCGACACTTTCTGATCTCGCTGGCGAACATCGGACCGAACCGGTTCCACCAGAACCGGATGGTCTCGTGGCAGATATCGATGCTACGCTCAAACAGCAAATCCTCAACTTGTCGCAGCGAAAGCGGATACCGGATGTACATCATCACCGTAAGGCGGATCACCTCGGGTGAACTGTTGAAATAACGGAAGGGATTTTGCATCACCTGAGGCTAAGGAACCTCGCCAGCAGGCTCAAGCGGATTTAGTCTGACAAAGCCCCACCGCACAATACTGCCCCCTCTGCCAATTCACGCAGCGGAAGGTTTTCACGAGGGTTCGCTCACGGGAAGTGCCGCGGATTTAATTTTTGCGCCCTACACGGGTCAGGTTTGTCTGACAGTGCCCTCGGGCGAGCTGTTGAAATAACGGAAGGGATTGCGCATCCAAATACGCTAAAGTCGCCCGAGCACACAGACAACCGGTTTACTCTGACAATGCCCTTTTACAGTCTCGGCTATTAGCAGACGTTCAGCAGGCATCAGCGGAACATCCGCTTTCGAGCCCTTATGATGCGATGTCGGTATGGGGAGCAAGCATGCAGGCGAAACAACAACTCTTTCGGCGCTACGATGGCAATCCGATCCTGATGCCGGGACAATGGTTGCATACCGTAAACGCGGTGTTCAATGCGGGTGCGGTCACCTTTGAGGGGGAGACGCTGTTGCTGGTCCGCGTCGAGGACCGCAGTGGCATCTCCCATCTCAGCGTTGCGCGCAGCTCCGATGGGTACACGAAGTGGCGCATCGAGCCCGAGCCCAGTTTTCAGACGGACCCGGGAGACTACGATGAGGCGTGGGGTATCGAAGATCCTCGAATCACGCAGTGTGGCGATGACTATATGATCGCCTATACCGGTTATTCCCGTGGCGGGCCGCTTGTACGCCTCGCGTCGACGCGTGATTTTCGCACTTTCGAGCGTCGTAGCACGTTGATGCCTCCCGATGATAAGGATGCTGCACTGTTTCCTTGCCAGTTCGACGGGCGTTGGGCGCTGCTCCACCGGCCATCGAGCACGGACCAAGCGCATATATGGCTTTCATGGAGTCCCGACCTGCGTCACTGGGGCGACCATACGATCCTTGTTCACGCACGTCGGGGGGGCTGGTGGGATGCGAACAAGATCGGCCTCGGCCCGCCGCCCCTGCTCACCGAATACGGGTGGCTTATTCTTTATCACGGCGTGCGTACCACGGCCTCCGGTTCGATCTATCGCCTGGGGATTGCCATGCTTGACCGCGACAATCCGGGCCTCGTATTGATGCGCAGCAACGAATGGGTGTTCGGGCCGGAATCCGACTACGAGCGCAGCGGCGACGTGCCGGACGTGGTGTTCCCTTGTGGTTGGATATTGGAAGACGATCGTCGTACCATCCGGCTCTACTATGGCGCCGCCGATACCACCGTTTGCGTGGCTACGGGAGACCTTGAGGAGATCATTGGCTACCTCTACCACCACTGCATATGCGGCCAGCTTCATGAGCTTGGGGAATGTTGTCCAATCGCAGCGTTG
>JBDHHK010000400.1:0-4443 GCA_039589395.1 Gemmatimonadota bacterium
TGGCAGCGGCTCAACCGACTCAAACATCCCGATCGCGCTGGGAATTCCGGGCATCACGATCGGCCGTGGCGGCGCTGGTACAGGCGCACACTCGCTCAATGAGTGGTGGATGAATAAAGACGCGCACGTGGCGATTCAGCATGCTTTGGCGGTTATGGTTGCAGAAGCGGGGTTGGCGGTAGTGGTGCCGTAGTACCCACCGCGCCCCGCAACACAGAGGAGCGGGAGGAGCGGGAGAGGCGGGAGGGGAATGCCCAACGCCGTCTCCCGCTGCTCCCGCCACTCCCGCTTCTGCCGCCCTTCCCGTTCCATCCTCTCACCACCTAGCTATTTTCCCCCCATGCTCGCCCTATGGCTGGAAAACCAGCAACTCACGGTCCGCGAAAACGTTCCGATTCCGGAACCGCCCGAGGGCGAAGCGCTCATCAGGGTCCTTTGCGCTGGTATCTGCAGCACCGACCTCGAGTTGGCTCGCGGCTACTACCCGTATGCCGGCGTGCCGGGGCACGAGTTTGTGGGAGTAGTGGAGAGTGGTCGCGATGACCTGATTGGACGGCGCGTCGTGGGCGAGATCAACGCATCTTGTGGCGAATGTTCACATTGTAAGGCCGGTCGCCAAAACCACTGCTCACAGCGAACAGTGCTAGGTATCGTTGGCCGAAACGGTGCGTTCGCCGAGTACATCACACTCCCGAACGCCAACCTCCACGCCGTTCCGGACTGTGTGTCAACCGAAACGGCTACGTTCACCGAGCCTTTAGCAGCCGCGTTGCAGATCCAAGAACAGGTACGCGTTGACGGCGACACACGGGTGCTCGTGATCGGCGACGGGAAGTTGGGACAGCTCGTCGCTCAGACTATGGCGCTGACATGCTGCGAGCTTTTGGTGCTAGGAAACAACCGAGCAAAGCTCGCATTCCTCGAGGCGCGCGGAATTGAGACGGGCCTCTCCGATACGGCGAATCCGGTTGGATTCGACGTCGCGATTGAGTGCACCGGCAACCCTGGCGGCTTCGCGATCGCCCGTGACGTGCTCAGACCTCGAGGTACCATGGTCATGAAGAGTACTTATGTGGGTGAGCTGGCCGTTGACGCAGCTGCGATCGTTGTAAACGAACTTACTCTGGTGGGATCGCGGTGCGGACCGTTTGCGCCGGCTTTACGGCTTCTTGCTGAGCGTCAGGTAGATGTGGAGCCGCTGATTCACGCTCGGTATTTGCTAGCTGACGGAGTTGCGGCATTTGAGCACGCGAAACGGCATGACGTGCTCAAGGTGTTGCTCTCGGTGGCGGTTCAATAGCAGCGGCCTCAGGCGGTGAATGCACCATCTCTGCAATACGGGCCAGGCAACCTCTGATTTGAGGTTACACGTCCGTTCGGATGCGTATGCTGTCTCCCCCCATCCCCTCCGCCGTCTCGACGCGTGCTCCACGCCAGTTGAGTGTTTGAAGGTGCCCTTGCCGTGTTCCTCCAACAACGGATCCGGCCACGATCGAACACACGAATTCGATGAAGAAGAAGGTGGTCGTTGCTTCGGGGTCCCAATGTAGGACCCGGCGCTTGAGATTTTCCTACCTGAAGACCTGCCACCGCGATCCGTGGATTTGGTTGTACGTTGTGCCCTCGCCTTGGCGAGGAGCGGAGAGCTGAGCCTCAATGAGTGTTTGGTCCGTAACAACGCGCCGATCTCGGAATGAAAGACAGGACCGCTTGAGGCATCCCCCCAAGATCAGGTTACATCCCCTCAGATTGTCCAACCCCGTGAGCAGACAAGGACACATTACCGCTGTGAGTCGACGGGTCCTTCACTCAAGCCTTTCGGTTCCAGTACCCGGACATGAGTTCCCGTGACCATGCTGGCTGCCGCACCTCCCCCCGCGGAAGGAACTCCGACATCACTGGCTTGATATCGAGGACCGGGGTGCCTGCGACAGCATCAAGCTCAGATACGTACAGGCGGGTGCCGTCTCTTTGGAGAACTCGGCAGATCGTGCTCCCGATCCTGTTTGGTCGGCTCTTGGCCCGTTGGGCAAAGATGCCAACTTCGGGCCAGTCTTCATTGTTCCGAGGGTGACGGGATCCAGTTACCACACTCGAGGGATCGACGCGATCGAAGATGAAGAGCACCTCGACATGAGAAAAGTCGTCGACGCCTTGAAGCGCCGTTGGCGCGAATCGGTTGGTGAGAACAATGCAGGATTCTTCGCCACCCCAGAAGTCGTCGTCAAGATGTTCGCGCTTCGCTTCGACGTGACCGATTAATCCGTCATCATCGATGTCTGTGTCATCACGAATCAACGATTCCTACTGCGTTCGACAGCCTATTCTGCTTGACAGGGCATTCCTTTATGGTCTAGGCTGATGCCCCTGGCAGTGACTGTGACGGTCAATCGCGCATTTCGTCAGGATAGTGGTCTGCATGCCCATACACGATCTTCCACTCTCCATTGATCACCCGCCATAACCATGAAGCTGCCCCACGCACCCGGGTCACAGTGCCAGTGCGGTCGGTGATAACCTCCGAGAATTCCGCAGCGGCCAAAGCTGCATCCGGAGCAAGAACGAACACATGGATGTTCTCGAAGCCCCCCTCGATCGAGCGAAGGGTGGGAAACCCACTTTGAAGGTTGGCAGTGATGGCCGCATGATTGAGACGCTGACCGTCATTGTAGACGAGGAACTCCGGAACCAGCGCAAAGTGTGCGATGAGGCGGTCGGTATCTAGCGCGCGTTCTGCCGCTTCAAAGGACCGCATCCGTGATTCAACAGCATTCCTAATTCGCTGCTGGTCGGACTCGTTCATGTTTCCCGTACTCCTTTGGCAGCCAGCCGGCATGAGGGAGGTGGTGATCAGCGCGAGCCATCCCGAATTCGAGGGATCGCAGCAAGCCTACACATGACAACCGCTTTCATAGAACGACCCTGCGACAAGCTGCGCACGCATGCTCTCGAGCTGCATCAGTCGTTTCGCTTGTTTCGAGTTCTTGAGGCGCACAGACCGATCGATCCCCCAGCGTTGGCCAGCATCATTCTCGTATCAGGCAGCCCTGTGAGGACATGCATTGCGTCACCCAAAAACGATTTGCGTTCTTTGACCATTACCCCACATCGTGGACATGGTGCTCCCGAACTGGGCCAGTTGCTAGCGAACTGCCCAACTGTACCACAATGTTGGCATGGTCGGTTCCGTAGGTCGGCGCGGTTTGTCGAACCTAAAATCTCCCAACCAGCAAAGCCTCCAATCTCGTAGTCGCCACTGTGTTCGGCGGACGTGGGCCCCGGTCTCGTCTTGAGGAGGTTGGGCCGCGCGCGTCGCCTACTGACAAGCGCCGGCAAACAACCACGCGCAGCATGTTGAACGCTAAGCATCGTGCCGCAGCCACGACACACGAGGAAGGTTTCCGAAGAGTAGCCCGACTTTCCCGTGTGATAATGGAACCAGCCCACGGAGTCCGCCATTGACAATCGCTCTCATAGAACGGCTCTGCATACAAGCCGCGAACGCAGACCTACCAGCAGCAATATCTCACGGGGATTCGCCGATTTTACCTTGCTCACAAGACAACTGCCACCACCGCGCTTGGCAGCTTCACCAGCCTGTTAGCTGGCGTCCTCTCATTGGCGCACCAGCATCCGCAGCTATCGGTATAGATCCAGACACTCTTCAGCGAGAACACCGTCGATCACTTCCGTCCAACCCGGAGAGCGGTCGACGATCTCTGTCGCATTCACCCGAATCCGCGGTTTGCCCAACTGTGCTGTCTGTTCAATCGAGGCTCCGAAGACAATCGTCGTGACATTCGCCCATACCGCCAACCCTGCACACATAGGACACGGCTCACAGGTGGAAAACAGCACGGCTCCGCAAAGGTTTGAGTCACCAACGACTTCCACCGCACTACTTATCGCGTTCATTTCCGCATGGAGGCTTGGATCGCCCTCGCTGGCAGCCGTGTCATACGCAACGCCCAACACGCGTTCGCCCAAAACCACAACCGCTTCGTACCCCTTGTTACCTGTCGCGCGCGACTTTCTAGCCTCGGCAATCGCCATCCCCATCATCCCCTCAAAGTCCATACGCACGATCATTTCTTTGCAGTGAGGGAATTCCGGCCGCATCTCGGTGTACTGACGCACGAAGCGAAGCTCAGGGTCCATTCGCGACAGCAACGCCTGAGTCGGCTTCTCGTACACCGCTCTGCACACAGTTGAAGTGGAAAGGCCAAGACTGGTGCATGCGTCCAGCGTTGGACAACGGTTGTGTGACAACCATGTGATGTTCGTGTCTGACTCGTAGATCACCGGAACGTCGCTTTCGGACAATCCCAGATACCGCAAGAGCAGCGTTTCATATCCTAATCTTGGGGTTACCGGCACGCCCCTCGGATGTTCAAGGTTGTCCTGACACCACCGCAATCGCTTCTCGATGACGGCAGCCTCCAA
>JBDHHK010000401.1:0-2258 GCA_039589395.1 Gemmatimonadota bacterium
GGCGAGCAGCATTCCGTGAACCGTGTTTGCTCTTTTGAAAACCTCTTGTACATCGTCTGCACCGGGCTTTACCCGGACCAAGATGTGGCTCAGCTCGACTTCTTGGGTCGTCGGGTTGGTGCCCGTCAATCTGATCAAATGATACCCGTAGGAAGTCGCAACCGGTGGACTGACCTCACCGACGGTGAGCTTTTCGGCGGCTTCCGCAAAGTTCTGATCACCCAGATCGGATATCTTGACCCACCCCAGCGAACCACCGGTCTTTGCGCTAGGGTCCTCCGAGTGGCTTCGCGCGAGATCGGCAAAGTCTTCTCCGGCCAACACCCGTCGATAAAGGCTGTCAATCCGGGCTTCCGCCACCGCTCGGGCGTTCGCGGATGATTCCATCGAAATATAGATCGTTTGCAGGTGAACCACGGCGGGTCGCATGGGCAGAGTGCTCTTACGGTCTTCGAAAAGCGCGAGCAATTCGGCCTCGCCGATTTGGAGCGATCCACGATCGATCTCCGTTGCAAGTACTCGCTCGACCAGCATGCGGTTGCGAATTTGTTCCCGAATAAAACGCTTTAGCTCGGCTAGCGTCAGCCCCTCCGCCTCCAACGCCCGCTGAAACGCTTGCTCCCCACCAAGGGTCCGTCTGTTTTCCTCTACTGTCTGCTCAACATGCTTTTCAATCTCCGCAAACGAAACTTCTATCCCCAACCGCCCCGCCTTCGCGACAATCAATCGGCTGTTGATCAAATCGATAAGAACCTGACCTTCTAGCGACATACGTTCTGCGGGCGACACATCCTTTATCCCTCGCTGGAGCACGATCTGTTTGACCGTTTGCTCGACCTCGCTACGGAATATCGCCCCATCTTCCACGACTGCAACACTGCTATCGACCGGCACGATCTCGGCGCGCACAATCGTCGTCGCTCCAAGAAACACGAGCATCCAGACAACAAAAACGGTATTCCGCTTCGAACGGTTCATTGGTCCATTTCCCCAGGGCTGCGCACAATCGTGTCCGCCTCACTGGTTACCCCGAGCGCGTATGTGCGGTCGAGAATCCGGATATCCGCCCTTTCTCGAAGGGCTGTAACCAGGCTGTCGTAGACGGTCTCTCTTTTTTTGAGCATCATATCGCTGGCTATCTGGTCCTTGACGTCTTCGAACTGCAGCTGGAATCTCGCTTGCCGTATATCCACGATCTTGATGATATGGTACCCGAACTCCGACTCGATGATGTCGCTGACCTCACCCATCTCCAAATCGAAGACAACGCTCTCGAACTCCGGGATCATGTTGCCCTTGGACAAGTATCCAAGATCGCCTCCCGAACCCGAGTGCTTGTCTATCGAGTTCCTTCGAGCAAGATACGCGAAACTCCTCTTGCCGATCTGTTCCTTGACCTTCTGAGCATCCTCGAGCGTGTTGACGAGAATGTGGCTCACCCGGAATTCGGTCAGGTACTCCCGGGCGTGTGCGTCATAGAAGTCTCTCACCTCGCGTTCGGACACGACCGCACGGTCTTGAATGACTTTTTGGACGAGTTGATCGGCAACAAGGTCCTTGCGGTATTGCTCCAACCGCGCATCGATATCCGATGACACGACGAGCCCTGATTTCATCCCCTCGTCATACAGAAGCTGTGTCGTTATCCAACGATCCAGATACTGCTGTAGTTCCTCCAGAGTCAGAACATCGCGGTATTCCTCCGGAAGAAAATAGGCAAACTCCCGTTCCGTGAGGGTCGCGTCATCCACGATCACCAGCGCGGGAGAGGCGTCCCTTTGCGAGGTTACCGGACGCCTTTCACACCCCATCCCTACAAACACCAATATAGGGAGCAACATGCTCCCTATAATAGTCGTCTTGGTACTCCGTTTTTGTTTCCCTGTCATCGCCAATCCAGATCTAGCCACCCGCTGTTTGCTGCTGTGAGATCTGCGCCTTCTCGAGGTTGCGCTCAAAGATCTCGATCGCAACTTCCTTTCGCCATTTTGCCAGCAGTTCTTCCAGGCGCTCATCGTTCTTCTCTTGCTTCAATCGATGTTGGATCGCACTGCGGGCTTCTAGCATGGTTGAATACCCCGCCGGCTGCACATCCACGAGTTTTGCGACTACCCAGCCGACTTGTATTTCGAACGGTTTCGAAACATCACCGATATTCCTCATGGTAAACCCGTAGGCATCGATCTCGGGTGAGTGGCCGGGCGACAGAAACGCGTCGTTGATACCCAGGCCTCTTATATCGTCGACTGTCGCGTATT
>JBDHHK010000402.1:0-2248 GCA_039589395.1 Gemmatimonadota bacterium
CCTTTTTCTTCAATCAGATCCCATTTATTCACGGCAATGATCAACCCTGTTCCTGCATCCCAGGCTAGTCGAGCTATCTTGAGATCCTGGGCGTTTACACCCGCCGTTGCATCCACAACGAGGACGCACACGTCTGCCCGATCGATCGCCCGCCGAGTCCTCAGCGCGGAGTAGAATTCTATATCATCCTCTACTTTCGATCGCCTGCGTAACCCCGCTGTATCAATGAAGTTGAGGCTTGTACCATGGTACCGCAAGGGGGAGTCCACTGCATCCCTGGTTGTCCCCGCATCAGGCGCAACAACCGAGCGTTCTTTTCCCAACAGCCTGTTCATGATGCTGGATTTTCCAACATTCGGCCGCCCGACAACGGCGACTTGAATCGTTTCCTCTTGAGCGGAGTCTTCGCGCTCGCTCGGTAACAGAGCAACGAGTGCGTCTAGCAGGTCTCCACTGGCTTTCCCGACCGCTGCCGAGACCGCAAACGGGTCTCCCAATCCGAGCTCGTAAAAGGCATACGCACTGCTATCATCCGGTAGTTCGTCAACCTTGTTCACCGCAAGCAGCACACGATCTCGATGCGGGCGCAGGAGCAACGCGACTTCGAGATCGGCTGGGTGAACTCCTACTTTGCTGTCGACAACGAACAATATCGCGTCCGACTCCGAAATTGCCGCCTCGATCTGCTGGCGGATCGCTCCGGTGAGAGCATCATCGGCAACCGCATCCCAGCCACCAGTGTCAACCAGCCAGAACTCGAGTCCTCCCCAATTCGCCGTTGCGAAGTTCCGATCGCGTGTGACGCCCGGCCTGTCATCGACAATGGCGCGGCGGCCACCCACGATTCTGTTGAAAAGAGTGGACTTTCCGACGTTAGGGCGTCCTATTATTGCGACTGTCGGGACACTCATTGGGTTCCCTCGCCAAGCTCATCCACAAGCCAAAAAGATGCTCTGAGTTCCATAGGGGAGTTCTCTTGGAGTTCGCCAAACGAGATATCGTCTATGAACACGCCGTCGTCATTCAACGCCTCCGCAGGTATCAGCGCGAGGTCCAAATCGTT
Organism: Gemmatimonadota bacterium; assembly: GCA_039589395.1. Lineage (GTDB taxonomy): Bacteria > Gemmatimonadota > Gemmatimonadetes > Gemmatimonadales > GWC2-71-9 > JBDGYW01. Next base: position 1,064 of record JBDHHK010000402.1, read on the forward strand.
TCGCCCCTCGAGCGCAGAGCCGAACGCGCGTCCGCTCAAGAGTCCTGCTGTGGTCACCGATGGGCCGAATAGGTCGTTGGTCTGGACTAGCAGTTCGAAAGTCGCACCCGTATGGGTTTCGATTTCGGTGAGTATGCTCGGAAAGAGCGACCCCATCGCCGTGCCAGTGACCACGCCGATTTTGACGTCTGAAAGGTCTGCCGTGAACCCGCCTATCTGTCGCTGGAAATAACGGACAACCCCTACCCCGTTTTCGAGTTGCTCGAAGTCGTCATATCTGTCGGCCGGTGGCAGATGCTCCTCGGCGTTCAGGTAGAGCTCGTCCGAACCGTACGCCCAGTGCCTGTTCCTTTCAGTTAGTGCCAATGCTGCAACTCGTTCGACTTCGGCTATTGCCCCTCTGCATTCCGCAGCACTAGGCATTCGAACTTTCGCCTTTTGATTGCGACTGGTCAGGCCCACCGGCACCACTGAAACCGACAGGACCGCATCTCCCAACGCATACAGGTCATCGAGAGTGCGTTCCAATACCGGTCCATCGTTTACACCTGGCTGGACAACAATCTGTGTGTGACACTCGATGCCATGCTCTCCGAAGAATGCTAGCTGCTCCAATACGTCTGGAGCCTTGGGGTTCCCAAGCAAACGACGACGCACACCCAGATCCGTGGCGTGTACTGATACATAAAGCGGAGTCAAATGGTACTCGACTATGCGATCTACATCTTTCTGTCGAAGGTTCGTCAGGGTCACGAAATTTCCATAACTGAATGACAGGCGGTAATCGTCATCTTTGACATATAGTGCCCTTCTCAATCCCTTCGGATTCCCCTTCACAAAGCAGAAGTCGCAACGATTTGAGCATACGATGACATCCGGCGGTGCCAACTCGATCCCCAGAGGAAGGCCTTCTGATCTCGTCACCTCAACTTCGACATCCTCACCCTCCGGCACGCGTACCACGAGCGTGAAACGGTCGTCCGCGCTCAGATACTCCCAATCGAGAAAATCGTCCAGCTCGCGCCCGTTGATGGACACGAGCTGCATACAGGGTTCCAATCCCAGCTCTTTGGCAAGTGAAGCGTCTCTCACGAAGGTTACTTGAAGCATCACATGAACCGAGTCGGACAGATAAAAAGAACGAGGTCCGATTTCGATCCTCGTCCATCGAATACACTGACGTCA
>JBDHHK010000403.1:0-2212 GCA_039589395.1 Gemmatimonadota bacterium
CTTGATGGACTTGATGATGCCGGTGATGGATGGTCTTGAGGCAACGCGTTGTCTGCGGGACAGCGAGTACACGGGCCCGATCGTCGCGCTGACCGCTGACGGGATGCGGGAGACGCGGGATCGCTGCACGGAAGCCGGCTGTGATGGCTACCTCACAAAGCCTATCCAGGCAGATCAGCTCGTGAACGAGGTGCGAAACTATGTCCGGTTGTGAGAAGCCGTCTGACCGAATGGAAATCCGTCATGAGCGCCTAGAACGGGACATTTGGAGGCAGGGCTAGACGGCAGACTCAAACCTTGAATCTAGGGCGCTTTTCGCGCCAGCTGCTACGCCTACTGACTGTCCTCCAAGAACACCCTGAGCAGCTCGAGAGTTCTGGCGTCCATCTCGACGAAGGCCAGAGCCAGCTCCAGCGCGTGGGTGTTTGGCTTGGTGATACGCACCACCTTGCCCGCCATGCTCAGCTTGGTGTCTCGGAGATCGAGGGTTATGTGCAGCACCTCGCCGATCTCGACCTCGAGCGCATGACACACGAAGCGGATGCCACCCAGGGAGAGATCGGCTGTGTGCCCTACCACGTCGGCAGCGCCGACGCGCGCGATCGAGACGATCACGTCCATCATGATACGGGGGTGCTTGCGACGCTCGATGAAGTGCTGGTTAGCCAAGGTGTGAGTGTCCGCCTGCCTGTTTCGGATCGAGCAGGAGAAGCCTTTAGGCGTGCCCGGCGTTCCCAGAGCTCAGCCTCTTGCTCGAGCGCTGATTTCTGCCTGCCGCGTCAGACTCGAACGGCGCGTCACCATCTGCGACACAGCAACCCCCCTGGCAGAAGAAGGGGGTTAAAGAACGAGAGCGCCCGCTTAAGCTCGGCGCGGGAGCAACCCAGATTCAGGGCGGTCAGGCCGGGACGCCTTCCTCATGCATGTCAGCGATCGGAAGCTCGATGATGATGGCTGTCCCCTGCCGCTCTTTGCTCACGATCTCGATCTCACCGCGGTGATCGGTCACGATGCCATGACAGGTGCTCAGACCGAGTCCCGTGCCGCCCTGCTCGAGCCTCGTTGTGTAGAACGGATCGAAGGCGCGCTCCACATGCTCCTTGGCCATGCCGCGGCCGTCATCGCGAACGATTACCCGCACCCGATCCCCGACCTTCGCGGTCTCGAGCTCTACTCTACCACCCGACTCGCACGCATTAACCGCGTTGCTAATCAGGTTGACGAAGACCTGCTCGAGATCGGTTGGATTCGCCCGGACTGGCGGGAGCTCTTCGCAGAGCTGCTCCGCAACGATGACGCCGTGCCGCGTGGCGTACTCTCGGGTGAGATCTAATGAGTGCCGGATGATGTCATTCAGATCGTTGGTCCACTTCTCCGTGGGCTGCTCCTTGGCAAAGCGGAGGACGCTCTTGACAATGTGGCTACACCGAGTCACGTCGCTGATGATCTGCCCCAGCATCTCCTCGACCCTTTCGGGGTCGCCTGTAGCGCCGAGGGCGGTTTCAGCCACCAGCTGGATCATTCCGAGTGGGTTGTTGATCTCGTGGGCGATCCCGGAAGCGAGCGTGCCGATGGAGGCCAGGCGCTCTGACCGACGAAGCTGCTCCAGAGATCCTTCAACCCGAAGCTCCAGCTCATCGCGGTTTTCCCGGAGCTCGTGTTCGACTTGCTTCTGCTCCGTGATGTCGGTCATCACGGCGAAGCTGCCCCGAAAGCGGCCGCTGGAATCGAAGAGCGGCTCTGCCGATTGCATCAGGACGAGCTTCCTGCCATCCGCGCGAACGAAGGTGGCCTCGGTGGACTCGCGGGCGCCGGCTCTTCGCCTGGCCATTTGTTCATGGAAGGACGTTCTAGACGACTCACCGACAAACTCGATGGCGGGCCTGCCGATCAGCTCCTCGCGCGCATAGCCGCCCATCTCGCAAAGCTTGTCGTTGGCGTAGGTGAGGACGAAGTTCTCGTCCACTACTGCCATACCGGTGTTCATGTGCTCAACGAGGCGTCGGTATCGCTCCTCGCTTTTCCGCAGAGCCTCTTGCGAACGCTTCTGCTCGGTGATGTCGCGCCAGATGCTCGAAATAAGCTTTTTCCCGGGCATGGAGAGAGCCTTGGCGCTGACCAGGATGTCCCGTATCTCCCCCTGCTTTGTCCTATGCTGCGTCTCGAAGACATCGCTTCCTTTTGCGATGATTGTTTCGAAGTGTTTTGAGAC
>JBDHHK010000404.1:0-2205 GCA_039589395.1 Gemmatimonadota bacterium
GTGAACCGTCTGCAATAATAGGCCGCAGAGAAAGAAACGCGCAACGCCCATGTTCTGCTCCTTTCGAGAGGATGAAATACAGGAATCCGACCCTCCGCTGGCAAATCACAAAGAGCTTTTTCGAAGCTTTGTTCGTGCAATTGGGGTCTCAAAATGCATAATTACACCATGCTTGATCCGAACACGAAACGGGTGACCGTAGATTTCGAGCCTTTGGGGCGCAGGACCCAGCTCCAGCTTGGCTGTACAGTGCTGGAAGCGGCTCGGAACGCCGGGGTCGAGTTGGTCTCGATTTGCGGCGGTCAAGGAACCTGTGACGGCTGCCGGATTCGGCTGGTGAGTGGAGTGCTTTCTTCCCCGACCGAGGAGGAGAAAGCTCATTTCTCTCCTGATGAGCTCGAAGAAGGCTACCGTTTGGGTTGCCAGGCCAAACCGCAGGGCGACATCAAGGTCGATTGCCCTCCTGAATCGTTGGCAACCACCCAGCGTTTGCAGGTGGAGGGCCAGGGAGTCGTGGGTGACTGTGGCGGGATCATGCGGGGAGTGGATCTGGTCATCGATGCCGCATCACTGACCGACTTGCGCTCCGACACTGCTCGCCTCAGAGACGCTCTTGGAGATGTTGGATGCGGTGAAGTGACCTTCAGTCCGGAAGTGCTCGAAACGGTCTCGGAGGTACTTCGCCAGAATGATTGGCGGGTGCGAGTCGCCCTGCGGGAAAACCGAGTCATTGCAATCTTTCCTGAGGGGACGGCGTTGGCCGGTCTGGCGGTGGATGTGGGCACTACGAAACTCGCCGGGTACCTGATGGATCTGGAGACCGGTTCGACTCTGGCGATGACTGGTGCCATGAATCCGCAGGTCGCCTACGGCGAAGACGTCATCAGCCGAATCGGATATAGCAACGAGCACCAGGATGGCCGCCAAACTCTTCAGAGCAAGTTGGTGAACACTCTAAACGGTATGATCGAGCAGATGTGTGCCGAAGCCGGGGTGAACCGTGCCCAAGTGACCGAAGCAGTCGTGGTCGGTAACACCGCCATGCATCATTTGCTCGCCGGTTTGCCCGTGCGTCAACTGGCCATGGCACCTTACGTACCCGCGGTGGGAGAAGCTAGTGATTTTCGAGCCAGCGACCTGGGCCTCGCCATTGCGCCCGGGGCCCTCGTCCACTTCCCACCCAACCTGGCCGGATTCGTAGGTGCCGATCACATGTCCATGGTGCTCTCCACGGATGTGTGGAAGGCATCACACACCGTGATGGCCCTCGACATCGGCACCAATACGGAGATTACCCTGGCGATCGGCGGGAGGATGTTGAGCTGCTCCTGCGCCTCCGGGCCGGCGTTCGAAGGCGCGCATATCGAGGACGGGATGCGAGCCGCCCCCGGTGCCATCGAACGGGTTCTAATAAGCAACGGCAAGCCGCAAACCTACACCATCGGGGATCGAGCACCGGTGGGCATTTGCGGCTCGGGGATTCTGGCCGCGGTGTCCGAGATACTCAAAGCGGGAATTATCGACTACCGCGGGGCTTTCGAGGAAGACGCCTTTAATGTGAGACAGAGTGAGCGTACCCATCAACCGGAGTTTGTGCTCGTCCCCTCGGAGTCGACCGGTCATGGGCGGGATATCGTCGTGACCCGTTCCGATGTCAATGAAATTCAACTCGCCAAGGGCGCCATCTGGGCCGGAATGGAAATCCTCCTGGAAGAGGCGCGAATCGGTTATGAAGCCATCGACGAGTTCATCGTCGGCGGAGCCTTCGGCACTTACCTGGATGTGGCGAGCGCTATTGCAGTCGGAATGTTCCCCGATTTGCCAAGACACCGCTTTCGACAGGTGGGTAATGCTGCCGGGAGGGGCGCGCGTCAGATGCTGGTCTCCGCAGAGCGTAGGCTTGTTGCCGATCATATTCCGGATCGGATCGAGTACATCGAGTTGACGACACACCCAGGATTTGAGAAAGCGTTCATCGAAGCGCTTTACTTCCAGCCGTTCTCCAAAGGTGAAAGGGGGTGATGGAGTGAAAAAAATCCATACAAGAATGGGTGATGGCTTTAGCCAGGAAATGTCCGAGGCTGAAGTCGAAAGGGATTTGGAGGCGGGGACCCGAGATGCTTCCGACAAGGGTGAGGTGCCCACGCTCACCGAGGATGAATTGCGGCACCTATTCGAGATTGTCAGTTGTCCGGATCGAACTGT
>JBDHHK010000405.1:0-2190 GCA_039589395.1 Gemmatimonadota bacterium
AGGGTATTGAAACACAATCAGGAATGAGCTGGCTCCCCGGATGCGACATTTCTCGAACAGCTGAGGCATTCGTGGCCGCGCTGTTTGCCGGGTTGTTTGAATTTCGGCGAATAAGTGGCACGAAGACATCTGAGCACGTGACACTTTGCTGTTGACATTTCAGAACGATCGTTTATAATACCGTCCTGGAGCGAAAAGTAATGGCGCCGAGGCAAAAGGAATTCGATCGTGATGAGGTTCTGCTCAAGGCCATGACGGTCTTTCGGGATAAAGGCTATGAAGCCACGTCGATGCGGGACCTCGTCGAGCAGATGGGGATCAACCGCTTTTCTCTCTACTCCACGTTCAAGAGCAAGGACGACCTGTTCGTTGAAGCGCTGCAGGCGTACTACGATCTCGTCGCCATTCCATTTTTCGACCGGCTGAAGGATTCGAACAGCGGCCTCAGAGTCATCGAGGCGGTGCTCATGGAGCTGGTCTCACGGATCAAAAGGGGTGCGTCCCCCAACGGGTGTCTCCTCTGCAACAGCATTGCGGAACTGGGGGCTGTCACCGACGCGCGGACGGCGAAAATCCTGAAGATGTATCTGAAGCTCGTGGAGGCTGATTTCCGTGCCGCGATCGAACGGGCAAGTGAACTGGGCGAGATACCACCGGACGTGGACGCGAGCAAGCACGCCAAGGTGCTGGCCACGTACTCGACGGGACTGCTCAACGTTGCCAAGGTATTGAGTGAGCGGGAGGCGCGTGAGTCAGTGCGCGCGATGGTCGCGGCGATTCGGTGAAAGACTTTTTTTTGGCATTAACCTAAACGAACGTTCTGAAATCGCGTTTGTTTCGCGCGAATCACAAACCCAGGTAGGTCAAGGAGGTGTGCGATGGATGAAGGAACCCGCGAACGGTATCTGCGGAGCGTGCTCATCGTGCCAGCCCTCGTATTGGCTGGCATCGTCTTCCTGGTGCTGGCCCCGCGGGGCAGGCAGCTTGTTGCTGTGACGGGAACCCAAATGTCGGACGCTACCGCGCCAAGCGGCCGCTGATCTTGTCAACCGATCCAAAAAGAGGAGAGTAATCATGAGTTCAAGAATCTTGGTGACCTCTGCAGCTGGGAAGGTCGGACAGTCTGTTGTGAGACAGCTTCAGGAAATGGGTATCGCCGTGCGGGCTGCAGTGCGCGACCCGGAAAAGGCGGCCGATCTTGGGGGGCCAAACACAGAAATCGTGTCGTTCGACTTTGATCAACCGGACCTGGTTGGGAAGGCGGTGGACGGGATCAGCGCGCTATGCCTGATCACCCCACCCCATTTCAAACAGGTTGAATGGGCTACGGAAACTATTGACCGAGCCGTTGAGGCGGGAGTTGGGCGGATTGTGCGCCTTTCAGTGCGGGTCGCGGACCTGAGCCCCAGTACAAAGATGACTCGATGGCACCGGACCGCCGAACGATATCTGAAGGCTTCGGATTGCGAATGGACAATCGTGCGTCCCACACCGTTCATGCAGAACTTTATGGGTTTAGCACCGCGAAGCCAAGAAGGATACTTCTTTCCGCTCTCCGAAGATGTCCGTGCTTGCCATATGGATATCCGGGATGCAGCTCTGGTTCTGGCCAAGGTGCTGACCGAATCGGGCCACGATGGGAAGACGTATACGATTACAGGCGGTGAGTCCCTATCCTTCCATGGCATGTGCAACACGCTGTCGCAAAAGGCCGGAAGAGAATTTCCCTGCAACTACGTGTCCGACGGGGAAGCCCGTAAGGTCATGCTCTCAGGTGGAGTACCGGACTGGTTGGCTGAGCTCGTACTGGAGCTGTTTGCTGTCATTCGCACGGGTGCCGTTGCCGAACCGCTTGAGGGCTACGAGCAGCTGACTGGCAGGAAGCCGACGCCGCTAGAACGCTTTGCGGAGAATAACAGGACCGCTCTTCCGCAATTTGTCAGAAGCTGAACTGCCCCGGGATTTTCGGAAACTCCATTCTGTGAGAGGATGCGCCCATGGGAATCGGGCCTTAGAAACGGGACCACATATGCAAATCCGTTTCTGATCCCCGATACCTGGGGTACTTTCAAAGTCGCTATGCCTTGATCTATTGGCGAACGGAGGCTCAAAAATGCCAAGATTTCTCATAGAAGTCGATCATGAAGCCGAAACTGTAGCTTGTGCGCGCGCTGTCCAGCTGCTCCAACA
>JBDHHK010000406.1:0-2175 GCA_039589395.1 Gemmatimonadota bacterium
GATCGCAGTCGCCCTGTTGGCCTGCTGCACTCCGGCCCGGTGGGCGACCGAAGCCAAGATTCATGTCAGAATCTGATGCCTCGAGGATGACGCAAGCCTTGGCGTCGTGTGGGAGAATGACTGCAGCCTTGGAACAGTGATCGCTATGAGGCTTCAAAACAATACGACGCGATTTCTGATTCTCGAAGTGACGTTGTTCTTGTTCGTTTCCTCGGCGGCCGCGCAGCCGAATGTCACAGCGGTCGTCAACGGTGCATCCTGGAACCCGCTGATCGCCCCAGGATCGATCGTGTCAATTGGTGGGAGCCGATTGGCTCAGTCTACTAGCAGTGCCCCCCCGGGACTCCCTTTGCCGACGACGCTCGACGGAGTCACTGTGACAGTCGATGGGACTGATCTTCCGCTGTACTTTGTTTCCCCGAGGCAGATCAATGCTCAGATGCCGTTCGAAGTCACTGCGGACAAAGTTTCTCTGGCAGTCCGGACTCCGGAAGGTCAGAGCGCTGCCTACTCAGTAGACCTCGTGCCCACCGCCCCGGGAATCTTCACCCGACGCGCCGATGGCACAGGGACACCGTTGCTGTTTGATCCCAATTTCACCCTTCTGGACACGGTCACCCCTGGGCAACGTGTCATCTTTTACGCCACCGGCCTCGGGCTCACCGATCCTCCCGCAGACACCGGTTCGGGCGGGGTCGGTGCGGAACCCCTCAACCGGGTTGTCGACATGCCAGAAGTGTACGTGGGCGGCAAACAAGCCCTCGTGGAGTTCGCAGGGCTGGCGCCGGGCTTCGTCGGCGTCTACCAGTTGAACGTTGTTGCGTCCGCCAATTTCGTCACCGACGGGTTCTTCATACTCTCCCGCGGAAGGCAGAGCAACGTCACCAACATCCCAGCCAGTCTGCCAAGTTCGGTCACCGGTTCCGGAGTCGTCGCCTCCGAGAACCGAGAGGTCGGAGAGTTCCGTCGGATCCAACTCTTCGCAGTCGCGACTGTCGAGGCTCGCGTCGGTGAGGGGCCTTCCTTGCGAATCGAGACAGACGACAATGTGCTGCCGCTGATCACAACAACCGTCAACGATGGTGCTCTCAAGATCGTGGCGGAACGCCGGTACAATCTGCAAGGCTCGGTCAAGATAACGGTGAGCGTACCGGTCCTGGATCGGGTCGAGGTCATAGGGGTTGGGAACATTTCCGCAGAGGGCGTGTCGGGAGACAGATTCGGAGTGACCATTGCCGGTTTCGGCAACGTGGACGCCTCAGGTTCAGTTCGATTGGTTGAAGTTTTCATGCAGGGTGTGGGGAACGCGTCGCTTTTCAACCTTGCAGCTCAGGAAGCCCGCGTATGGTTCCTGGGGGTGGGGAATGCGGAGGTGAACGCAACCGAGTTACTCTTCGCGCGTGTGTTTGGCTTGGGCAACGTCGAGTATTCTGGGAACCCGGCGGAGGTCGACGCCGAGGTGAAGGGTTTCGGCGACATAAAGCCGCGCTGATGGCCGGAGCCGCTGATCACACCGGGAGCGCTTCGCCTCACAAGTGCCTGGTCAATGGGCTGGGCTGGCCCGCAAAGAGCAACGATTGATTCCAGACGAAAATGGACGGCGTCAGATACCTCCTTGCCTTGTTCCTGGTCCTCCTTGCACCGGGAGTGTTCCTGTACTGGTTCTCCATTCATCCGTTCATTCGCTTCTGGCGAAGCGTCGGACCGCGGCTTACGATCGTGATTCACTACGGTTTTATTCTGATTCTAGCGGCCGGTGTTTTTCTGATTCGGAAGCCGCTGCTCTCGATTGAGTTCGGCGCAAATCCTGTCCTGATCGTGTTGGCGGTTCCCCTCTACGTGCTCGTCATTGTGTTGCGTGTGCAGCTCTCAAAGCAGGTCGGGACAAAAGTCATCCACGGCCTGCCTGAGCTCGCACCGGAGAAATATGGGAGCCGCCTCGTGACCGGAGGAATCTACTCCCGCATCCGCCATCCCAGATACGTGCAACTGCTGCTCGCATTCCTGAGCTTCGCAATGGTTGCCAACTACCTTGCGGGCTACGTCGTTGTTCTGGCGGCGGTCGTGTGGGTGTTTCTGGTCACACGAGTCGAAGAAAAAGAGCTGCGTGAACGCTTCGGAGCGGAGCACGAAGCCTACTGTGCCCGAGTGCCCCGCTTTGTGCCCAAGCTTTAG
>JBDHHK010000407.1:0-2158 GCA_039589395.1 Gemmatimonadota bacterium
GGATATGAAGGACCCGACTAGGACCAGCGTCGCCAACAACCTAACCATGTGTTACCAATAGTCGCATTCGGTCCCACCGAGAAACCCTGTGTTCGCTAGCTAGGCCTCTCTGTAGATCCAGCCACCCACGAGCGCCGCTATGATCATCTCGACAAGACCTATGAGGCCCCAGTGGATGAGCAGGTGGCCGGGGTACATCCCAACCATATGGTACCCGATCAACGAGACCAGGGTGCCACCAAACCACAGCATGACCGCCACGATCACGGCCGTCTTCGGGCCGGGCCCAAAACGACTACGTCCAACCGCATAGAAGAATACAATCGTCAATCCCACGATCAGACTGACCAATACGGTCAGCACCCAAATGCCGGCGCTCATCTCCATCGACATGTTGTGTGCGGCGAGCGCTTCTTCCATCTGCGACATGTAGAAGACACTGCCAACGCCCTCGAGCAACCATATCAGGATCCCAGCGACAACGCCGCCGACGATCCATCGTTTCACATTGATGCCGCCCATGACTTTCCTCCTGTTGATAGCCTCTCTACCAAGCCGTCTCAGTTCGTACCCGCCGCTCCAGCCGAATCATCCGGACGAGCCTGCCACATCAGGATGCCGAGCACCGCGCCGATAAGGATGAGTGCCGGAACGTCGCCCAACATATTCGCCCGCTCTCCAGGATCGACGATCGCTTGCCACAACATGATCAAACCGTGGACGAGGCTGGACCACGCCGTGAACCAGATGAGGCTCGCGTGCTTTGCCGGGTTGCGGGACGCCATGATGAGGAAGATCCCCAGCACGGCGTAGACGCCGATGATCATCTGCTCGTACTCCGACTGCCGTGGCTCCCACATGAAGCCGGCCGGCCAGAGTACCGTCAACGGATAGAGGCCGATCAAGAAGATCAGGCCCACGAGCAGCAGTGCGAAACGGAGCGGTTTGTCGTTGGTGGATGACATTGTTTCCCTCCGTGACAGGGTGGGCATGCCAATGAACGGAACGCGTCTCCCAGCATAGACCGTTGGGGCGCTACCTACTATGGAGGCGCCGCCTCTGACGCGCGCTAGCCTATGAGGTCGTACTTTCGGAGGTCCAGCTCTGCGGCCAACAAATCCGGAGCCTTCGAAAGAGCGTCTTTGATATGCTCAGTCGCAAAGTGACCGTCGAGGGCCGACTCTGATATCCACTCCTCGACGAAGGTGAACTCGGTAGGGTTATCCTGGCTCTGCAGCAGCTCGTACGCGATACAGCGCGGGTCGGTGTTATGAGGCCTGCAAGCATGTCGCGTAGCTCAGCGACCTTATCCGGCTTCGCAACCAGATGCGCCACAACTCTCAGGGATTCTCCCGACATAGGCGTCCGTCCTTGTGATGGTTGGGGTAAAGTCCGCACTAGGGCAAACAAACTGCGGTTCGAGGCCGCGACAGGCAAAAACGGCCATCAGTTCAGCGGCTCGCCAAAGCGAACCCTAACCAGCAATCCTCGCGAGTGTTGTAGACCCGAGGTAACCAAGGACAAAAACAAACCAGAACACTGAGAAGAACCCGTGGTACCGCCTGCTGCGGGTGAGGGCTGCAACCACGGTGAGGGTAAGCATCGTAGTGACAAAGAAGAGGTAGAACTCCGGTAGATCTCTGAGTCCCATGCCGGACTTCAAGATCGTCTCTGGCACATCGATCAACCAGGCCGCGACTTGCAGACCGAAGAACCAACCGCGATTCTTGTAGAAGTACTCCGCGAAATCGAAATCTCGCGGGATATCCCAAGGATAGAGCATCGCCGCGATTAGGAAAAGCACGATGGCGTAGAGAGTGACGAAAAGGAACTGAAAGAAATTCCACTCCGCCAGCGTACTCCACCAGAACATCCCCCACCAGATCACAACGATGTACAAGAGGACGTTCGCCGTCCACATGAAATGAACCCAGTGAACGCGAACGGTATCTCGGTACTGGATCACCTTGCTGGCCCCGGTGAGTAGATGGGTAATCCCGAGACCCATAACCACCGAAATCAGCACGCCCAAGTACTCAAAGAGACCCATCGACTAGTTCCTTTTCGCGGTGCCTCGATCCTACCGAGGCCAGCGCCCCGCCCGTGGAGGGCTCGCTTACCTGGAAGAACTACCGTGGATAAAGAACCGGGCAACGAT
>JBDHHK010000408.1:0-2147 GCA_039589395.1 Gemmatimonadota bacterium
GATCCGATGTTAGATCCTCTGTTTTGGCATTGCTGACAGAGGGCATTTCTATTTGAAAGTTAAGACCGGTGCATAATTGTTTCCGGACACCATAATTGACGATACGATTCAGCACCGGCTGTAGTATCCACATTCCTCGGCGCTCACGAAGTTCCTCCCGAATACAGGGCGGACCCCGATCGGTATCTGGACATCGTGAGCGACGAAATGATACCGGCTGTTGCGCAAAGAGGTTTGGCGCGGTTTTGCGATGTTTTCTGCGAACCCGGCGTATTCACTCCATCTCAGTCGCGCCGGGTGCTGGAAGCGGCCAGAGCCCACGGACTCGAACCGAAGATCCATGCAGATGAACTCGAAGGATCGGGTGGAGCGGAGCTGGCGGTCGAGCTGGGAGCGTCGAGTGCGGATCATCTGGCCGCAATCTCTGATGAGGGCATTAAGTCACTCGCGCACTCCGAAACTGCCGCCGTGCTGCTTCCCGGTACGATGATGTATCTCGGGGGGCGCGGTCAGGCTCCGGCACGTAAGCTCGTCGATGCGGGTGCCGGTGTCGCGCTGGCAACTGATTTCAATCCGGGAAGTTCACCTGGGACCAGCTTGCCATTCATGGCCACGCTCGGAGTCTCGCAGATGGGAATGCTTCCGGCTGAAACAATCGTCGCAATAACGGCCAATGGAGCAGCCGCGGTCGGTGAAGCGGCCTCACGCGGACAGATAGCGGAAGGCTACCGTGCAGACCTGACTCTGGTGGCGGTCGAAGACTGGAGGGAACTGCCTTACTGGTACGGTTCCAACTTCGTCTCCGGGGTATGGGTAGACGGAGTGCCTTGTCACTCAAGTCGGCGATCCGTAGATTCTCTAGGCTAGCTTCGGTTCGGAACCAAAGTAGGGCGAGGTATATCCTGAATATAGAAAAGGCGAAAGAAAAGGCCCGCAAGCTCGAGGTGAAAGGGCAGCTGGACAAGGCCATCAGGCAGTACGAGAGGGTTCTTGAAGAGCTGGATGGGAAGCCCGAACTCGCGGACGAGCTGGCGCTCTTCAACAAGTTGGGCGACCTCTACGTCAAGCAGGGGAACACCACGTCGGCGGTTGATCAATACGAAAAGGCAATAACTCATTACGCCGAGCAGGGATTTCCCAACAATGCGATCGCGTTGTGCAACAAAGTTCTGCGCAACGCTCCGGGCCGCACCCACATCTATCTGAAACTCGCAAAGCTCATGATGCAGCGGGGGTTCTCTTCCGAAGCGAAGCAGAACCTGCTGGAGTACGCGGAACGCATGCAGAAAGCGGGGAAGCTGGAGGACGCTTTTCATGCGCTCAAGGAATTTGCGGATCTATCGCCTGACAACGAAGAGATTCGTCTGATCCTTGCCGACCAATTGAAGAAGGCGGCCCGCAGCGATGAGGCTTACGAACAGCTAGAAAAACTCTACCATGAGCTACAGCAATCGGGTGACGAGAACAAGGCTCGTGCCACGCTCGAGAGGATGCGTGCCATCGATCCCGAGTACGATTTGGATGCTGCCACTCCACATGCAAAAGCTAAGGCCCAAAAGCAAAAGACCTCGGACATTGTTTTCCTCGATCTAGATGAGGGGATTTCGCCCGTCTCTGCCGCTGATCTCGAAGAAGAGGTCGAGCCGCTGGATGTAGAAGCAACATCGATGGAGACGGACGTTGACGAGCTACCTCCAGCAGAAGCCGAAGTCGACATCGAACTTGAGAGCGTTGCCTTCGAAGAAGGCGCGGATGTCGAAACGGAGGCGGTTGCACCGATCGAAGGTCTGGACGTCGGTGAGTCGTTCGAAGGTATGGAAGAGCCCGTTGAGGCTCTCGCCGTAGAAGCCACGTCACTAGATGACGCCTTGGACGTGCCCGAGATCGAGCCTGTCGACGAGCTGCCTGACCTCGAGGTGTCGGTGCCTGACGACGAGATCGAAGAAATCGAGCTCGGAGTGGCCGACGAGGCGATGGCGGGAGTTGTCGACGCAGGCGGAATGGATGATCTCCCAATGCTCGATGTTCCGTCTCCGGACGCCGACATCGAGGTGATTGGGCTCGATGAAGCTGATGCGCTGTCGGTCGATGGGCTGCCGATGCTGGAGGTTCCCACTGATGACGAAATCGAGCCTGATATCGAGGTA
>JBDHHK010000409.1:0-2126 GCA_039589395.1 Gemmatimonadota bacterium
GTCGGTTTCCGGACCTCCATGGCGGCATCACGAACGACGTCGATACGAGCCCGTTTGCCCCCATCGTCCGCGAGATGACGTACGCTGTTTTCGATCTGGATGACCGAACTGTCCACAATCAGACCGAAGTCGATGGCGCCGAGGCTCATCAGGCTCCCGGCAATCCCCGCCTGGAGCATACAGTTGGCGGCAAACAGCATGGAAAGCGGAATGGCTGAGGCGACGATCAAGCCAGCGCGCAGGTTACCCAGAAAGATGAACAGGACGGTGATGACGAGAATCGCACCCTCGAAGAGATTCTTCTGCACAGTGTTCAGCACGTGGTCCACGAGTTCCGTGCGATCGTAAACGGTGGTGACCTCGACATCCTCTGGAAGTGAAGGATGGATTTCCTCCATCCGCTCCTTCATCCGCTCGGTCACTTCACGGGTATTCTCCCCCATGAGCATGAAACCCAGACCGAGCACGGCCTCGCCTTGCCCGCTATAGGTCACCGCCCCTCGACGGATCTCGTGACCGTCAACCACATCACCTACGTTGCGGATGTACACGGGAACTCCGTTCTCGGACGTGATCACGACATCCTCGACCTGCTTGAGCGAAGTGAGCAACCCGACGCCCTGCACGAGCAGCGATTCTCCGGCGCCGGTGATGTTGCCGCCGCCGACGTTCAGGTTGTCTCGGCGCAGGGTTTTGAAAACGTCCAGCAGGGTCAGGTCGTATTTGAGCAATCGCGTCGGATCGACGACGACCTGGTACTGTCGTTCCCGTCCGCCCCAGCTGTTGACTTCCGCGACGCCGGATACGTTTCGCAACTGCGGTTTGATGATCCAGTCCTGAATCGTCCTCAGTTCGCTGAGACTGCGCGTTTGGCTAGTCAGGATGTAATGGAACACTTCACCTAGACCGGTGGCCACCGGCCCCATGGTCGGACTGGGCAGGCCTGCGGGGAGTTCCACGGTGCCGAGGCGTTCCATCACCAGTTGTCGCGCAAAGTAAATGTCAACGCCGTCTTCGAAGATGACCGTCACCTGGGAAAGGCCGAACTTCGAAAGAGATCGGACCTCCTTCAAGTCCTTCAACCCGCTGATCGCTTGCTCGACGGGAAAGGTGATCTGCTGTTCGATTTCCAGAGGCGTCAGTGCCGGGGCCACCGTGTTGATCTGGACCTGCACCGGCGTCGTGTCGGGAAACGCATCAACCGGAAGATTCAGTGCTGAGAATACACCGGTAATTACTAGGAGCACAGTCAGTGCGATGACCAGGAACCGGTAACGTAGCGACCAAGTAATGATGGTATTCAGCATAGCAATCTACCTCCCCGGCTCGACTTCACAGCAGCCGGCGCCGATGCTGCCCTTGAGAATCTCGGTCTTCATGAGAAAACTTCCGACGCTTGCCACGGCTTCTCCTACGTTTAAGCCCCTGAGTACCTCGACGAATCCGTTCGCGCTCGCGCCGAGGGCAATCTTGCGTGGCTCGAATACCGTCTCGGATTCCTGAACGAATACCAGCTGGCAGCAACCGTCTGTCTGGACCGCATCGGCCGGAATGCTGACGACTTCCTCGTTCTTATGAAGGACGATACGAGCCTGGCCGAACATCTTGGCCCGTAACAGACCGTCCGAATTGGGCAGTTCCGCACGCAGGCGCACGGTCCGTGTCCGGTCGCTCACTTGGCTGCTGATCCAGGTAACGTTTCCCTCAAAGCTCATACCGGGCATGCCGTCCACGGTGAAATGTACTGGAAGTCCGGTACGCAATTGAAGAAGATCACGTTCGTAGACATCTGCCATAAGCCACATTTCCGACGTGTTCACGATAATGAAAAGTACATTGTTAGCCTCAACGGATTCGCCGACGGCCACGTCACGTTCGATAACCCTGCCGGCGACGGGGCTTCGCAACTCGAACCGAGAGAGTTGTTCATCCGGTTCGCTCCCGATGCTGTCGATCTGCTTTCCATTCAGGCCCAGTATGTGCTGCCGGCGCTCCGCGGCTTCGAGTGCACTTTGTGTCACTTCCACTCCGCGTTCTGCAGAAAGCCGCTCTTGATCGACCTTGAAATTGATTTCTTCTCGGAGAGCGACGAATTCCGCCTTTGCTGCGACCAAAGCACTCTGAGC
>JBDHHK010000410.1:0-2125 GCA_039589395.1 Gemmatimonadota bacterium
CCCACCCAACACCGGGACACCTACGGAGCCGAGCTTTTCGGGAAGACGCTCCGGAGGAAGTATGCTGATCCGGGCAGTAGCCTCGGTTTGACCGTACATCACAAAGAACCGGCCGCCACGCTCCTGCATGATGGTGTGGTACTTCGCGATCAATTTGTCCGGCAGTTTTCCCCCCGCTTGGGTCAACACGGTCAACGTGGGGAGATCGAGCGCTTCGAGATCCAAACGCTCGAGGATCTGGTAGCTGTAGGGCACGCCAGCAAAGCTCGTACAGCGTTGCTCTCGAAGAACTTTCCAAAAGTCGGCCGACATCAACCCCGCGTCGGTCAAGACAACGCTTCCGCCGGCACACAAATGGCTATTTAGCACCGACAGCCCATAGGAGTAATGGAGGGGGAGACCTGTGATCGCTCGCTCTTCGGGACCAATAGCCAACCCGTGTGCGATGGAAGAGGCATTCGCGGCAACGCTGCGACTCGACAATCTCACCAATTTCGGACTTCCCGTGCTCCCCGACGTCGTGAGGAGGAGCGACAATCCCATATGGATCGGCGTCGACGACACAGTTGTACACCGCTCCATCTCCACTTCCCATCCCGCGGCCCCAGTCGTGTCGAGGGTCCCATGGAGCAAGAAATCGGGTCGATAGATTTGTGCGAGGTCTTGCGCGAATGGTTCGTCCGAGCTCCCGTCGAGCAACAGCACGACATGCCCAGCTTCCAACGACGCGAGATATCCCACGACGGTCGACACATTATTTCGACAGAAGCAGAAGACCAACCCCTTGCGCCCTAGCGCCAACTTCTCGGCTTGTGACGTAACCGCTGTTCGCAGTTGCTCGAACGTCCACTCCACGTCGCTTGCCGTGTCGATGAGCGCCACCAGGCGGCCATCGACCTCCGGGCGATCCCAAAACCGATCCTTCGAATCGACCATTAAATGAGCATCCCACCGTCAACGCCGATGACTTGCCCGGTGACATACCGCGAGAGATCGGAGGCGAGAAACAGGATCACGTCGGCCACATCGTCCGGCTTGCCGATCCGACCCATTCTGATGCTAGCGGTTCGCTCCGCAAACTTCTGTTGCGGCAATTGTGCGGTCATGTCGGTCTCGATAAACCCGGGCGCAACGGCGTTGACTCGAATATTCTTCGGAGCCAGCTCCTTTGCCGCTGAGCGGGTGAGTCCGATGATCGCGGCCTTCGATGCCCCGTACACGGCCTGCCCCTCGTTGCCCGTCACCCCGATAATCGATGTCACGTTGACGATGGAACCGGAGGCCGCTCGCGACATCAAGCGCGCCGCCGCTTGCAGGCTGTAGATGGCCCCGAGCGCATTGACGGCAAACGTCTGCTGCACCACCTCCTCGGCGATCATTCCCAGCAAGGCGTCCTGTAGCACGCCTGCGTTGTTCACGAGCACATCCAATCGTTTGTGCTGTTGGAAGATCTGTTGGTAGGCATCCCGAATCTGCGCGGGATTCCCAACATCGCAGAGTACGCCCCATGCCTCCGCTTGGCACGTTGCTCGAAGCTCCTCGACCCGCTGGTCGAGCAGTCGCTGGTCGGAATGTCCGTTCACGATCACCGAGGCTCCCTCGTCGGCAAACCGCTTGGCAGTGGCCCACCCGATGCCGCGCGTGGATCCGGTTATGAACGCAACCTTCCCATCAAGCATCGATCGATACACCGTGCTTGGAAACGATCTCACATGCCTTGATGAAACTACTCATGTCTATGACATCCTCTGTGGGGAGCATGATATCGAAAGTTGCTTCAATCTCGTTGATGAGCTGCATATGAGCCACCGAATCCCATTCCACAATCCCCTGATATTTCAGAGATTCAAAATTCGTCTCCATGGAAATGCCGAGGGCTTGAGCAAAAGCCATCTTGAGTCTGCCCGAGTTGTTCATTCCACCAACTTTGAGGAAGTGAAGTCATGAGAAACTAGTAGGGTTCCGCCAGAAACGTTCTCATGCCCGATCGCGTCCGCCGTGGAATTGCCGGCATCGTCGCGTGGTTTGTACAGGAATTTGTCTTCTTCCCTTTCGAGTATGTCACTCGGCATTGGAGCTGTCCAGACACTGTGAGGAGACCTTCGACGCCCCTGTTGTCAGCTCG
>JBDHHK010000411.1:0-2119 GCA_039589395.1 Gemmatimonadota bacterium
CTGTTCAGAGCTAAGGCCGAACTACATTCGGTGCTTGGCAACGAGGTAGAGGCGCGAGCCTATGCAGACTCCGCGATTGCTTTGATTGAAAACGCAAGGCAAGTCGGAGATCTCAATGAGCGTTTTCTCTTATCCAGCGAGATGCTCGCGCATGCCGCAGCTCGTCGTTTCGAATCAGCCAGGGAGGTTGGTGAGCACCTACTTTCGCTTGATCCTATCGCCGCGGACGCTCTATATGGCTCCGGCGTTGTGGGGACCATTGCCGATATGTACGTTCTCGTCGACGACGTTGATGCGGCAATCGAGACGCTCGAGAAAGTTCTGTCTGTGCCTTCGTGCATTTCAGCCAAATTGCTGGACGTTGACCCTCTGTTCAACCCGATCCGTGACGATCCGCGTTTTCAGGCGCTGCTTGAGAAGTACGAGAACTAAACCGTGATGACTGACCCTCTCTCCCGTCTCAAAACCGCCCTCTCCGACCGCTACACCATCAGCAGCGAGCTTGGACGAGGCGGAATGGCAGTTGTTTACCTCGCGCACGATATCAAACACGAACGCAAAGTCGCCATCAAAGTACTTCGACCAGAATTAGCGGCCGCATTAGGTGCCGAGCGGTTTCACCGAGAAATCAAGATCGCTGCCAACCTGCATCATCCACACATTCTTCCTCTTTACGACTCGGGTGAGGCGGATGGTTTTCTCTACTACGTCATGCCTTACGAGGAAGGACAATCATTACGAGACAAGTTGGCGAAAGAAGGTGAGCTACCGATTCCAGAGGCAGTGCGAATCCTCAGGGATATAGTCGAAGCACTAAAACACGCCCACAAGAACAACGTAGTTCATCGAGATATTAAGCCTGACAACGTGATGTTGGCTGAGGATCATGCACTCGTTACGGATTTTGGTGTTGCCAAAGCTGTAAGCGATGCGACTGGCGCGATTGGTCTGACAACTGAAGGTGTTGCCCTAGGAACGCCTGCATACATGGCACCCGAACAAGCTGCTGCTGATCCACACATAGACCATCGGGCCGACATCTATGCAGTCGGGGTAATTGCGTACGAGTTGCTTACTGGCAGAACGCCATTCATTGGTAATACACAGCAGGAATTGCTCGCAGCACACGTCACGCAGACGCCCGATCCAGTAACGAAGTATCGGGAATCAGTGCCTCCTGCACTTGAACAATTGGTGCTGAAGTGCTTGGAGAAGAAAGCCGCTGACAGATGGCAGACCGCCGAGGAGTTGCTGCCGCAGTTGGAGGCATTGGCGACGCCGAGTGGTGGAGTGACGCCAACGGGGACAATACCCGTGGACCGAAGGACGAAGCGTCGATGGATAACGTTGGGAGCGGCAGTAGGGGTGGTTGCAGTGATCCTCGCAGTGGTCTTGGTGACAACCTTGGTTCCTCGCGGCAGTGATGTGGCGCTCGATCCAAACCATGTTGTGGTTGCTGTTTTCCGCAACGCGACTGGCAACACGTCGCTCGATCAACTCGGTGAGCGAATTGGGCAGTACATCACGAACGGGCTCCAACGTGCGGAAATTCCGACATCTCCGTGGGACATAGCGTTGCAGTCATCGGTGTTTGTACAGTCCGAAGCGGAAGCAGGTCGAGTTCGCAATCCGGTGGTGGCGTTGGCCGAAGAGACAGGTGCGGGAGTCGTGATCTCGGGCACTTACTACTCGACGGAGGGCGATAGTCTAGAAATACAGGTCAACGTGACTGATGCTGCACTCGGCAGGCCGCTAGGCACGGTTGACCCAATCCGTGGATCACAGGTATTTGCGACGGAAATCATCAAGGGCGTACAGCAGCGATTGATGGTGTTTCTCTCATTCAGGTTCGAGGAACAACTCGCCAATTGGGTGTCTGACTTAGCTGGCGAACCACCCACATACGAAGCCTACTTGGTGTTTAGGCAGGGGTGGGAGCGTCAGATGGCAAACGACTATGACGAATCGGCCCAGCATTATCGGCGAGCGTCCGAATTGGATTCGTCTTGGGCCATGCCCCTGATTCGTCTATCCGCAATGCTGTTGAATACCTCTAGACACGCTGAACGAGACTCTGTCGTGCGGAGGCTTGTGGCACTAGGGGACAGGTTAACGCCAT
>JBDHHK010000412.1:0-2117 GCA_039589395.1 Gemmatimonadota bacterium
CGAAGCAGCAATGGTGGAGCGCGAGCACGCGGAGTTTCACAACTGCTACTCGATCAGAAGTGTTACCGATGACCTGCGGTTCTTACGCTTCGTATACGGTGAAGAGCTGGACATCAATCCTGAAGACGTCACACCGGAATTCGTGGAGAGTCTCAAACATTTGGGTAAAGACATCTACTTCTTTATCCAGGGCCTGGGCATCGAGAATACTCCCCAGACTTACATAAAGCGCAAATACGAATTCATCCAGAGCACGATCCCGCAGGCGAACCCTCACCTGTTTTATCTGGCATGGAATGGCCTACTGAACAACGACAGCTTCATGCGGGTTATGCGGCAGAAATTCAACCTGTCGCACTTCAACGACACACTCTGCTCGCGGGACATTCCGGCCATCGGTTCAAATCGCACCCGCTATCGCACTAAGCTGATCCTTGCCGACGACATGGCTAAGGCCAAGGGAAGTGGGCGGCGTACAACGGGCCGGCTGCTAAATGATGGCAGCGGGTTGATTCTCAAAGAGGGCATTGTCTGGCTCCCAAACGGCAAGGCGCTACCTCTGTTCCCTCAGGCCTACGTACCCCTGAACCAGACACAGGTTTTCCTCATCCGCCATGGCAAGTCAAAACATGAATCGGGTGGTGACAATCCCGAGTTCGTTGGTTCTGGCTCGCGTGACTATTGGGAGAACAATCGGCGAATATCGGGCCATGTAGGCAATCATCTTCATGAGGAAGGCATTCGCACTGCGCGGGAATTGGGCAAGGACTTTCGCGTTGCTGTCGACACCCTGACGGAGTCCGGCTATCCCCTGTGGTCGTGGTCCAAGGAGACACCCATCCTGGTCTACGGAAGCGAATCGGAAAACACCGAGCAGACTACTCGCCACTTCTTGATGGAGGCCGGGTATACCAACCTGTCGTTCAAAGCGGTGTATGGCCTCAATTCGCAAAAGTACGGTGTGTTGACCCACCGGTCAAAGAAGGAAGTGATGGCGGAGGTGATCCGCATATATGGGCCGAGCTGGGGAGGGTCTGATGGAGATCTCAAGGCGAAAGCCAAGAGCATGTTCAAGAATCGTTTTTACCACTTTCCAGATGGGGAGACGTTGTTGGAGTCAGACTGGCGTATCGCCTACAACTTTGTCGATCTGTTACAGAAGAACCTCGGAAGGCGCATCGTGCTCTGCGACCACAGCGGGGCCATACGGGTATTCGAGGCAATCATGAAGACCCTGGATTTCGCCGACTATTCGACACGGAAAGAGGCGCAAGATTCGATCTTGGCGATCTGCTACCAACCTGGGAGAAACCCCCGCTACGACTTCCTGCAACGCGGCGAGTATCCGCTACGCAAGCGCTAAGCGCTCGATGCTTTGGTTGGGAGGGCGGAGTGCCCGTCACGGAGGGGAGACTCCGCCCTCACTCCCTCATCGGCCCAGCCATCTTCGCCGGATCCAGGACTGAGAGAATCTGCTCTTCGGTCAGTAGCTTTTTCTCTCGAATCAACTCTACCACGCCCCGTCCCGTGGCTAGCGCCTCACGTGCAAGATCTGTTGCTGTACCATGACCTAGAACGGGGTTCAGGGCAGTAACGATGCCGATGGACGTGTTCACATAATGCTCGCACACCTCCTCGTTGACCGTGATGCCCTCGACGCAATTCTCCCTCAGGGTCCTCGCCGCATTCATGAACATGGTCTGCGATTCGAGGATGCAGTATGCGATCACCGGCTCCATCACGTTTAGCTGAAGCTGACCCGCTTCGGCTGCGAGCGTTACTGTGTGATCGCTTCCGATCGCTCGATAGCAAACCTGGTTGACGACCTCGGGGATCACTGGGTTGACCTTGCCAGGCATGATCGATGAGCCAGGCTGCATCGCCGGCAAGTTGATTTCATTGAAACCCGCTCGCGGCCCCGACGAAAGCAGTCGAAGGTCGTTACAGATCTTGGACAGTTTGATCGCCAGACTCTTCAACATCGACGAATAGAGAATGAAGGCCTGAGTATCCTGCGTCGCTTCAACCAGGTTCCGCGCGCGGTATATCCCCTTGCCCGTGATCCTGCCCAGATGGTGTACGCACCGCTCGGTGTAGCCGGCTGGAGCGTTCAAACC
>JBDHHK010000413.1:0-2112 GCA_039589395.1 Gemmatimonadota bacterium
CGTCACCGTGAAGTTCACTGTGTCGGGTTCGTAGCCAGCCGCAGTCGCTATGATCGATGTGGTCCCCGGCGATACACCGCTCAACGTGTAGCCTCGACTCGTGCTTCCGGACGGATATACGAGAGAATCCGTCACGGTCACCACGCCAGGGTCGTCGCTCTGTAGGAACACTGTAACAGGTGAGGGTGCCGCGACAGGCAACTGGACGTAGCCCGTATGAGTTTGACGGGTTCCCGTTCGATAGGGAGAGTTAGTGTAGACATAGAGTTTCGGTGCGTTGACGGTAACCAGAACCGAGTCGCTCAGGTGTCCAGGAGCCGAAGCAACCAAATAGGTTGTTCCCGCGCTGACAGGACGAAGCGCATCGTAGGCAGTTGCTTGGCTGGCGTTCGCCTCCATGAACGCCGTATCCACGTCGACGGCCAACACAGAGGGATCTCGGGATGTAACGGTAATGGTGAGGGTGTCAGAACGCACGTGTGTAGTACCTACGGAGTCCCTCGGGTACACTCGCCAGAAAACGTTGGGCCCGCCTGCGGTCAGCGTCCCGATCCCTTCCGGTCGCACCAAAGGTGTTGTGACCAGCATCGCTTGGCGGCCTTCCCCCCAGCCGCTCCTGTTGGCCGTGATGGTATCGAGGCCGGGTTGGAGTCCTTCGTAATAGAAATACTGGTTCGTGCGACCTTCATCGATGACCACGGTGTCCGGCACTGACCCGACACTCGGGTCGAAGGTAGCCATTTGCGCAGTGAGGTCACGGTCCATCGTGTTGGGGACGTTCAGCTGAACCCGGACGAGTTGTCCCGTCCCCACTCGTGCCACGTACGGGCTCGGAATGTAGAAGCTAAACTGAGCCAGCGACGTCGTGATCGTCGACGAAAGACCAACCCAGCCCGCTGCCTCCGGCGTGAGAGTGGCAGACCCGACCCCCGTTCCCTGAAGATCGATCTCCACCGAAAGTTGCCCACCCGGAATTGTGGCCGGGCTCGGAGTGCCGACAGCCACCAGATTGTCGGAGGTTCCAATATTCACTGCCAGCCCACCAGGCGGGGCTGGATCCGACAAGAAGACCAACGCCCGACGCGATTCCGCTGAGTTGATGCTGAAACTCGTCGCACGGGTTGTGGGATTGGAGACGTTTCGGAACTCCATTGTCGACAACACGCCAACGGTGAGCGTATCGGGGGCGAAACCTGCGGCTCGGTCGGTGGCGGTGACTGTAACTCGC
This sequence comes from Gemmatimonadota bacterium, assembly GCA_039589395.1. Lineage (GTDB taxonomy): Bacteria > Gemmatimonadota > Gemmatimonadetes > Gemmatimonadales > GWC2-71-9 > JBDGYW01. Next base: position 1,229 of record JBDHHK010000413.1, read on the forward strand.
CCTGCCGCACGTCCCTGGAAGGTCACGGTCCTGCTGGTCTGGCCGCTCGAGAACGTGACTGACGGTGTTGTCGGTTTAAGTATCAGAGTGTCACTCGAGACTACGTCCACGACGACCCCTCCAACCGGTGCTGGCACCGAAAGCAGAATGGCCTGTTGGAGCGTTGCACCGCGGCCGACCGAGATACTGTCGGCCCCCCATTGCAGAAGCTGAGGAGGAGCCACGACGACGTCGACGTACGCCGTGTCCGCGAGGCTCGAGTCGGTACCGACGATACCCACGGACCCAAGTTCCACGCCGGTTACACGGCCGGTTGCGTCCACGGTCGCGATGGCGTTATCCAGCGACAACCAACCCACGCTTCTCCCGGGCACCTGATATCCGTTGCGATCGTAGGTATAACCCGTGAGGTTGACAACTCCACCGACTCCGATCACCGGGCTGGTTGGAAGCACTGCGAAGCTAGCGGGAGACTGTTCAACTCGGAGTGTCGCGTCTCCGGTCGCAGTCCCAAGCGTTGCGCGAACCGTGGCAACGCCGGATCCCACTATGAAGGTGTTCCCGACCGAGTCGGTTATGGCGACCGCCGGCGTGAGCGTCTGCCACACGACCGAGTCGTTTGGTATCGCCACAGCCCCGCCCAACACCATCTCGCCGCTCACGGTCAAAGTCAGGCTGTCACCGATCGCCGTGATTACTGTATCTGCAGGTGCAACCGTCAGGCTACCTATGCCGTTTACGACGAACTGTGCCGTGTCCGCAATTCCGTTGGCTGCCGCCACGATCTCGGCCACGCCGGCGCCTTCGGCATGTGCGTAACCGTCCGCGTCAACAGTGGCTACGGCTGGTGCCAGAGACATCCAGTTGACTGTGCCGCAGCTAAC
>JBDHHK010000414.1:0-2101 GCA_039589395.1 Gemmatimonadota bacterium
TGAATGCGTATGTGCAATATCTAGTTTAGGTACAATTGTGATCCGTCATCCGCGTTTCAGCCAAGCCCTAGACTTTCCTCAGCGATTCTCATATCCCTCATGCGTGCCCAATGCAGAAAACGTCCGGGAGGGATGTATGCGCAGGTCAGTTTTTCTATTATTGGCGGCTCTGTTCGCTCTGCCGCGTCCAACGTTTGGTCAAGAGTCCATAGACCGATACACCCGGGACTTCGAGAAACGAGACGGGTTCTTCCCACTTTATTGGGACGGTGAAGAGGAACGCCTACTCCTCGAAGTTCGCAACCTGGACGAGGAGTTTCTGTACCTCACATCGCTGGCTACGGGAATCGGCAGTAGTCGCCTGGGTCTCGATCGCGGGATGATAACCGACGAGGCTGTGGCGCGATTCGAACGCCATGGGAGTCGGGTGCTGCTCGTGCTCTCCAACCCTCGGTTCCGAGCCAGCAACACCGAGAACGCCGCGCTTGTCAGATCGGTGAACGAGTCATTTCCAACGTCAACCATAGCGGCATTCGAGATCATCGCGGAAGACGAAGCCGACGAGGATAATGACGGCGGGATCCTCGTGGACGTCACCACTCATTTCTTATCGGACCATGTGGGTGTAGCACTGCGACTTTCACGGAGCGAGCAGGGGAGTTATTCCTTGGATCGGGATCGCTCAACGGTCTACCACGATCACACCAGAGCCTTTCCGGCCAACACGGAAATCGAAGTGTCCCTCACGTTCGCGACACCGAATCCAGGTCCAATCGTGAGATCGCACGCACCTGACGCTCGTGCTATCACGCTCAGGCAGCACTTCTCCTTGGTTCAACTGCCTGATGATGGTTATCGACCGCGCAGGGGTGATGCGCGACTCGGGCACTTCGGAATATCGTTCTACGATTTTGCGCAGCCGTTCGACGGCGTTTACCAAGCACGGTACATCGCTCGTCACAGGCTTCAAAAGAAGACTCCTTCAGCACCATCGTCGGAGCCTGTCGAACCGATCGTTTACTATCTCGACCGTGGTATCCCCGAGCCCTACCGCACCGCCTTCCGAGAGGGTGTGATGTGGTGGAACCGAGTGTTCGAGGCAGCGGGATTCACGAATGCATTTCGCGTACTGGGCATGCCCGAAGACATGGACCCGATGGACGCGCGCTACAATGTGATTCAGTGGGTGCATCGCACAGAGCCGGGATCGTCCATAGGACCGACCCTAATGGATCCTCGGACCGGTGAGATTATCAAAGCCGCGGTGCGAATGGACTCATACCGTTCCTTGGTTGATTTCAACATTTACGCGGGGACTTCTCCGGTCGAAACTTCCACCCAGATGGACATCTCGGATTGGATCGCATCACTCGACGACAGTGTGAGCGCTGAAGATTTCGTTTTGGCGAGGCGCCGCCAGCATGCGGCTCACGAAGTCGGCCACACACTCGGCTTAGCACACAACTTCGTGGCTGCGAGTTACGGGCGCGCGTCCGTCATGGACTATCCCGCGCCGCTGATAAAGCTGGTAAACGGAGAGATCGACCTGTCCGACGCATATCGGAACGGACCAGGCGCCTATGACTCCGTCGCAATTCGATATGCCTACACCGAGTTTGCCGAGAGCGACGAAGAGGTCGGGTTGGAGGCGATCGTAGACGAAGCGATGGCCAACGGAATCAAGTTCAACGCAGACGGAGATAACGCGAGTTGGAGTTCTTACCCTGAGGCGACCACCTGGATCAACGGAACTGAGGCTGTCTCTGAGCTATCGCGAGTGATGGACGTTCGACAAGCACTGATTAGCCGCTTCGATGAGACGGCGATTCGTCCAGGCGAGCCAATGGTCTGGCTGAACGAGCGGTTTGTACCGGTATACTTGCACCACCGTTTTGCGCTCGAGGCTGCAATCAAGACAGTCGGTGGAATGGAATTCCGCTACGCAGTCCGGGGAGATCCTTTGCCACCAACTAGGATAATCGCCCCGTCGCGACAGCGACGGGCGCTCGAGCAGGTGCTCGATGCATTGGAGCCCGGGGCTCTCGAGATCCCCGAAAGAATCTTGGATCTGATGGCACCCAGGGCATACGGATACAGCACG
>JBDHHK010000415.1:0-2083 GCA_039589395.1 Gemmatimonadota bacterium
TGATCAGATGCTGCCAGACTATCCATCCAGCGCTCCAGGTCGTCAGGCTCCGGACGGGGAAGGATGAACGGAAGCTGAATGAACTTTTCGACGAACGAGTAGCCGTATTCCAGACCATCTCGGTACGGTGTTAGAGTGGGGGTCGTGCTCGTGGGTACCTGCGTTGTCGGTGGCGAGTGGCGTGATGAAGAGTGCCCCTCACCTCTGTCACCGCGCTCACTCTCGCACAGATACGGCAGTACCTTTTCGTGTTTCACGGCGAAGCCAGCAGCAACCTTTGCCCGGTCCATACCCATTATGAAAACGAGTTGCGGATTGCTGGAGATCATGAGGTTGACGGCCTGCATGAGGTCTGCTGCACGAGGCACCTCGCAACGGTCCAGGTCGTCGATGAACACATAGACGGTTGCATCCCCGGCATACGCTGCGACGATCTTCTTGAAGTCCTTGTGGAAACGCTCGATGAACGCAATGTGCTCGCCGTAGTCGGGCGCCTGCAGGTACTGCTGAAGGTCGGTAGATAGAGCGTTGTGCAGCGATTTTGCTACTCGGCCACCAAGCGTGAAGAGCGCTGCCACGCCTGACAGGCCACCGAAGATCCATGCTACCCAGTCCGCCGTGGTTTCATGGTCGATCACCTGCGCCAATGCGCCTGGCCCAGCTGTTATGATCAGGTATGTTCCGACCGCGGCCGTTATTGCTGCCAGAGCGTAGAGTGCGGCAACTCGACCGAGTTCAAACCAGCCCGTCTTCCAGCGAAATCGCAGGCAGAATAGAAGCAAATGACCAAGGTAGCGTCTCGTGCGCGAAAAGCCTGACGCGATGCCTCTGATGAACTCGAGAGCGAACGCTGCCCACAGCGCCTTCGCCGTGTCGTGTCGCCACGCGTTGAACTCGACCGTCACCTGATGGCGCGCGTCCAACTCCGCAATGAGTTGTTTCATGAAAGACGTCTTGCCGCTTCCCCATTCCCCCTCGATCGAAATCGTGAGCGGGGGGGACGTGTGTGGATTTGTCAGGAAGTCGGCGATGGCGCGCACGTAGGGTCCGAATCCGAGCTTGTCCTCGTCCGTTGCCTGGTCGGCTACGGTGCCCGGAAGGATTGATTCGGCACGCGCTTCGGGGAGAGGGCCCTTTGGCATCTTGTACCACCGCTGCTCGGGGTGTTGGGTGCCGCAAAATTGCACTCAAATCTTCGATTCCGCCATATCAATCAGCTCCACGCCACTACTGAGCAAAAGGTCACGAAGACGGCGGTGCATGCGCCGCGTTATCCTAGTTGGAAAGCCAACAAAACCAAACTGTCCCAGTTTAGATGGTCCTGAGATTGGGGAGCAGCTTAAAACCAAGTCGATAAATGTCCCAAATACGTACCCTCGTGCCCCAAAAAGGGACTTACCAATCAACTCACCGCCGCCCATATTGGCCTCAAACGGAGGCTGGCATGAAACGCTTGGTCGCTCGTACAGCCGCAGTCTGCCTAGGGGTGGTCGGTTTCGCGCTCTGGTCTCGCCCCATGTCGGGTCAGGGTTCCGTGTCTTTTGGCTTCGACGCGGTCACTCACACACGTTACGAGTGGCGCGGCATCACGCGTCGCAACGCCTTCGTCTTTCAACCCGACGTTTTCGTGGCGGTCCGCCATCCCTACGGTTACGTGACGGCAGGAGGATGGATGAACTTCGAGTTCACGAAGGCCGACCCGAGAATCGCCGAGGCGATCGGGCTAGGCAGCAGGGTGGGAGAGTTGAACGCCTGGGCGGAGCTTTCGGCCACCCTGGGTACCGTGAATCTCGCAGCGGGCTACACATTCTACCATTTCGTTGACCGAGCCGCAGCGGCTGCAGTGAACAGCGTGGTCCACAACACTCATGAGGTCTACGGCAGCGCACAACTCCGCCTCGGACCGCTCACACCCAAAGTTGCCGGGTGGCTCGATGTGGACGAGGTCAAGGGTGGCTACGTCGAGACGAGCGTTACACTCGGGATCCCGGTGCTGCCGGTAGGCGTGCCGGTGCTGTTCTTGGGCGCCCTTGCGGGGTTCAGCTTCCACCAAGACCCGAACCCCGCCCGGCCGGGAGAGGGT
>JBDHHK010000416.1:0-2077 GCA_039589395.1 Gemmatimonadota bacterium
TTCGCGGATTTTTTCGGCGGGTTGTCCAGCCGCCGGAGTAGTCACCTCGACGTTCTCGCTCTGTCGCGGGTTGGCCTCATTTCAGTACTCACGGTGCTCGCCGTGATGACTCGTGATGCACTTCCACCGTTGACGTCAGCCGGATGGGCTGCAGCCGCTGGAATGACGGGAGCGCTTGGAATTGCGTCGCTTTACAGGGGCCTTGCCACCGAACGCTCATCGTTGGTGGTTCCTGCCGCTGGAGTTATGGGTGCGGTGCTTCCGGTACTGTTTGCTGCACTGGTTGACGGCTTCCTGCCCTTGGCTCAGCAGTTTGGTTTGTTGGTCGCACTAGGTGGCATCTGGATGGTGAGCCAGGGCCACAACGATAGTTCGTCGCCGGCGTCTCGGGGTCTCCTATTCGGAGCGTTGGCAGGCGTCGGGTTCGGCGGGTTCTTCATCATGCTGGGCCAAGTGGAACCCGGTACGACCTTTACTCCTCTCGTAATTGCTGCGCTTGCGGGTTTCGTGGTTTCACTGATCATACTCGCAATTGCGCGGGTCCGATTCCCAGTGCCCACAAAGAACCCCACGGCACTTCTCACCGGGGCGTTGGATGCAACCGGCGTCGTGTTCTACATGCTGGCTATTCGCTGGATTCGGTTGGATGTGGCCGCAGTGTTGGGATCGCTTTATCCAGCCATAGCAGTATTGCTATTTCGCGGCGTGTTGAAGGAACACGTTTCGACGACCCAATGGGTAGGGCTTGGTGTTTGCATTGTCGCGATTTCGCTGATTGTTGTTTGACACTTCGAGTCTGTCTTTGAAGTCGCACTCTCTGGCTGCAGATCATCCACGTACGTAAAATCCATATGTCTCGAGACTGACCGAGCTTCTCCTGTCTGGAGGTTGGCGTTGGCAAACGTGGAAGAACTCCTGAAACGCTGGGACGGCGTGGCAATTGTAGAGGCATACGACTGCACCACAGAAGCGTGGATCTGGATCGCAATCCACGACGACACGCTTGGCCAACCGGTAGGCGGCACTCGTATGAAGGTCTACGCCTCTCCGGCGGATGGCCTGCGAGACGCGATGCGCCTCGCGGAGGGTATGACCCATAAGTGGGTGTTGGCCGGTGGGAGCTTTGGGGGAGGGAAGGGTGTCTTGGCCCTTACGCGAGAACTCACCCAGCCTGAACGCAAGGCGCTCCTCATGCGTTACGGCAGATTACTCGGCACGATGAATGGAATGTTCTCCACCGGCCCCGACTTGGGCACCACCCCTGCCGACATGGCTGAGCTGGCAAAATGGTCGCCTCACGTTCACGGAGTGAATCTCGAGACCGGTGAGGCCGAAGATACGAGCCCCTACACAGCCATGGGTGTGTTTCACGGCATTCGAGCAGCTATTGAGCATTTGTATGGATCAGATTCCCTGCAAGGTAAGAGTGTGCTGATCCAAGGGGTCGGTAACGTCGGAGCGTTGCTGGCTCGTTTGGTGGCGGATGCCGGCGGAAGAGTCTTAGCTCAGGACTTGAACGAAAATCTGGCGAAGTCCGTGGCCGCTGCAACCAACGGAGAACTTGTGGTTGGTGAAAAGGTATACGGAACCGAATGCGACATATACTCCCCCTGTGCGATAGGTGCAACGGTAAACCACCGAACGATACCACAGCTCAACTGCAGGATGATTGTGGGTGGGGCCAACAATCAGCTCGCAGAACCAGCCGATGCCGTTCGTCTCCACGAACGTGGCATTCTATACGCGCCTGATTTCGTTGTGAATGCAGGTGGCGCAATCGGACTGGGCGTTCTGGAGCACGAGCACGAGGATAGGCGCATGCAAGGAGTCGCGCGCATTGGTGATACTCTTCGTGAGATCCTACTGGATGCCGCGATGGACCGAATCTCTCCACTTGAGTCAGCGCTGATTCTGGTTCAGAAGAGATTGGAGGCCAAGCGAGCCGAGCGGGCGGGCTAAAGACAGCAGTATCCTTTTGGACGAGCAAGGTCCGTGCTTTCCAGCGATATTGTGATCGCACGACGAATCTTTTTCTCTCAACTAGATGCCGAGTAACAAGGTGAAAGGTGAAACGTAT
>JBDHHK010000417.1:0-2050 GCA_039589395.1 Gemmatimonadota bacterium
AACGACACGTTGACAATGCTGGAGCGATGGATGCGGAGGAACGATTTTGCATCAAGGAGCGACTCCAAGTGTGTCAAGCTGTGGCTCGACAGATACGACGCGCTCGCGGTGTGAATCTCGGAGTAATCCCCCTGTGCTTGGATCCACTCGATATCGGAGATGTCGACAGGTACCACGGCTCCCCGCGTCTTGACAAAAAGGCGAGTCGCGCACTTCTGCGTTTGAAGCGATTGCATCAACGTGATCATTCTGTTCGTCATTTCCTCGCGGTCCGCGTGGCGGCCCAAAACGCGCTGCATCGACTGTGCGAAACGCTCACGGTCGTAGGGCTTCAGTAGATAGTCGACGGCGCTCACCTCGAATGCTCTGATGGCGTACTGTTCATAGGCGGTGCAGAAAACGATCGACGGGATTCTGTCGAGCCTTTCCAGGACCTCGAACCCGTTGCAGCCAGGCATCTGAACGTCGAGAAACACCAGGTCAGGTTTGAGGCGATTGATTGCCTCGACCGCGGACTCACCGTCGCCACACTCTTCCACGATTTGGACGCCGTCGAAGTAGCTCAAAAACTCGCGGACCAGATCGCGTGCAAGCTTCTCGTCATCGACAATGATCGTGCGCAGTTTCATCACTCACCGTTTCGAGCGGGTATGGATAGCGTCACGGTGCAACCTGATGGCTCAGCGTTTTCGACTCGGAACGTGAAAGCGTCTGCGTAGTGGAGTTTCAATCGCTCCAAGGTATTCCGGAGTCCCACGCCGCGGTCGAGCATCGTTTCCTTGTGGATGCCGTGACGGCCGTCTCCGGTGTCGTGGATCCGGCACTCGATGGCACCGGCTTTGCGCATGACACCGATTTCGATCGTCCCTCCATGTGCGTGCCTCGCGATGCCATGCGTGATTGCGTTTTCAACGATGGGTTCGAGCGTCATCGGAGGAATCCTCTCGTCCTTCAGGCCCTCATCAACATCCACCACGATCGTCAGCTTGTCACCGAGCCGCAGTTTCTCGATCCGTAAGTAGTCGTTCACGAAACTGAGCTCTTCGCGAAGCGTAACGAACTGTTTCTCGGAGCCATCGAGTACGTAGCGCAGAATATTGCCGAGGCGCGTATTCATTTCCCGAGCGCCCTCGGGATCCTTCCCCACGAGAGCGTTGACCGAGTTCAGTGCGTTGAACAGAAAGTGTGGGTTGATCTGGGCCCGAAGCGCCCGGAGCTCGGCCTCACGGGCCAATCGCTGGAGCTCTGCCTCGCGTACGAGCTGTTCTTGTGCGGCGCGTTGGTACTGGAGTATGTAGATCCAACCCGCGACCGCGGCATACACGAACAGACCAATGTTGAAATACTGCGCATACATCGTGTTGAGATAGCGCCTTGTGTACGGATCCGGATTGATCTGGAGATCTAAGAACGCCATCACGGTCCACAGGAAGGCCACGCTGCATCCGCTGGCGAGATGGATGACAACGAACAGGGACTTGGACATGCGATCAAGGGAGACCTTGGAAGCGATCCAGTGAATTCCTGGAAACAAGATGGCGAGGTTGATGTACCAGAGTACTGCCGTTTTCCACACCTGCCAGTGTAGATCGACGTCGAAGCCCGCATAAATGAAACCGGTCAGCCAGGCTGCGACCACGCACACTGCCAGTGCCACCGCGATACGTTTGAGAATCCTGGCGATCATGCGTTGGCGCCCCTTCGTGGAGTACAGAGTAAGACGCCCTGAGAGCTGGTCAACACGACATCGGCGAACGACACAAACGGTCGCCGAACGTCGGTATGTGGCGATGAAGCGTAGGAACCTTTTTGCCTTGAGCGACTTGAAGTCCGCTGCTTTATCCTGCTGAGCTACAGCCGCGCCGTAAGCCTTTGCTGCGGCCGAGGATACATCACGACGCCGAATCGTGTCAGCTGTGGATCAAAGATCCCGTCTATTCGCATTGCGGAATCGCTTCCGGTTGCGGCGTCGGAAGTGGGGGATCAGCGCGGTTGAGAACTCCCGAGGACTCCCTCGGTGCCGACGTGAGAAGAAGGAACTAAGCCGTTG
>JBDHHK010000418.1:0-2601 GCA_039589395.1 Gemmatimonadota bacterium
TCATGTACTCCAGCGTGCCCACAATCTGACCGAGTTGCGTGAACAGAGTCTTTTCGGTCAGACTCTGCGTGGCGGCCTTAGCGACACCGAAGTCAATCACTTTCGGTACCGCTTGCCCGTCGTAGAGAGCAATCAGGATGTTCGAGGGAGTTTCTTAATGCACCACTCGAGAACCCGGAAGATGCTAGTACTGATAGCATCGAGGTGACGGACCCAGGCCATCCACTCTTCGGACAGACCTTTGAAGTCCTGTCGGTCTCGCGCGGCACATACGGTACTGCGCACGTCTTCGTCCGCTATCGAAACGACATTACTCTTCGAATCCCTCGGGACTCGACTAGCCTTGCTTCCTTCACCAATGACGCGCCGCGCGCCCGCCTGTGCGTGGTTGCTGTTGAGGAGTTTCTTTCGCTCGTGAAGGAGTACGAGTCGTGCCTACGCCCCCCAAGGAAGTCTGGTCGACGCTCGACGCGTCGCACCACCAAGAGATCATCGAAGAGTTGAACCATACGATCCAGGAGGTCCTTAATGAACATTTCCGATTTGATACAGCCCCGGCATCTGTCACGTCTGGCAGTGATCTATGTTCGACAGTCGAGTCCCAATCAGGTTCTCAACCATCAGGAGAGTCAACGACTGCAATACGCGCTCAAGGAACTAGCCATCCAATTAGGCTGGCATCCTGATGACATCGTAGTGATCGTACTCGATCTGTGCGGACGTAGCGATTGCCTGATCGCCGATCGCGATGGTGTCTGCGACGCATCGTCGGTCAACGGCAGATTGTTGCTGGGCTTGAAAGGACAGATTTCGGAAGTAGAGTTGCATTTCCTACGAGGGCGCCTGACCGAAGGACTCTTGAACAAAGCAAAACGGGGTGAGCTGGCTTTGACACTACCCACTGGCTTAATCCGCTTAGAGTCGGGCGAAGTGAGCAAGCATCCCGATCGTGAAGTCCAGAGTAGACTGAGTTTGATCTTCGATAGCTATCTGGAGAGAAGGTCGCTTGCCAAAGTCGTAGACTTCTTTCAAAAACAAAAGTTGAAAGTTCCTCGTCGGGACCAGTTCGGCGACATTCACTGGAAACGACCCAGCACGGCAAATATTGTTTCCACGTTAAAGAATCCGGCCTATGCCGGCGCGTTTGCCTACGGACGTTCTCGAACGGTAATGGACGAAAAGACCGGAAAAACAAGGAAGATATCGCTGCCCATCGAAGAGTGGAAGATCTGTATTCGCGACAAGTACCCCGCTTACATTTCCTGGGAAACGTTCGAGAAGATCTATCAGATGCTTCGTGACAACTACAGCGAATACGATCGCAACAAGACACGCGGAGTCCCGCGTGAAGGCAAAGCCTTGTTGCAGGGCGTCGTGTACTGCGGCCAGTGCGGTCACAAAATGACCCTGCAATATACAGGCGGTGTGCGCTACATCTGCAACTATCTGAAACAGCACCAGGGTGATGCTTTGTGTCAGCGGTTGTTAGCGGATCCCATTGACGACCAAGTCGTGCAGTGGTTTTTCGACGCGTTGTCTGTCAGCGAGATTGATTTATCCGCCAGTGTGTTGCAAGAAGTCGAACGCAAACGTGACGTGCTTCTTTCCGCACGTCGGAAGGAAGTCGAGCGATTGCGTTACCAAGCTCGTCTTGCAGAACGACAATATCAACACACCGATCCTGAGAACCGTTTGGTCGCTGCCGAGTTGGAGCAGCGTTGGGAAGTGGCCTTGCGCGAACTCAAGGAAGCAGAAGAAAGACTTGAGTGCGAAGAGCAAACGACACCCCAATGGGCGATACCTGCCGATTTGCTTGAGATGCTTAAAAAGTTCGGCCCGCGTCTTCCTGAACTGTGGGAGCAAGGTCTCTTTGATTCAGCTAAGAAGAAAACGCTGTTACGAAGTTTGATCGACAAAGTCGTGCTTCAGCGCGTTGCGGCCGACAAGGTACGAGCGCGCGTCGTGTGGCGCGGAGGCGCAACGACTACCGATGATGTGTCGGTCCCTGTTGGTAGTTTCGCTGAGTTGTCGGACGCGAAGGAAATGGAAGACGCGATTGTCCGCATGGCTCGCGAAGGCCAAAAGGACGAACAAATTGCTCAGTGGTTAACCGCACAAGGTCATCACTCACCGATGCGCGACGTTGTACTGGCCAGCACGGTCCAGAAAGTTCGCCTTCAACACCGCATCCTGCACCAACCCAGCCAGTCACATCCGCGCCACGTGCGAGGCTATCTCACCGTCCCTCAACTGGCCGCAAAGCTCGAAATCTCGCAGTCGTGGATCCACGATCGTATCCGCAAAGACATCATTCGTGTTACAAAAGACGCTAGCACCAAGTGCTATCTGTTTCCGGATAAATCGAACACGCTGAGGCAATTTAGGCAACTGATCGCAGGGAAAATCTCGTACTTGGATTATTGAGGGGAGTATCAACATGCCACTTCGTTTGACGGCTTGAGATCGCGGTGAATGATTCCCTTTTGATGCGCGTGTTGGACGGCTTGGCCAACAGTGATGAACAGGTTGAGTCGATCACGGGTTGAGAGTTGGTTTTTGTCAGAGTACTCGGTAATCGGCACACCTTTCACGAGTTCCATT
>JBDHHK010000419.1:0-4418 GCA_039589395.1 Gemmatimonadota bacterium
ATGGTCGACCTCTGGTCCCAGGGCATGGAAACCTCCTTCCGAGGTCTCCAAGCTTGACCGATGTGTAAACCATGTACCCGGAACGATGTGTAAACGATGTACCCGGATCGTACCAGACGGCTGCATAACAACACCTTGAACCTGACGGTCACGCCCCTTGTTTGCGCAAGGGTCGCGACCGGAGGTTAAAGCAACGTTAGGCGGAACTAAGAATGAGAATACTTCTTAACTATGTCTTCGCGATGCTGACGCTGTTTGTCTTCGCCTCAGAGACGGCCGGGCAGGTATGTGATGCGAAAGCGTTTAGCAAAGTATATTTCTCGGATTACAACGATGTTGATACACTCGAAGCTAGCATTAATGGTGCAACGTGCGATGACGCGATGTTCGTGTTATCAATCAAGAACCATGCGAGCAAGCAGATCCATGAACGCAAAATCCCGGTTGCTGACTTGGTTCCATGCGGCTATATGGATGCTAACGACGAACGGGCGCAACAATCTTGCGTGCTCATGGTTAATCGTGCCGTATCGCCAGTGCGTATAGACGAACTGCGCTGCGGCAAGGAACCTAGCGGCGGGGGATGCACTGAATATCCTGCGCTTAGTCGGTTGAGACGCACAAACCCATCAGCGTTGTGCTTTTTTTCAGGATATGAACGCACTACCTGCGTTGCATACGATTCTGAGGCAGAGTCTGTGGTAGAGGTCTTCGGGTATGGAATGTAGAAATCTGGCCTGACCGTCTGCCTAACGATCTGTTTAACCTGTCGGTCCGTCCTGTCACGTCCCTGGCAAGCCATATCGGGTTATGATGTTGGTGATCGAGACTGGGTAATCGCGGCCGGCCGTGTTTTGGCCCTGACCTCCGGCCAGGGCCGCGCCAGGCCGGCCCGCAGGTTATCAGGACGTTAAATGTCTCGGAACAGAATCCATGTATAGTCTCTGCAAGCTGATGAATGCTATTGTCGCAGGAGCGCTGCTTGCGTCTGCTCTCGCACCAGCAGCGGTTACCGCAACCGGAAACGAAAGCCAAGCGCGTCTCACCAAAGATCTCGCTGATGCTCGCCCTGTAGTTATTCATGTAGTTGTTGCCCTCTGCGACAACATCAATCAAGGCATCGTGCCGGTATCTGAGAAACTAGGAAACGGACAAGACGTCAGATCGAATCTGTACTGGGGTGCCTTATATGGTGTGCGGACTCACCTCACACAACGAGGTGGTTGGTCCATCGTTGAATCGTCTAGCCCACAGGATGAACGCATTATTGAGCGAGCGATCCTATTTCAGACGTTGAAACGAGCAGACTCTGATGTCCCGGTCTTCATTGTGGCGGACGCATGGGATGGCGCCCACATTAAATCGGCCCTTCGCGACTATCTTGACATGGCTGCAGGCTTGGCTACGGAAGCAGTCGACGTGCAACAGGATTCACAAAACTATGCTCTCCAGGCCGGAGGATCCGCACATATGGTTGTCTATGTTGGACACAACGGCCTGATGGACTTTTCGTTGTCTGCTTCGAAGCCTCAAACAGCCGATCGAGTCGTGAACAGCGCGATAGTTCTTGCGTGCGCTAGCAAACCGTATTTCCTAGACCTCTTGCGAACTGCTCAATCACATCCACTGCTGCTTACAACCGGCTTGATGGCGCCAGAAGCGTATACTCTCGATGCGGCGCTTAAATCCTGGGTGGCGGGTGGCTCCAGCGAGGCTGTCCGAGAAGCAGCCGCTGCCGCCTACGACCAATATCAGAACTGCGGCATAGATCCTGCTCGTCGACTCTTCTGGAGCGCACCATAGCGAGGTTGGCAGACCGAACATCTAACGATCTATTTAACCTGCCGGCCCGCCCTGTCACGGCCCTGGCGGACGTACTGGGTTATGATTTGGGTGATTGACACTGGGTAAGCGAGGCCGGCCATGCTACGTCCCTGACCTCCGGCCAGGGCCGCGCCAGGCCAGCCGTAGGTTATCAGGACGTTAGACGTACGAAAGATCAAGGAAATGAATCCGAGTCAGCGATTGGAGGACTCCGAACTCGAACTTCGAACGATCGTATCGATAAGGCCAAGTTGTGAAGCATACCTGTTTACTTGGGTTCCTACTTGGCCGGTCGAACGCGTTGAGATCACAATCGTGCGCGACGGTCAAGAAATCGAGATGATCTGCAAGAAGATCCGCATGACCACCGACGGGGACCGTTCCAAGACTCACAGCCGCCTTCTGTCCAAAGAACAATGGCACGAATTCGAGAGTCTACTCGAGGAAGCGATGTTCTGGGAGATCCCCATCACGCACTCCGCGACCGGTTTGGACGGGCATATGTGGTTGCTTGCAGGTTACCGCAACGGTAGCTTTCGTAACGTCTACCGGTGGTGCGGCGGAACGCTTGAGAGGGCAGGCACATTTCTAGCTGAACTCGCCGAGGTTGAATTACGAGCGTCTTATATGCCCGATGAAACGGCCGACGTCTAACGATGCCTTGAAGCTGCCGGTCACGTCCCTTGCTTCCGCAAGGGCCGCGCCCGCTGGTTAAGACACCGTTAAACACCCGAGAAACACACCCACCTTGACTCCTGGCTATAATATAGCTATATTATAGCCAGGATGCGTTATGAAATTATCTTAGCCCCTGAAGCGGTTCAGGATTTCAAGCGTCTTCAAGCCAACATCAGGGCAAAGCTCAAGGACGCGATTGAGACGCATCTCAGGCACGAGCCGACTAAGTTTAGCCGAAGTCGGATCAAACGACTCCAGGGCCTAGAACAACCGCAGTATCGACTGCGGGTGGACGAAATCAGAGTGTTTTACGACGTGTCTGGAAAGCGAGTCGAGATTCTGGCAATTATCGCCAAGACCGATGCATCGGCTTGGCTAGCCAAGGTGGGTAAACGATCATGAAGAAAGTCGCTCTCTCCGAAGTAAAGGACGAGCTGTCTAAATATATACGGCTGGCGGAGAAGGAAGAGGTTGTTATCACCCGCCACGGAAAGCCTGCCGGAGTCCTCATCGGGTTCAAGACAGAGGATGAGTGGTTTGAGTATCGGCTCAGAAACGATCCTAGGTTCCTGAAGCGGATAGAAGCTGCCAGACGGAGTCTCAATAAAGGGAAGGGGACCCGGCTCGAGGAGCTCAGCGATTGAGGCTGAACGACCGGGAACATCATTGACAGATTAATCCAGGTACATCCTTTACATTCTCTTTCTTCTTACTCTGTTTCCCAATGCGTCTTTGATGGTGAAAGTTCGCTCGTCCATTTGACTTCTTCGAGTCCGACGTATTGCTCCTCCAACGTGTGGGAGATCGGTACACGAACTGAAGCCCAACGGAAACCACCGTTACGGCTGACCAATCGCTTCTCGAAGTGCTCTGGGTACTCAGGTGAAGGTAAACGAGCCGGAAGCTCTCGGCGGGACGGTGTGTAGAGCGAGGCAGGTGTTTCCTGGTCCAGCGCCTCATGAGGACGGACGTTGTTGAACTCCTCGATGAACCGGTTGAATCGGATCTGCTGCCCTCGGAGAGTTGCCGCAGGTGGCCGCGTAGTCTCTCGCTTTAAGGTCTTGTGCATTCTCTCGTGGCGTCCGTTCTGTTGCGGGCACCCTGGCTGAATCAGCTCGGGGAAGATCCCCAGGCGAATCCACCAGACCGAGAGTCGACTCAGCCTGCCGATGGCCGTAGTGGCGAAGGGCGTCCCGTTGTCGGTCCGGATGATTCGCGGAAGCCCAAATTCCCGAAAGATCTTCACGAACACCGGTTTTGCCCGAGCGTGATTGGTGGAGTGAAGCGCTTTGCATCCGAGCAGGTAGCGGCTGCAACCGTCGGTGACCGTCAGCGGGTAGCAGTAGATTCCGTCTCTGGTCTTGAACTCACCCTTGTAGTCGGCACACCACACATCGTTGGGACGGTCCATCGTGGCTGCAGGCTTCCCGGGGTGGCCCGGGTACTTCCGCCGACTCTTCTTTGCGATCAGGCCGTGCCGTTTCAGGATATCTGAGATCGTCGAGAGCGCTGGCCATGCCGTATTGGGACGTCGCTTGTTCAGGATCTTGAGCAGCTTCTTGGCGCCCCAGGTCGGATGCCTGCGGCGCAACTGCAGGATGACCTCGACCAGGTCATCCGCCGTGCGGTGTGGGCACCTGCTGGGACGTCGTGGCAGTTCCTCGAGGCCGCAGTAGCCGTAATCCAGGAATCGTCGGATCCATTTGTAGGCCGTTGGCCGGCTTACGCCGTAGCGCTCGCACAATTCCACGATCGTGAAGGATCGGGTAAGATAATCAGCGATGAACAGGCGTTTTTGGTCCATGGTCGACCTCTGGTCCCAGGGCATGGAAACCTCCTTCCGAGGTCTCCAAGCTTGACCGATGTGTAAACCATGTACCCGGAACGATGTGTAAACGATGTACCCGGATCGTACC
>JBDHHK010000420.1:0-2041 GCA_039589395.1 Gemmatimonadota bacterium
GAGGATGGTGCCGCCGGCATTGAGGAATCGGCGCAACTGCGGAATGGTTCGGTCCTGCGAGATTGAGCCAAGTCGCTCGCGATACGTCTCCGGAATGCTCTGGGGATCGGGCTGCCCAGACTGACTCCGCACGTTGCCGGCCCGATCCAGCTCCGGCGAGATGGCACCCGACTGGAAGATCAGCACATCAAAGTCATCGATCAGATTCCCCGCGTCGAGCCTCTGGGGATAGACGACTTCGTACGGGAACTCGAACTGCTCCAGCAGCCACCGGGTCCAGCCTGATGTCCTTGATCCGCCGTACTCGTCCCATAACCCGATCCGCACCGGCTCCACGCGGTATGCTCCACCCGATGGTCTGGACTCAATACCCACGAAGCTCAGCCCGAGCTCATCGCCCAGCCGTTGGAGCCGCGGAACAGTTGAGTCCTGGGCAGGGATGTATATCGCACCCGCGGCGAACGACACTCCCCCGGTCTGTATCGGGTCCCTGAGCCAGTAGACCTCCTCCCCACCGTCAAGCAGGCGATTGATGGCTACGAAGGCGTCATTCACCCGGTGGCTAAGTAGAAATCCCTCTGCAGTCGTGTTCGTAACGGTGCCCGCTGCGGCCTCAGCGAACCCATCGATCGGTTCGAAAGGTCCCTCTAAGCCGTCTAACACCTTGTCGAAAGCAACCCCCATCTGGTAGGCCAGCGTCCATCCCGCTGCGTCATACGGTGGCTTTGGAGGCCCTCCAGGATACTCGAAGTCGTCGGGGTGGTTCTGGGGCTCGAACATGGAGCGGACATGGGGACGGAATGCCTGGGCAGCCTTTACCACAAACGAACCCTCGGGGTAGGTCGTACCCGCAACCTCGAATGACTGGGTGGCCTTGTGAACGAAAACACCGCTCTTGATCAGGACGTTGACGAACTTCGTGGCGGTCAGGAAATCCGGCTGGTCCGCTGGAATGATATAACCCCGCGCATCGCGGAAACCCGGGTCGTGAAGGACTTGCTCGTAGTATTCGCGAGGGTATCCCCGATCTCGGCCGGAACCTCCCGACTCGATGGGCTCGATCTCCGCCCCGTCAGCCTCGAGAACAGCCTTGAGCGCGGCGATCCTGTTGGGTGTGATCGTCCAGTTGTCGCCGCTTCCTTTCTCAATGGAGTTCCTACCCATTATGTACCGATTGAAGAGGAAATCCTGACGGTGCTTTGAAGCGACATCGAGGATCGCGATGTTGGCCGACTGTATGTACTCAATTGCACGGCGGAAGGGCCATTCTTGTGGTGGAATTGGGTATGGGAGGTTGTTCCGAGCAATCTGATTGTCTGGGATGAGAGTGATCTCCATTGGAGTGGGACTGCCGTTGATCTCCGTAAGGATTCCGATCGCGTTGTGGAAGTACGTGCCACACCGGAGACAACCTTCCCACCAGGTGGAATAGCTCGCCATGTCCCGATTGGCCGCGCCAGCTTTGCCCTCCGCATGGTAACGGTTGAAGATGGCAGCGCTGACGAGCTCGATTCCCGAGACTACCAGCGGGTCAAAGTCGTAGTTGAACGGATCGCGGAAAGGTGGTACGAACAGGACTGTTCCCTGAGGCCCTGTCTGGTGTTGGTTGTAGATGATCTGCGGGAACCACTCGCGGTAAAGTACGCGGTTGATATTCTCTGTCTCGGGCTGGTTCGACATGTAGTGGTCGCGATTCGTATCGCCACCAATGTACTTGTGGAACATCTCCGGAAGCCGCCACGGATTCCGGTTCTGAGGATCCCCCATGTACCACTCGGCAACGAGATTCATGCCATCAGGATTCGTGACGAGAGTGAGCAGAATGACGTCGTCTAGGATCCGCAAGACTTCTTCGTCGTTGCGGCTCAACATCTGATAGACTAGCTCGAACTCGGTCTGGTGGTTCACTATCTCAGAAGAATGTGTGCCCCCATCTATCCAGACTACGGGCTTTCCTTCCTGAGCTAGCGTGCGCGCCTCTTGGTCCGACAGTCCCTCGGCTAGGGCGAGACGTCTCGAGATTTCCTTGTAGCGCTCGAGT
>JBDHHK010000421.1:0-2623 GCA_039589395.1 Gemmatimonadota bacterium
AGCTTTCCTCCGATCACCGCTACGAACATGGCTTCCGGGCCCTGCGTTCCCTAACCGAGCGTCTTCTGCCGGTTCTCGATCCAGAGACGATACTCCGCCGGGCTGCCCTTCTCCAAGCCGCAACGTTCGAGAACAGCCAGGACACTGGCCGTGCTTCGATTCGCATTGTCGATGTCCAGTGAACTCCGGGCCACCCCAGCCAGGCCGAGTCCGGGCGGAACCACCGAGGTGACCATATTGGCACCTGCTTCCAACCTCGGCTCGAGGCCGGCAAGACCATCGACGTCCAGAGATGCCGGTATCAACTTCTCTGGGAAGGCCAGACGCATCACAGCGATCGAGAGCAGTTCCCGTCTTCGATCCGAACGCGGCCAATTCTCCATGGGCGTTCCGGCCTGGGGTATGAAACTCATGACCCTGACCTGATCGGCATCCAGCATGCGCATGACGGATATCGAATCTGCAACATCCTCTACGGTCTCGCCCGCACCGCTGAGCAGGCCTTCCTCGATGAGGATGCCGAAGTCGTGCGCCAGCGTCTTGACATCCAACCGAGCATCGTAGCTCTGTCCCGGCCTCAGTTGCCTGAACAGAACTCGATTGTGGGTTTCCTGGTAGCATGCGGCAGAGACCATGACCGGAAGACCGGTGCCGCCCTTGACCAGATCAACGAGTCGAACGATTCTGTCGAAGCCGTCCGCGCGGTCGCCGAAATATGCAGGGTCCTCTCCCATGGTTACATCGATCAGATGGACCCCCGAGGCGGCCAATTCGCAGGCGGTCTGAACGATCTCAGACTCTTCCTTGCGATAGCGCGGGCAAGTCTCGTTCGACTTCCGATAAAGGCAGAAGCTGCAGTCGTTCCGGCAATAGGTGCTCAGATACAAGAAGCCGCAGAGGAAGATCCTGTCTCCGAAATGTCGGTTGCGCAGCTCCCGGGCTGCCCGGAAGACCGCTTCTATCTGATCCTCGTCGCGAAGATCGAGGAGAAAAACGATCTCTTCTCTTGAAAGAGGGCTGTCGTGCCTAGCTTTCTCGAGCACTGAGTCCAAATCAAACCATGATTCGGTCGATCCCATCTCGTGCGGTTCCCTCTTCTCCGACCAGCTCAGCGGTGTCTAAGCGCTCTCAAATGTTCAGACGGATCCCATCCAGGTAGCTGAGGCTTCGTCCCATTCTCTTCAGGTTCTGGCTTCCCTCTGCCACCATGAGTAATCGCTCGAGTCCGAATCCGATGCCGACCCACGGCTCCACTATACGCCAGGCGCGGTCGAGGGGGTGAGGGCCCATGGCACCAGAGCCGAGCTCGACGTCGTCTTTTCCCGCCACGACATCGATCGTCTCGCCGTAGACTTCCGAGCTGCAGGGCTGCAAGCGGTAATCGCCTATATCGGCAGCTCTGGCAACGAGACCCGCTAGCTCTTGCAGTCTCTCTTCGCGGGCCTCGATCGGCAGACCCATCTCTACGAGGTTGAGCATGGTGAACTCGCTCGAATGCTTCGCCCCCTCGCTTTCCTTTCTGAAACAGGGGCCAACCTCGAAGATCCGTATGGGCTTCTCCCACAGGCGAAGGAGGTCCTGAAGAACGAAGTAGAGATGCGGAGCCAACATGGGCCGCAGACACTTGTTGCCCCCCAGCCAGTAGATGTCGGAGGCGAGCGGGTGATCGTCCCCAATGCTCATCTTGGCTAGAAGCCCCTTGGACATGATGATCGGCGTGGCCACCTGAACGAAGCCTTCCCGCAGCAGGGCGTCCACCAGCGCGCCCTCCAGTCTGCACAATCCGGGCCGCAGGCGGACTTCCCGGAACTCCTGAAGACGCTGTCGGTCTCGCCTCGTGAGTTCCTTTTCCAGCTTCTGGTAGGCTCGATCGCGGACGGAGGCGTTGGCAAAGGTCTCAGCTTGCTGCGACTCGCCAGCGTCGAGCTCCCTCAGCCTCTCCTTCTGGATTTCGGTCCAAGTGACGGTCACTGCCGAATCTCCACGGAGAGAAGCCGGCCATGGCAACGAAAGACCACGCTGCTACAAGTCGAGCAGTTGACTCACCTTCTTCACAGCGTCCTGGGCATCTTCACCGTAGGCGTCGGCGCCGATCCTGGCCGCCCAGCGTGCGGTAACCGGTGCTCCTCCGACGATCGTCTTGACTCGATCCCGCAAACCGGCCTTTTTCAGCTCTTCTTCCAGCTTCTTCTGCGCGACCATGGTCGTAGTGAGCAGGGCGCTGGTACCGATGATGTCGGCGTCCAACGCTACTGCCTGTTCGATGATTGCCTCAGTCGCCACGTCTCGACCCAGATCATGAACCGTAATGCCGTTTGCCCGCAACAAAGACACGACGATGCTCTTTCCGATATCGTGCGAATCGCCCTCAACCGTCCCGATCAGGACGACTCCCTCCTTCTTGAACGCCTCCTCGGCCTCGGGGATCGTCTCGTTTACGAACTCGGTCACGGCCTTCATCACTTCGGCCGCGACCAGCAGCTCCGGAAGAAACAGCTCACCTCTCCCGAAGAGATCGCCAACCTTCTCGATGCCCGGTATGAAGCCCTCGTTCATCAGCTCGATGGCGTCCTGTCCTTCGGAAACGGCACGCCGGATTATCTCGAGGGCCTTTTCCTTGTCG
>JBDHHK010000422.1:0-3797 GCA_039589395.1 Gemmatimonadota bacterium
TCCACGCCGGCGGTATTTCAGCGTTCGCCCCGCGCGCATGACAGATTCCGGAGACCGGCGCCGCGTCTCCAGGTGGGTGCATGGAGTAGTCGTCGTAGCCGTCCATGGTCACCGGACTATGGTCCCAGCCGACTACCTTTTGATAGAAGTCACGGACTCCCTCTGCGTCTTCGACGGTGAGGTCGATCCAACCTACTGTCCAGGTTTCATGCTTCGATGGCTCCTGTTTACTAAATCACCCAACGAGTGTGGTACGAAAAGAGCTCGTCTGTGTTTGGTTCTTCTACACCGACTCTTCATATCGGCAGGGTACGTCGTAGTGGGCGGCCCACTCCGGACACCACGAAATAGATGTCGATTGATCCTGCAACTCAATGCTGCCAGCCGCCGATGGACATACCTGCATCTGCAATTGACTGCTCGCATGTTCGAATTGACTGATAATTGATCGCGAGTGGTCATTATCTCCTCCACTCGGCCGTTGTTTCGAAACATCCGTCGTGTTGTGGCGCTGTCGTGGAGATCTGCTTGACGGGAAAGGTGTGGGGTGTATCGTTAAGCAAGAACGCAGTATTAGGATCGAACTCGAGCACACGCTCGACAGTCTTGCAGTTGCACGCTTAGCCCACGAAACGAGCGGCTCGCTCCGTAAGGGGTTTGGCAATGCAGTGCACCTTCTGCGATACACCTGTGTCTGATGGCGCAGTATACTGCCACCAGTGCGGTTCGCTGGTGTCCGACGCGGAAGGTCAAGCGGCCGTTACCCGAACGCTGAATGATTCGGGCATACGTCACCTGACTGAGCTGTTGCGTCAGGACGCAGAGGACGAATTCGAAGTCGGCCGTCAATTGGGCCGAGGCGGAATGGCTGTGGTATTCCTGGCAAAAGAGGTCAAA
This sequence comes from Gemmatimonadota bacterium, assembly GCA_039589395.1. GTDB lineage: Bacteria > Gemmatimonadota > Gemmatimonadetes > Gemmatimonadales > GWC2-71-9 > JBDGYW01. Next base: position 898 of record JBDHHK010000422.1, read on the forward strand.
CTCGACCGCCAGGTGGCGATCAAAGTACTTCCCCCAGAATTGACTTTTGGTCACGGCGTCGACCGCTTCATGCGAGAAGCGAAAACCGCCGCCAAACTCGACCATCCCAACATCATACCGATATACCGGATTTCCGATGGCGGGAAGATCTTCTGGTATGCGATGAAGTTTCTGGAAGGTCAATCACTCGACCAGCGCCTTGCGGACACGGGGCCGATGGCTGTTGCCGATGTGATCGAACTGCTGATGCCTGTTGCGGATGCACTGGATTACGCTCACGATCAACAGGTAGTCCATAGGGATATCAAGCCCGCAAACATCATGGTCGATTCGCGGAATCGAGTGATGGTTACCGATTTCGGCATTGCGAAAGCGCTCACTGAAGGCACTCTGACCGCCTCCGGATCGGTCATTGGTACGCCGTATTTCATGTCCCCGGAACAAGGCATGGGGAAGGCTGTAACGGGCGCATCGGACCAGTACTCGGTGGCGGTTATGGCGTACCGCATGCTTTCCGGCCATCTGCCCTTCGAGGGCGATTCGGCAATCGATATCCTGCACAAGCATTGTACTGCTCAACCACTGCCGTTGAAGGAGCTACGGCCTGGACTCCCAAATCATCTGTATCAAGCGGTCAACAAGGCGCTCGCAAAGAAACCGGAGCATCGGTTCTCGTCGGTTACCGCATTTGTGAACGCTCTAAAGGAGCCGAGTGACGAAGCTACGTTAGCGGATGTCGAAACGGTGTCGATGGATACACCGCAATCCGAGCACGACCGTATCAGTACCGAGCTCATGGCGCGGTTTAGCAAGCCGGGTACGAAGCAAGACCAAGCAGGAGTCGCTCAACCCCCAAAAAAGAAGCGGCGTGCGGCAATTCTGGTGGGGTTCGCAATTGCTGTTGCGGTGGGCGGCTTGGGTTCGTTGTGGTTCACCAGACAGACCGAAATGGATGCAGAGGCCCGGGCCTCGGAGGCCCCAGCTCCCGAATCAACCGCGGCGGCCCAATCCGATCCGATGGACACTACTTCGGTACAGTCGCAAGACGTCGTACCGGCTAGAGCAGAAGAAGCGGTTGCGGAACCCACCACCCCGACAACGGCACAGCTCACTTTCACTGGAGTTCCGAGCTCCCAGCTGGCACCCACACCATTCGCATAGAGGCAGACGGCTTCGAGCCATTCGTTTACGAAGATAGGCTGGAGGCCGGAGAGAGGTTTCGGGTCCCGTACACTGCTTCACCGGTTGCTGCGACACCGACGGTATCGCGCACACAACAGAGACGAGCTCCGACCCCGCCCGCCCCTGGGTTTCTCCGTATTGGGGTTAGGCCGTGGGCCAATGTGACAATTAATGGCCGCCGTATCGATCAGGTCACAATCCGTCTGGATACGGTGCCGCCTGGAGAGTATACGCTCCGTTTCGAGCATCCCGATTTCAACGCTGTTGACACGACCGTGATCGTACGGTCTGGAGAAACTACGGTAGTACCGATCCGACTTACTGGAACTGGCTGACAAAGAAAAGCCGACCAGGAGAGCAGCATGTCAAAGCGAACACGGTTGCACCCTTGCCGTCTCCTGGGTTGTGCCGCAATACCCATGCTGGCGGTCTCCGTTGCCACTAATGCGCAAGTAACTCGCGCGGAACTGGTCGAAAGTGGAATCGACGCTTTCTTCAACCTGGAGATCGACCGCGCGCGCGACTTCTTCGTTGCGGCAGTCAACCCGGTCAACCAACCACCCGACAGCATTTGGGCCGTGGGAGTTCAATACCTGGTCCAGATGCACATAGAAGCCGGCAATTCCGATCTGGCTGACACCTGGATGCGTTGGGCTGTGCGCCTAGAGCCTGACATGCAGGTGGATGAACGTACGTTCCTTCCAGAGGTGATCCGAAGGTTTCGAGACGCACAATATCTGGTTGGCACGGGCACGGAAGAAGATCAGCTTGCGGAGACCACCTGGATTTGGCCTAACCTCGGTAGCCGGGAGGTTTCTGGGGTTCTGCGCGTGGGTCCGTCTCTTCTGAGCGTGCCGGTAGATGTCAATATCGGTGGCCGAGGGTCGATCAACTCAGGCGGAGATATGACGCTGCAACCGGGCACCTACTCAATGCAGGTCGTTGCCGAGGGATACCACGGCATCGATGTCACTAGGGAGGTTTTGCCTGGAGTGACCTCGGTTTTGAACTTCAACCTCCAGCCCGTCATAGTGGCGCCGGAGGTAGAGGCTCGCGTCGACGTATTGCCTGAGAACGTCGACGCCAACACCCGAAATCAGTTGGCGTTTTTCTCGGTGACGAGGTTTCGCACTGATCCTACTTGCGGCACTGGAGTGTTCGCAGGACCTGACGGGTTACTCCTCACCACTTACGCCGCAATTCGCGGAGCCGAGGCGCTGGAACTGGAGCTTGCAGACGGAACCAGCATCAGCGACGACGTCAGGGTAGCTGCGTGGGACACCGAACGAAACGTTGCCGTGCTGAAGCTTCCTATCTCGTCGACTGACTTCATCCCGCTCGAGTCAGAAGTTGGCGACAGCGTTTGGACGTGGGCTTTCTCTCACCCCGGGTGCGGCGCTGCCGCTACCGAGCGGCTTCAAGTGGTCTCCTGGCGAGACCGCCCCGACGGGCTCCTACTGCTATCTGATTCGCTCGAGCACGGCGAACAGGGTGGACCGCTGATCGTCCAATCGGGCGCCGTCATAGGGTTGGCGTTGGGCGATCTAGAAGCGGTGCCTGCCGACCGCGTGGCCCAGACTCTGGAGACCGCACGGAGGAATGTGACTGAAGGCCGCCTCGTGGCAATAGAAACCGTTGCCCAACGCGAGACCCACCGCTTCGGATCGGTGATGATCCAATCCACTTTCAGTGATGCCACCGCGCACGTAACTCCGCTC
>JBDHHK010000423.1:0-2023 GCA_039589395.1 Gemmatimonadota bacterium
GTTTTAGACAGCAAGGGACTAGGCAGCCGGAGCGCTACAATAACCCAAGAGACCTTCATAATAGCATGACTCATCTCGCCGCATATTGGATTATGCAGTTCCGCAGAAAACGAGTTAGGAAGCCTTTAATCCAATGAATCAGAGCCAGCTATACTCTGCGTATGAATCGGATCCGGAGCCGGTCGTGAGTTTCGTCGAGTACCTTCGCGAACTCTATGGCATACCCAAACCGGGGAGCTTCCTCGACATGGGCTGCGGTCCAGGGCGTCTTCTCACACCGCTCTGCAACTCGGGTTGGTCGGTCACGGGTTACGAACCAGACCCCGATTACGCGGCTGCGGCCCAAGAGCTGGCGCAGCAACTTCCCGACGTTCAGTTTTATCAACGAGGTTTCCTCGATCTCGACGAGGATTCTGCGTACGACCTGATCGCGGCGGTCACTAGCCCATACCTCTATGTCTTGGACGCACCCGATCGACGTGAAGCACTTGCGCGTTGTGCGCGGGCGCTTCGTCCTCGAGGTGTGCTCTTCCTTGAGCTCGGAAATTTCTTATGGATACTGAGGAACTATCGCGATCCGCCGGAGTTCACGTTCGAGGTTGATGGGGTCACGGTGACGCGCACTACTCACCATGAGTTTGACTTCCATCGTTGGCTCATGAGCCACCATGATCGGTTCGAATGGGTTGACGCTGTAGGCAACACTCAGACCGTTCACAAGACACATCCTATGGCGATAGTGTCGTTCGCAGAAATCTCACTCTTTCTTGATGATCTGGGTTTCGAGGAGGTTCACACCTTCAATAGCCTTGTCGACCGCACACCAGGGCCCCTGTCGGGGTCAAGGATTCTGGTGTCGGCTCGGAAGGGTTCGACAGACAGCGGCTTCCTAACAGGCAAATGAAGTTGACGAACGCTGGGGGAACAATCTGTTTGTGCGCATGGTGAGATCACAGGAATTAATACGCTTCTTGCAGCTAGCGAGCTTGCGTTCGCAACTTATTTGCAGAGTCGTTAGGCGGCTTCTGACCATTGAGCGAAGACTGGCACTGTCAGATCACAGCTACACCATAAGTGCGGTAGGTTTGTCACTCGCTGTCGGTGTCGTCTCAGGCTGCACGCACGTGCCAAAGGGTCCGGCGTTCAACAGCCGAGATAGCTCCGGTGTGGAGATCGTTGAAAACCAGCGTCCGCTGTGGAAGCGACACAGCGGTTGGCGCGTGGAGGACGCGTGGTCCCTGAGAATAGGCGTGGCCAGTGGAGCACCAGAGTACGAGTTCTCCCGGGTGCATGCTGTTTCTCGTTTGCCTGATGGCACTATCTTGGCGGCCGATGACGGATCGCGCGAAATCCGACTCTACAACTCCGACGGCGGTTTCCTGCGAGGTCTGGGTGGGTACGGTGAAGGACCAGGTGAGTTCCGCCAATTGTGGACCGCAGGGAAGTACCGCGCCGACTCGATGTTTGGATACGACTACCACCTACGCAGAGTGAATGTCTACGGCCCCGATGGGCACTTTGGCCGCACAGTTGGCAAGGGGATCACCGATCGCGGCTACTGGGTCAGGGGTGCACTGCCGGATGGATCCTTCGTACTTCAGAGCCAAACCAGCGTCGACACTTTCTCTGCGGCAGGCTTGACGGTGGATACCGCAGCTGTCGCGATCGCCGGTCCCGATGGGGAAATCCACACTACGGTTGGGAAGTTCACGGTGGCGGAGCTGCTGATAGGGGAGATGCTGTATCCTGTCGCGCGGCACTTCTCAGCCCGTGGATCACTGCACATCTGGAAGGATCGGATCTACTGGGGTGAGGGCAGGGCCTTCGAGTTCAAGGAGCATGGACGTGGGGGAGAACTGCGGCGCATAATCCGCGCGACCCACACACCCGTTGAGGTCACGCCGAGAATCGTTAAACGGTTTCAGGACGCGTACGCCGAAGCACAATTCGATGAAGGAGACGCGGCCAGTCGACGGCGAGCACTTGACCGTGCCGAATACGCGCCAACATTACCTGCCCACTC
>JBDHHK010000424.1:0-2013 GCA_039589395.1 Gemmatimonadota bacterium
ACTCGCGGGCCGCACCTTGATCGCTGCATCCTGAACCACCTCGGCGCAGCCGGGCGCGCTGGTCGTGATCACCGCACAGCCGGCGTTCATCGCCTCCAGCAGTACCACGGGGAAATTTTCCTGAACAGACGGAAAGACGAAGATCTTAGAGGAATCGTATAGCTCGGACAGCCTCGCGGTCCCTAGGAAGCCCAGGAAACTGACCTGCGGCCCCATATTGCTTGCCATCTCGCGTAACCTCGGCAGGTAAGGACCATCGCCAGCGATGAGAATCTCCCAGTCCGTCTCGATGTCTCTCAGGGCCTCAAGAAAAAACTGCACCCCTTTTCGGGCGAACATCCGAGTTACAACGAGAATGCGATTCTCTTTGGACCAATTCCCGGGTTCGGGAAACTCGATGCCATACGGCACCACCTCGATCCTCGCGTCGACCCGCTCTTCAACCAGCTCTTTCAAGAAAGCCGACGGCGTAATGAGACATTTGGCGTTCCTGACGATCTGCCTCCACAGCGGTTGTAGTAAGATGTGGGGCAGGTGGAACCTGTCCGGATTATATCCAGGGACATCCGACCCATGCATGCTGATGACGTAGGGGATCCCTGTTGCTTTCCAGAGCATGTAGGAACTGAGTCCGGACGGCAGGATGAAATGGGTGTGATTCACCGCGTAATCGTCTTTCTTTGCGAGCTCGAGGGCTTTCCTGTAAATGGGTAAAACCGCGGTTAGCATTTCGGGAATGGTCACGTAGTGCCTGTACCGGCGAATACATCGGACGCGGTGGATGTGAACGCCTCGGGTCTCCTCGTACCCCGGCACATCCTTCATGCCAGAGGTAACCACGTCGATTCGATGACCCAGCCGGGCGAGTGCCTCGGCGAGTCCCTTGGAGGCGGCACCACCGCCGCCTCCGATGGGGGGGTACTCATAGTTCGTGCACAGGATTCTCACCGCTCCCCCGATCCTCTAGTCTGCACTCGACGACGCGAAACTTCCTGCCCGGAACGATTATCAGCTTGCTGTTGATTTCGACCTCGATCCCGAATCCCTCGCCGACGACAGCGCGAAGTACTCTGCGTATGTCCTCTTGGAGCGTGTGAGTCCCTTCCGCTCGAGGCTCCAGGTACACCCTCAAACTTCCGGGTTCGTTTTGAACAATCTGATAGCGGCCAACTCCTTCCAACTTCTCGAGCTCACAGGTGAGCATGTATGGCGATACTCGCCGGCCGTTCCTGAGCTGCACACAGTCAACGGTCCGTCCCTCGAGTGTTGTCAACAAGGTGAAGGCTCTACCACACTTGCAGACTCGGTCTCGGTGGAGAACCCCGATGTCACCGGTGTCGTACCGAATAAAGGGCATGACGGTGGAATCGAGGTTCGTCATGACGAGTCGGGGAGGACCCTCCCCTTCGCGGGGCGGCATTTGCTCGACGATCACTGTGTCGTCGGCCAAGTGATAGCCATTATGCTCGGAGCATTGCCAACCCACGAGGCCCATTTCCGTCAATCCGTAAAACTGAAAGACGTCAGACTTGAAGGTCCTTTGCAGGAGGTGTCGAGTTGCCTTGTCGAGGGTCTCGGCCGTTGTGACGATTCGGATGGGCTTGGCTAGCTGGTCCGATCGTCGGGCAACTTCCTCTGCGAGCAGCCGAAGAGGCGTGACACAGTCGTAGATCCAGTCGGGGCCAAAGCGCCGAATCTCTTCCAATAGGCGCTCGGGCGTCTCTCGAGAAGGTGCGTACTTCCAGCGCAGCAATCGTCTCGATCGAACACGGGATCTCCGAGTGGTTACGAGGAGCAGTTTCTGACCGAAGCGATAGCCAACGCTCCTCAATGCTCGAAGGAACATGGCATTCCGGACGGAGTGGAACTTCGAGTCGTAAAATACCGTGAAGGGCCTCGCGCTGGAGCCGCTGGTTCGCTCGCTGCTGAGACGGTTACGATTCACAGTCCGGTCGATCAGGGAATCCGGCGGGAGCGTCTGAAGGTCGCGCTTCTTCGTGATGGGGATTCTCG
>JBDHHK010000425.1:0-2508 GCA_039589395.1 Gemmatimonadota bacterium
GGGCTGATGGAGGCGCGGAGCGAGAACCTCCTGTACTGGCAGGACAAGTACCGCGAGTGCACGGATCGCCTGTTGCTGACGACCTACGGGATGTCGTGCGGTGAAGAAGGCCGTGTCGCCAACGTCCTCGACAACCTGATTAACGAAGGCGAGCACGTCGACCGGGTCGTTGCGTTGGGCTGCATGTTCATGATGATGAAGACAGCCGAAACCACGCGCCCGCACAAGATTCACACACGGGTCAGCCTCAACCCGATCATGATCGACGGCACGGGCATGTGCGGGGTTTGCCGCTGTAGGGTCGGCGGCGAAACCAAGTTCGCGTGCGTGGACGGGCCGGATTTCGACGGTCATGAAGTGGATTGGGAGGAGCTTACCTTCCGCCGCCGTTCCTACCTGAGAGAAGAGGTGCGCTCGCTCTCCGAGTTCGAAACGCGCACGTATTGACCGGAGGCGGTTGCCGCCGAGGGACTGCCTCCCCGATTACCCACCACCCGCGTGTTTACTTTTCAGCTGATTCTCATCTGCCACTTCTTCTGTGATATGGAAACGGCTGGCGTCAAGTATATTCTTTCTTCGAGAGGAGAGCGCTTACCGACGATCATCAAGCTGATATCCGCGGGTTTCCGTCTGGCAAGAGCCTTACGGGTTACCGCATTCCCATATGTTCGTCCGGAGCTGGCTCTTCTCCTATCGATGCTCTCCTCTCGAAGTGTCTCTCTGTGGCGTCTCAGTTAGTGCCGAGGCGCCGCTTTCATGATGGCCCACACAAAACCACAAAGTTCTCGGGCGACGGCTGTGACGGCCACATTGCAGTGCTTCGTTCTCCACAACCGATGGAACTTTTTTGAGAGCCGGTGCTGGGCTTTCACCGCGATGGCCACAACCTCGGGTGGTTGGCCTTCGCGGCGCCGTCTCAGGATCAGTTCGGCACCGGCTTGGTGCCGATTATTCCACGCGGCTTCGACGAGAATGCGTCGGACGTGAGCATTTCCCGCCCTCGTGATGGGTCCTCTTCGTTCTCGCTCTCCCGAGGATCGTTCTCCAGGGACCAGGCCGAAGTAGGCCATCAATGAACGTGGCGAACGGAACCGATGAATGTCGTCAATCTCGCAAAGAAGCGTCATGGCCGACAATGTTCGGATGCCTCGCAGACAACAGAGTGCCTCCGCAGCGCCTCGATAGGGAGGACTCTGGGCAAAGCGTTCGATATCACCGTCCAGGGCATTACGTTGCGTTTCTAGATACTCGAGATGTTCGAGTTCGGTCGCCAGGGCTGTCTGTAGCGGCCCCTCAAGTTCACGACGCATCTTCCGTAACCAGACAATGTGTTTTGCCGTCCATAGCGTTTTTGTGCCGCGAAAGACCAAACCATGTGCGCGCAAGATGCCGACGATTCGTCTTTTCGTCGATTTACACTGATCTTGGTAGGTGTTTCGCAGTCGAATGAGACGACGGATCGCCTCCTGGTCTTCGGTGGGAATATGAACAGGAGTCAGGTGACCACTTCGATATAGCTTAACCAACATCGTCGCATCCAGGCGATCCGTCTTACGACGATCACCGGGTTTTCGCGGGATCAGGGAGGGAGCGATCACCTCGCAGTGATAGCCGTCTCGTTTCAAAACTCTGTGCAAGACGAACCCGGCACCCGTAGCCTCGTAACATGCCCGAACAGGACCTCGTTTGGAAAGTCGGCGGAACAGGCGCCGAACCTTGGTGAGATCCCCCGACATTTTGACGACTTGTACGTCGTGGTTATCTCCTTCGAGGATCGCTGCAGTGATCGATTCTTGATGGACATCCATACCGACCCATATATACTTATTCATGGCTGGGCTCCTTTACGTTTTTGAGTGCCAAAGAACACTCATGCGGCTCTAGCTTGGGACTTGTTGACATCCCCAAACTAACCCGCGAAAAAATTCGGAGTCCAGCCGTTTCCATATGGTCTACTACAGATCGGATCTGTTGGGGTTTCATTAGACAAAAGGGAACTGATTAGACAACTCACGAGTTCGATAACAAACAGCCGTTTCTGCAATTACAAACATATCAACCACTTGTATTTTTGACTACATTCGCATTCCTAAACCGGGTGTCGTGCGTTCGACCCTACGCGCAAGTTATTACAGCGCGTAGGACGCACGCACCGGGCGCGAAGCGAGCTGTAGCACGGCCGGCCCGAGCCCCAATCCATTGGCAGAAAAAGCCCGGCCGCCTGAGTCTCTAACGACTCGACGACCGGGCTTCTCGCATTCCTGGCTCAGATGCGGCAAAGATCACTTGAGGAGAACCATGCGCTTGGTATCGATGAAGTCCCCGGCCTGGATACGGTAGAAATAAACACCCGAGGCTACCGCCTGACCTGCGTCGTTCCGCCCGTGCCAGGCGACCTCGTGTCGTCCGGCTGGCATGGTTGTGTCGACCAGCCGCTTGACCACCCGCCCCGACACATCGTACACGGCCAGGCTGACCGCGACACTCACGGGCAGCTCGAACCGAATC
>JBDHHK010000426.1:0-2191 GCA_039589395.1 Gemmatimonadota bacterium
GCTTTCATATCGACCTCCGTTTGGAATGAAGGGCCCACGGTCGCGGTGACGACACCGTTCTGCCTGCCGCGCGGGCCGGAAACTCGAAGCACCCGCCTTCGTCCCGCTTCGCGGAACTGCGTCGTGGCAAGCGAATATCGAAATCCGAAACAATCAGACCCCAAATTGAAAATCCAAATAGCTGGGGCCCTGCCTGCGTCTTTCCCTTTTCTGATTTGATAGATTCCCGGTTTGGATTTGTTTCGAATTTCGTGCTTGGGATTTCGTGCTTGTCCAACTCGCCCGCGTTACCGTCACCGTAACCGAAACGGGCATCGTGGCCGTTGCCGACACACCCTTGACGTGTGCTACTTCGCCCGCATCATCACCAGCACCATCTTGAACCGCTCCCGGGCGTCTACCGAATGCGGTTTGTCGGCGGGCATGATGATGAACCGGGGTGCGCTCACCTCGTGTTCCTTTCCTTCTATTGTGACCAGCCCTGTCCCTTCCACGACCTGGAGAAGCGCATCGTAGGGCGCGGAGTGCGTGCTGAGCCGCTCGCCTTTGTCGAATGCAAACACTGTCACCGTACCCACGCCCTTGCTGATGATCGTACGGCTGACAACAGACCCCTCCTGATACTCCACCAGGGCGGCATAGTCCAGGGGTGTGGACAACAACTTGTCATCAATAGGTTTGTCTTGTCTCTCAGTCATATTTCGCCTCCGCCTCCCTTTGATCCATCCCCGGAAAAGTGGACACTGTTCATGCGACCTTTCGCACAGCGTTGCGTTCAAACTCAGCTGGCGAAACGTAGTCAAGTGTCTCGTGTCTCCTTTGACGGTTGTAGTAGATCTCGATGTGTTCGAACAGGTCCCTATATGCGTCCTCGTAACCGCTGTATTTGGCGTCATAGACCAATTCTGTCTTCAGTGAACGAAACCAGGATTCCGCTACGGCGTTGTCCCAGCAATTGCCCTTGCGACTCATGCTTTGGATGAATCCATGCTGTTTGAGCAATTCACAGAACTGTGCCGACGCGTACTGACAGCCTCGGTCAGAGTGAACTACAAGGCCCCTGCGCGGCCTGCGACGCCACACAGCACGCCAGAAGGCGTCTACCACCAGTTGCCGGTGCAGAGAGCGGTTCAACGCCCATCCTACGACAATGCGCGAGTACAGGTCGATGAAGACGCACAGATACAGCCAGCCCGAATTGCTGGGAATGAAGGTAATATCGGAAACCCAGGAACGATTGGGCTCCGCCACCTTGAAGTCTCTGTTCAGCACATTCGCCGCAACCGGCAGGCCATGCGAAGAGTCGGTTGTCGGCCGGTACTTGCGAGCCACCTTCGAGCGAAGCCCCATATGGCGCATACGGCGAGAAACACGGTTCTTGCCCACATTCCAGCCTTCCGCACGGAGCTCTCGTGCGACCTTCACACAACCGTAGCGTCGCTTATGCTTCATGAAGACTTCCCGTACACGCTTGTCCAAAGCCTCAGTATCGATAGCACGCCGGCTGCGTGGCCGCCCCAGCGAAGCGTAGTACCCACTCCGAGACACCCCAAGAACTCGGCACATCCTCCCGATACTCCATATGGAGCGGTGCTCGGTCACGAACCCGTATACCGATGCGGGTCCGATGACTCCCCAGGCTCAGCTGAGTTCTCCAGTTGCTCGCGCCAGTGCCGGATCGCTCCTTGGTACAGGCCCAGCTCACGCTCAACCTGCCTATCGTACTTGCCTGGCTCACCCGCCAGACGGACCGCTTCCCGCTTGAAATCGGCGTCGTACTTTCTCATAGACACACCTCCACAGAGTGAAGATAACTTTGGCGTTCGGTGTGTCCACAAAACCGGGGCGGCTCAAGATACTGCTTGTGCTGCTGTCCCCACTCACCTCAACACCAACACGCTTCTCTTCCATTGCCTGTTTCCCTGGAGCACCCGCGCGATGTAAACGCCGCGCGCGGCGTGCGCGCAGGGCCAGTGGAAGGAGAAATCGCCGTGCAGATGCGGCCGGGTGCTTTGCGACCAGACCAACCTGCCCGTCTGGTCATACACCGCCAGCTCGAGAGGCGCCGGCTCGGCATTCTCCGCGACAAAGCGAACCGCCGCCGGCATCGAAATTGCCCGAAGAGCACCGGCCGGTTCCTTGTGAATCCATCCCGATGCTGCCCGACGCGTATGCACTACGTCGATCCAGC
>JBDHHK010000427.1:0-2875 GCA_039589395.1 Gemmatimonadota bacterium
CGTCAGTCTGCCGGACGCTTCGTCGAGATCAACTGCTCGGCCTTGCCTTCTCACTTGCTCGAGGCAGAACTGTTCGGTTATCAGAGAGGGGCATTCACCGACGCAAAGGAGTCGAAGCGTGGCTTAATCGAAGTGGCAAATCGAGGCACGCTCTTCCTCGATGAGATCGGCGATCTTTCCACAGAACTACAGGGGAAGCTGCTCAACTTCCTCGAATCCCGACGGTTTCGTAGAGTCGGCGGAACCGAAGAAATGGACGTCAGTCTGAGCATAATCACCGCCACCAATCAACACCTCGAGCAACTGGTAAAGGACGGACTGTTTCGGGCCGATTTGTACTACCGCGTGAGTGTAGCAGTACACGCGATGCCAACTCTCCGAGACATCCGGGATGATTTGCCCGTATTGGCCAATCACTTTCGCGAAATCTTCAACCGGGAATTTCGCAAGGAAGTGGACTCGATTGGGCCGTCTGCGATCGATAAGCTCCAGCAGTGGGATTGGCCGGGTAACGTAAGGGAACTGCGAAACGTCATCGAGCGGGCGATGATATTCGCCGACGGATCGATGCTCGAGGCTGAGGACCTTCCACCTCTCGGTGGCTTCGACATGACGGCGGCAGCGGATACGCAGTCCGGTTCGTTCACCGTCCCAAAGGGCATGACCCTCGCTGACGCTGAAAGGGACTACATCCGGCAGGCACTGCTGGACTGCGATAACCACGTCCAGAAGACAGCTGAGATGCTGGGGATATCTCGCAAGAACCTCTGGGAAAAAAGAAAGAAATACGGCTTGCTCGAAGCCGAATGAGCGGGGGCGCCATTGTTACCCAAGAGGTTACCAAAACGTAACATCACCCCGAAAGGCCGGATCGTCTAAGTCTGGTTAAGCCTTTGATTGACAACTGGTTAACGCCACTTGTTATCAGGGCACGACCGATGCAGCTGACGGTTCCGTCGTTGCAGTTTGCGGCCCGACTCTGGGACCGACAGCAACCAGAGGACCTGGGGAAAATGCTACAATGGTGCCGGTGAATCTCCTAAGACGAGCTACTCACGTTTCGAGCCTGGTGCTGATGGCGGGAGCGGGCACTGCCCTGTCTCCAGTCGATGAGCCCCAGGGCACGTGGCCTGTGGGCTTCAACGAACGGCGTCAGGTCACCATCAACACGGGACCTGTAACGCCGTACAACGGCTACCAGGGTTATACGGTTCGCGTCACCGGGTTCGACTCAGCCACGGAAATAGCGCAGGGCGACATGAGAGCCGACGGTAACGACTTGCGAGTGTTCTACTGGAACGGCTCGACGTGGGCGGAAGTACCTCGAATTGTCACGGGGTTAAGCACGGCCGACACGCACATAATCTTTCAGTGTCAGACCAACATCGCGGCCGGCGGCTCCGACACGAACCACTACATCTTCTATGGCAACCCGACTGCCGGATCTCCGCCGGCCGTTACCACGAGCAACGTCTATCTCTGGTGGGACGACTTTTCGACCGATCCGTTTGCGGGGGGGCCAGGTATACGCGAGCCAAGGCTGTTGACATTCACGGTACCGGATATGCGGCACCTACTTATGGTGGGGCAAGTCAACGAGTCTCATTCAACACCGGTGACAACAACACCTCAGACATGTACGTCACCGACGCGGCTTTTTCCAACACAGAGCAAGACGTATTGGTTTCCGTCGACCACGATGCAAACCAGAACTATCCGGCAAACGCTACGGACGCAGTTGTGGTGCGTGTATCGGCGATCAACACCAGTTCAACCCACGAGTATCTGCATTATTCGCACGGCAACTACCCCAATACGCCAGCGATCGCATGGGATTCGTGGGCCAACGGCGAGCGAAACGCCCTTGGCGGGGGTCTAAGCGGGCCCAGCCGCGTCTATTGGCCCTTCAACAGCCCCAGCACATGGACTTTTGCTGTCTTCGGAACCACTGCGCGCTTCTGGGAGGACGGCGACCTCGATCCCGAACCCTGGTTCGGAGCTGAGGTACCGTTACTGAGCGGCACCACCACCGCTGCTCAAACTGGCTTCATGGGAGTGGCGCCGGCACAATCCGTGGGCTGGTGGGACAACCTGATCATACGGCGCTACACGGAGCCCGAGCCGTCACTCTCTTTCAGTGCCGAGGAGAGCATGCTGGCTGACATGACGATTTCGAAATCCGTTAACCCCGTAGGGGTTCAAACGCCGGGCACCGATCTCACTTACACGCTTTCGCTCTCTAACCTCGGCAACACCGGCGCCGTGGACGTAGTGGTGATCGACACCCTACCAGCGCAGGTCGATTTCCAGGTCGGCAGTGTCGTCAACAGCCTCCCTGCAGGCATCGGAGTGACCGTGGAGTACTCGCAAGACGACGGTGCCAGTTGGGCTTACTCGCCGACGTCAACTGCCTGCGGTGCCCCGGTCAACTACGATCGCTGTGTAAGCAACATCCGCTGGACGCTGCTCAACGACCTGAGTTCCCTTGCACCCGACAATACAGGAACAGTGAGTTTCATCGCCCGCATCCGGTAAAACCTGCCCGCCATTCCGCAGTGTAAACACCGCCATTTCACACCAGTTCAACCGTTACCATCGCCGTTACCAAACAGTAACCGAGGGCTCCTTACGGACACCTCTGAGGCATCAGGTTTGACCCCTTAAGTGCCTGCAACATAACGCGTTATACCACCAGGCCAACCATCCTCTCTAGCGGCACATTCTCTGCCTTTTTAAGGAAAACAAGAACCAAATAATGGAGAAAGAACAGTGATCCTGCGTTGCCCACACTGCGGAATGATCGGGGGTCATGACCGCACAGCCTTTTTCGGCCACTGGGTCGCCTGCCCCAGCTGCGAACGCCCGTTCGACTGGA
>JBDHHK010000428.1:0-2452 GCA_039589395.1 Gemmatimonadota bacterium
GGGCGATACCGGTATGACTTTCCTGTTCAATGCGTATCCTACGGCACTACTTTCCTCCTCTGGGGCCTCGTCTCTGATCATCGCCTCGTAGTACACGTTTTCGGCGGGAATGTACATGAGGGCAAAATCGTACGTGCCCTCCTCAGGACGAATGTACTTGTCAGCGATCTCGTCAATGCGGGCTTTCAGCGCGCGCCGAAAGGCTCGACGCTCGCGAGCAGCATCGTCGCCCTCTGACATCAACATCCGCTGGCATGATTCCAATGGGAACTTGGAATCCACCGGAACCAACCGTCCGCCAAAGCGAATCACCGCATCCACCCGCTCGCCCGACTTGAAGCCATACTGCAATTCGTAGTGACCAGTCGGAAAAACCTGTCTCAACAACTCCTCCAGCCAGAGTTCACCCAAGGTGCCGCGTAGCTTCGGGACTTTCAGAAGATCCTGGACCTGGGAGATGCTCTGCCCTACCTCTTCCAATCGCGCGGTGGTGGCGGAAAGCCGGACCAACTGAGTGCGGACGTCCGAGAGGGACTTCAGCTGTTCAGCCTTGCCCTCTGCGATAGCCCTTGGCACCTGCGCCTGGGAGCTGACAATTGCGTCCAGGCGTTGGCGGAGCTCTACCAGCTGCTGCTGAAACGGCCCCAGATCGAGTTTGCTCTCGCCTCTCACGAGGAGGGCCAACACCACGAGTAAGAGACAAACCAATACAGCCAACAGGACTACTGCAGCCGTCGTCAAGACACGCCTTCGTCGCTACGCATGGCCCGTACTCCCAAATCCACCCTTACGATCAGTGGTTAGTCCAACAACACCCTTCACCCAAGGAAGCACTTCGTAACGACTGAGGATCACCTGAGCGAGCCGCTCGCCGTGCTCGATGGTCACTGGTTGCGCCGAGTCGTTCTTCACGAGAATCAACCATTCATCCGGGTAATCTGCGTCGATCGTTCCGGGTGCATTCGGGAGTAAAAGGCCGCGCTTGAACGCCATGGAGGAGCGTATCCTGACCTGGGCTTCGTATCCTATTGGCACATTCGCCTTGAAGCCGGTGGGCACCAGCGCGATGTCTCCCGGGTCGAGCGTGAGCTGCCCAGACTCGGCCGCTCTCTCTTTCACCTCGCCGGTATCGCCGACGCGTGTTTTAACACTCCTACCCACGAGGTAAGCCCGAACATCATAGCCGGCAGAGCCCTCTGTCTCCCGACTCGGCAATACCACGTCCGAAAAAAGTGCCTCAAATACGATGCTGTCTCTATCCTCGTTCATTCACCTCTCCGGCGTCGCCTGCTGTTTTATCCTTGAGCCGCCCAGCTTTCTTCAATGTATTTCGCAGCAAGTACTCGATCTGACCGTTCAAGCTGCGCAGATCGTCGTTTGCCCACCGCTGGACTGCGTCTAGGACATTGCGATCGATACGCAGCGAGAACGCTTTTCGATCTGCCACCGGCAACGACAGGTTGGGTGCCGCGATCCGAGCAGAGCACCACCAATAGGTTGCTGACCATTGCTGCCTTTCGCTCCTCATCCAGCTCAACGATGTTCTTCTTGGAAAGGAACTCGAGCGCCATGTCGACCATACCGACGGCGCCTTCAACGATCTTGGTACGGGCCGCTATCACGGCTGTCGCCTGCTGGCGCTGGAGCATAGCGTGAGCGATCTCAGGCGAGTATGCCAGGTGACTTATGCGAGCCTCGATTACTTCAACTCCGGCCTTGTCGAGCCTCGCCTGCACCTCACCCTTCAACTGTTCAGAGATCTGGCTCGTGTGGCTGCTTAGTGCCACGTCGTTTTGCCCATGGGCATCGTAAGGATAGTCGGTTGCCAGATTGCGCAGAGCGGCCTCACTCTGCACGTGCACGAAGTTCACGAAGTCGTCGACTTCGAACATCGCTTCTGCAGTGTCCACGACCTTCCACACAACCACCGTGCCGATTTCGATCGGATTCCCATTGGCGTCATTCACCTTGAGCTTTCCAGTCTCAAAGTTGCGGACTCTGAGCGAAATCTTCCGCTTGATAAAAAATGGGTTTGCCCACCTCAGGCCGGAGTCCTTGACCGTCCCGGAATATTTTCCGAACAGCTGCAGCACGCGCGCTTCGTTTGGATTCACAATGAAGAGTCCAGCCCACAGTACGTAGACCAGTGCCCACAGAGTCCACGCTACAACTATGCTGGCGACGTTCTCAGCAACAATGGCGCTGATTCCCCATCCCGTCAGTGCCAAATGTGTGATGGCCAGGAAAACAATCATCGGTAATCCGGCAGCTGCCTTGTTCTCCGTTTCGCGTATCATCTTAGTTCCTCCCGAAATATGATACTATTATGATATCATTGTGAATGCGTATGTGCAATATCTAGTTTAGGTACAATTGTGATCCGTCATCCGCGTTTCAGCCAAGCCCTAGACTTTCCTCAGCGATTCTCATATCCCTCATGCGTGCCCAATGC
>JBDHHK010000429.1:0-2580 GCA_039589395.1 Gemmatimonadota bacterium
AACTCCTCAATACTGCCCATCTCGGTTACTGCCATGAAGACGATCTGCGCCAGATCCTCGAGAATCTCCGGCGTGATTGTATCTATGTTGTCTTTTGTGTTGTGATAGAACGACTGCGCACCAGACACTCCGAAGGAGATCGAAGGAACGTCGGCCCAGATGAACCAGGCAGCGTCCTGACGCGGCCGTGCGATGTATGAGTTGTCGTTCGGGCGCACAATTCGATGGACGTACTGGTTGTTTGCCTGCTCGATGTGCGACCAAAAGCTTGGGTAGTTCAGCGCCGCGCTAGCCCGAATGATGTTTCCGCAACCCACGCTCTCGAGATTGACGTATCCGACCGTCGATTCGAGAGGATAGATCGGGTTCTCAGTGTAGTAGCGGGAACCGTAAACAGCCTGTTCCTCAGCTCCGAACAGCAAGAACACCACGGGCCGGATTGGCTTCACCGGACTTTCTGTCAAGGCCTTGGCCACTGCCATGGCCACCGAGATAGCCGAGGCGTTGTCGTTTGCGCCCGGCATCAGTTCATGGCTCATCCCTAGGTGATCCAAGTGGGCGCCAATCAAAATCGGATCGTTTGCCAATGCTGGATTCGAGCCGGGGATTACGCCGACGACGTTCGTTCCAGTGCCCTCAGCATGGTGTTGAGTGTTCATTTTGATCGTGAACACTTTCCCGGTCTCGAACGAGTGAGGCTTCAATTCCTCGCGGATATAACGCAGTGTCTCGCTATGATCTTCGCCCGTACCTGCAAAGATGTCGGCAACCACCCCTCTGCTCACCACTGCATAGATGAAGTCTTCGACGAACGCGTTATTCGGATTGACTATGTGGTAGTCGTATATCACACCTACCGCACCATGACTCGCGGCGTTCTCCAACTTGTACTGGTGAAATGAGTACGGGCGCCACTTCATGAAGGTGTCTTCATCGTCTCCCGGCGAGACGGGTACCTCAGGTTCGTATACCACGATCTTCCCCTCAACATCTACACCGGCATAGTCATCGTAGCCTAGTTCCGGCGCGGTTATGCCATAGCCAACGTATACGACCTCGGCGGTCACCTCTCCACTGTCCGAAGTCGAGCCTGGGAAATAGTCCGTCTCGTACTCGTAGTGTTTCTCGACAACGTCATCCCCGACGGGGACGTGCATATACAGGTCGCCGCCCGGGAAGATCAGAGTGTAGAAATGGGGAAAGCTCTGTAAGTAGGCATCGTCATAACCTTTCGTACCAGTGAGTCGCCCCTCAAACCTTGGCGACGCCAACGTGTCCACCCACGAGTAAAGGACGTTGCTCTCTATTGAGTGCATGACTTGCAGGAGCTGTTGTTCGGCCGTGAGTTCTTGGGACTGCTGAGCATGCATACCCAACGGGAGTACCAATAGGAGCAGCAGTGTCTTTGTCTTCATTTCGCTTCACCTGTCCAGAGTATTGGGTTCGATCTCGGAAGAAGGTACGACAACAGAATAGTCCGCGTAACTACTGCGGATCGCAACTGGTGAACGCCTACCTTCGGTGCTCACCTGTGGGATAGAACCTCCGGTTTTATCGCTCGCCTTTCAAATCCAGGGCCGTCGTACAGAAGCGTCAGCCCCACGCCACCTCCCCCCTGGAAGAATACCAGCTCAATCGAATGTTTACCGGCCGCAAGTGCCACGTAGCCAGCACGTTCCCTCACGCCATGTATTCCGTCGTTGTCGACGACTTGGTCTCCGTCGACCACCAAGCGGCTCCCATCGTCAGATGCCAGGTAGAACCCGTAGACTCCATCTTGCGGAACGTCCATGAAGCCACTGAAGCGCAGGCCGAAATTCTCCTCGCTGGGTGCTGTTGCGCTGAGATCAAAGACCGAAGAAACACTCGTACTAGTAGAGGTGAGACGATCGAAATCGGGCAACTCTCGCCAATTGCCGTCGTGCTCGTAGAACTCGGCACGTAACCCCGACTCAGTGTTGTCCACTGACAATGCAGGTTTTGCTTCCGTTTTGTCGTATTCGAAAGAGCTCACTCGACTAGCTGTACCGTCCTGCCAAAACGAACGAGCCTTCAAACCGGATGACTCTGTGATCTGAAACGGATGCTCATAGATCGGTGAGCTTTCGGAGGGATTCGATCCATCCAACGTGTAGCGGATCTCGGCACCGGAGGGAATCGGCACGAATTCGACCATAGCATGATTCAGGAAAACCGGCGCACGTCGGCTCACTCGTGGCGGGAAATATCCACGCTGCGCCAACGCGATCGCCTCGGGGTCGATCTTCTTGACCTCGCGATCATACGTCATCAGACCGTTATTCTCCGTCTCAATGTCGGTGGTCTGAGTGTAGACAGCCGCGCTGAGGCCCGCGTTTTCGGCCGCATCCCGAATCGTGACGAGAAAGTCCTCAAACCGTTGGGTGAGGCTTTCTTCGTCGGGGAACAATGCATACCCCCATCCCTCTTCTTGCCACATATGCCCAGGTATGTTGAAGCCCAAACCACCGTACTCACCCTGAACCGCTGCACGATTTCGCTCTGGCTCAGGGGGCTGAGGATCGGGATAGTGATGGCGGTCGACCACATCGCCGACATAAC
>JBDHHK010000430.1:0-2941 GCA_039589395.1 Gemmatimonadota bacterium
TTAACTTACGCCGCTTTTGGCTGCTGTGCAGCGCTCGCCACGAGCGAGTCAATCACGCTTTCTGCTTCCGACAAAGGCAACGCATCGACGTGCCTGTTCTTTAGCACCAAGAGCAACTTCGTCGAGGTCGCCTTCGACAAGTTATCCTTATTCGACACGCTAGGCAGATACTTCTCCAACGAACTCAGCAACAACGTGCGAAGCCGCAGGTTGCTACCGTACTCCCTCTCAACCACGTCCTGAAATATTTGCGCCTGCGATAGCAGGATTCGAGTGAACTTGAACCGGTCGCTCGATCGAAGGTGTGCCAGCGCCTGATCTGTTTCCCACGGAGCGGCCGTAAGATTCGCGGCCCACCAAAGACGTGAGATCGCGTTTCTCCGAAGCGCACCCAGACCGCCGCCAGGTTTCTCGAACCAGTGCTCGAGTATGTAACTGGAATTCTTGCCCCGGACCGGCCAACGACGGCGGCAGTAGTCCCAGAACGTGGTGTGGGTCAGTGTCGTCCAAAGGCGTGGGTCCGCCGCTTGCGTGCGATCAAGCGGGCCGGGGTACTCGTAGACCTTGACCGCGTTGTCGGCTTCCTCGTCTCCTCTTGCCCCACCGGTCAGCAGCTCGGGCGGTTCGTCCGGAACCTCGATCAGGGTATTTAATAACTGAGCGTCCGTGGGCAACGGATAGTGATCACCTTTCTCATAGATCAATTTGACCGACGATTCCGATTCGACCCGCTGCCTCATCGTGGCGAGCTGGCTGCTCGAAAGTATTGTTTGAACAGGCATGCTAGAGGTCCCCTCTGTCCAAGGTGGCATTTACTTCGTTGAATGTTCTCGTGACCGGCCTTGCGAGTATTTCCTGCGCCGCCGCCAGCGGAGCGCCCTCGTCGATTTTGTTCGACTCGAGGAGATCTTTAAGGCGGCCACCCCACAGCGTGTCCATGTGTTCATTGATCTTCCGGATTGCTTCTGCTAACGCAGGAAGGACTATGGCGCTGTGGACAATTGTCGGGACGCGGTCACGAATGCCGGCGTACTCATGCCAGTCGGATTTCGACAAACGAACTATAATAAGATCGTCATCGAGTGTCAGCATGAATGGTCCGTCTTTGTGCTCGCCTTCGGTGATCCGAACGAGCGACGATACAGGCGCCTTCAGTGGGTCATAGACCTTGTCTACAAGGAATCGAAATGTTGGCCCTATGCCAATTACTTCGCCCGTGCGGAGATGGAATTTCTCATCTCCGTAATCGTCGATCCTCACCTTTAAGGCGCACTTCAAAACTATCGTCCCCTGCTCCGAAATTCTCGCGCATGTAGGTTCGTGAACATTGGATACGGAAATGCCACAAGGCATCGCCATTCAGGACCATTTGATCGATCTCTGAGTGACCTGTAGTCAACTCATCTATGCTCAGGTGGATTGCCTCGTCGCTGATCTCATAGGCAACGTTCGGGGAGATCTCGCCGATCGAAATGTCATCGCCGTTGCCAAGAACAGGATGCGGGTAGGAAATATTGCTTGCCGCCAATTGTTAGCCCCCCATCGCCAAGACAAGGTCAGAATCCGAATCGATCTTCACTCGCAGAGTCTTTTTTACGCCGGCATCAAGTGAAAGGTCGTCGATCACCGACGGCTTGACGTCTAGCTGCTTGTTATCGGTCTCGTCCACGGCTTCCGTCACATCCACAGTGAACTGTCCTGTTTCACCGACGGCGCGCAGCTTCAGCCGACCCGACAGTTCATCATCCGACTGAAGAATGATCTTGTAGCCATCACCCGAACGAAATGCACGGAACCGGACATCTTGTGGCGACAAGATCTGAATATCGTCGTCGCCACCGGGGCCAGTTTTCGGCCCCGGCCGAGGTTCAGTACCCGGGAAATGCGGATCGGGACCAGGATCGGGAAATGGCCCCGGTTCCGGCCCCGGGCCAGGGGCGGGCACGTCATCGACAACCTCAACTCGCGGCCGAGTGTTTTTTCGCGCCACACCTCTTATGGGCTCGCTCTTTGACCTAGTGCGTTTCACGCCTGACTCATCTTCGGCAGGGAGGTAGCGCCCAAGAAACGGGATGTCCTGCTCCTCAGCCATACTCGCACCGCGGACCTGTTTCAGCGTGTCCCGGACAAAGCGTCGGATTTCAGTTAGCACTTCGTGGGCTTCTTTCTTTTGCTGGGTGGTCCACTGCCGGGTCTCTTCTTCGTGCCAGCGCTTGTGCTCGGGATCTTCCAGCTGTGCGAGGTATTCGTTGCCCTTGTCGGTATCACAGATAAGAACGGCGGCAAATCGATTCAGGATTCCGCTTCCCATGTGATCGACGATAATTCGTGGCTTACGCATCATCGCCCATCGATCAGGCATGTCCTTGTTCTTCGTATCTCGGTAGAGATAGAGCTTGACGTCGCCCAATTTGGGAATATTTCGTATGAAAGGTTTCCCATCGAGCGGGCTGGTTATTGCTTTATGGAAATACAAGGTCGAACCGAGGCCCAGCTTGTATTCTCGCTCAGGCAGCAACTGGCGCGCTTCGTCAGCTGCCTTGAGCAGCTCATCTGCGAGGTTGGACGAATCGATCCGAGTTGAGACTTCGCCATCTCTCATAAGCTGGATGATCAATTGGTCATTTGCGATTGCTGCAAAGAAATGCCGGAGGACCGATTGACGGACAGTCTGCTCCCAGTCGTCCGACTGAAATCCGGCGACCCACAGATCGGTCCCGATCTTCTCTCGAATGAATCGATCCGGGATCACGCCGGGCTCCCTCAGAGTACTCCAGCTTTCACCGCTATCATCGACTTCGCACCACCAGCCTTTCGACTGAGTCATATATCCGTGAACCGGATGCGGGAAACTGGCCAAGATACTCTTCGCAATAAAGGCAACACCTTCGGGGGTGCGCGTGGAGTAGAGCACCGTCCTTAACGCTGAGTGTGCAAATGG
>JBDHHK010000431.1:0-1207 GCA_039589395.1 Gemmatimonadota bacterium
ACCCGACTTCAAAACCATCGCCGACTTCCGTCGCGATCACCCTCAAGCACTCAAGGGCGTCTGCCAACAGTTCAGTTGTGCGCACCGAAGGGACACTGATGGTCGAAAGTGAATCGCAGCTGGTGATTGGGCGCATGCAGCTTATGCCCAGAGTCGTTATACCGCCGCACATTTCATGAGGTGAACGGGCATGCTTTGCTGGACTGTTTCGTTGTGAAAGTAGGTTGGGGGGGGCTGGTCGTTTCCGTTCAGCCGCGAATTAGACTCACGCGTTCGTTTGACGAGCGAAACCACAGTTACCTGGGGTACGCCCTTCGGCTCAATGGCACCGTGGGCGACACCGACTGTGAATTCACCGTTGGGCTTGGTAAGGCCGCTCAGGCGAAGCATCAGTTTCAGGTCGGATACACGGTAAGCGGTCAGTCGGAATGGGTGCCGGACGGAATCGCGGAAGTCGTGGAGCTATACAAGACCTCAGGCTTGAAGATGCACGATCGTCAAGAAGCGACTCCGTCTGAGCCGCCGCCGTGGCACAGCGTGACTCCGGATCTGCAAACCTATCGTAGCCGCGGGCATCGTCGCCTGGACACTCGCACGTATCGGACACATTGCCGCAGTTGCATTTGGGGCTGTGAGATGCCGGTCGAGCTCATAGTGGATCATTGGACGCCACACGTGCGACGCCTTCGCAGAGAGACATTCTGTTATGGGCCGAAGTCCTGTTCTCTATATCGCCCTGGCCCTAAGCGAGTAGTGCCCGGTCGAAAGGGTATGAGTTGGGAGGAGCCCGACTGGGTAGACGATGAGGCGACGGCCCACCGGGATCCCGATGAGTAGTAGCCGGCGGTAAAACAGGCGCATGAAGCGTGACGAACGCGGTAGGAGCAGTTGAGTTGAGCGCTTGGTGAGTTCAATCAAATCCGAGGCAATGGTGGTGCTATTGAGATTACGTTCGCAGCTTATCCGCAGGGTCGTTATACAGCACTGCCGGGGAAGATCGTGAAGCGAAAGAAAGTCCAACGGCCGGGAGTGCGGGACGGATATGACATGTGGGCTGCGTCCTATGATGACACTCCTAACCCGCTTGTCGCACTCGACCGGCAGCATGCACTCAACTGCCTCACGGCCAAACCTGCGGAGCATGTGCTCGATGCCGGCTGCGGTACCGGTGCTCACTTGCTCGCCCTCATACGTGCTGGCAGCCATC
>JBDHHK010000431.1:1237-2401 GCA_039589395.1 Gemmatimonadota bacterium
CCGTTGGTGTGGACCTCTCATTGGGGATGCTTCGGATTGCACGCCGTAGGCTCCCTGGCATACCTCTGGCGCAGGGGGATCTAAATCGCGGTTTGCCTATCGCCCGGGGCAAGTGTGACGCAGCACTTTGCAGCCTCGTGTCAGAGCATTTGACCGATCTGCGCGTGTTCTTCGCCGATATGCTTTCGGTGTTACGGGTTGGAGGGCGCTTCGTATTTTCTGCCTTTCATCCGGAGATGGCCGCAGCCGGTGTTGAGGCGAACTTCGAAGCGAACGGATGTGAGTACCGGCTCGGAGCAGAGCGACACACGGTAGGAGATTACGTGGATCACATCCTTGATCCATTGCTACTGATCATCCAAGCATTGCGTCCGGAAGGCAGTGCTGTATAACAGGGGTATGAAGCTGGCATGCGCGGCGGGAGCAGTTTATATGAGCGCATTGAGAGACTGCAGTTGATCGAGCGTTTCTTTCAGCTGGAGAGTAAGCGCACGCAGCTTATGCCCAGAGTCGTTAGGTGGCCCTCGGAATGGGGAAGCGGTCAATGAGTCCTCCTGAGCGAAGAAGGCTCGTCCACTTTGATGCTGCCTACTTCGAGAAGGAAGCCGAGGCCGGGAGGTCGGTTGGGAGACTCGAGGCTTTCAGGTGTGCCTATCTCTCCAACCACTGGAATGGCGCGTCCCCGAGTGGCCCGGGGTCAAGTCCCCAACAGACACACGTATTGGCTGAAGCCCTACCTGGGTTGATGGCCCGACTCGGAGTTCGACGACTCCTCGATCTTCCGTGTGGGGACTTCACTTGGATGGCACATCTTGAGTTCGGTGACATTTCGTACGTTGGCGCCGATCTCGTCCCAGACATCGTGGCCGCGAACAACGATCGTTTCGGTGCTGCCGACCGCACATTCATCGAATTGGATCTAATCTCGTCCGTTCTGCCCGAAGCGGACCTCCTCCTGTGTCGCGACTGTCTCGTGCACCTCAGTCTCGACGATGCCCTGGCGGCCTTGCGCAACATCGCCGGAAGTGGGATCGACTATCTCCTGAGCACCACCTTCCCGGACGAACCGGTAAATGTGGAGATCGTCACTGGAGATTGGCGTCCAATCGATCTCATGAAGCCACCGTTCAACCTGCCGTCGCCGTTGGAGCTCACCAAGGAGAG